>JAFLEA010000051.1 GCA_017302035.1 Lysobacterales bacterium
AACACGGCCGGGAGGAGTTGAAGACCCTGCGCACGCTGTTGCACGCGCGTGGTGAGCCGGACCCGGCCGCGCTGCGCGACGGCCTGCGCCTGCTCGACACCGCCGACCTGCGCCGCAGCCTGCCCGGCCTGCGCGTGCCCAACCTGTGGATCGCCGGGCGCCGCGACCGCCTGGTCGATCCGCGCGGCATGGCCGCGGCGGCCGCGTTGGCGCCGCGGTCGCGTTTCGTCGAACTGCCCGGCGCCGCGCATGCGCCGTTCCTCGGCCACCTGGATGCGGTGGCGGCGGAACTGCTCGCTTTCGCCGACAATGCCCGGTCCTGAGCCGCGCGACATCCCCATGGACCCGTTGTTGGACCACCGCCACGTGCGCCGTGCCTTCGCGCGCGCGGCCGCCGGCTACGATGCCGCCGCCGTGCTGCAGGGCGAGGTGCGCACGCGCCTGCTCGAATCGCTGGCCTACCTCGACGACCGGGTGCCGGCGGTGGTGCTGGACGTGGGCTGCGGCACCGGCCACGCAGCCGCGGCGATGAAGCGGCGCTGGCCCAAGGCGAAGGTGGTCGCATTGGACCTGGCCTTGCCGATGCTGCGCGAAGCGAAGCGGCAGGCGGGCTGGTGGCGTCCGTTCGCGCGGGTGTGCGCCGATGCGCGCGCGCTGCCGCTGGCCGAGGGCAGTGTGGACGTGGTGTTCGCCAACCTGTGCCTGCCGTGGGTCGAGGACCTGCCGGCGGCGTTCGCCGGGTTCCGCAGGGTGTTGCGGCCGGGCGGCCTGCTGCTGTGCTCGAGTTTCGGCCCCGAGACGCTGCTGGAACTGCGCGAGGCCTTCGCCATGGTCGATCCGTCGTCCCGGGCGGTCCCGTTCGCGCCGATCGCGCAGTTCGGCGATGCGCTGGTGGCGGCCGGATTCCGCGATCCGGTGCTGGACCGCGACCTGTTCACCCTCACCTACCCGGACCTGCCGGCACTGCTGCGCGAGCTGCGCGCGACCGGGATGGGCAACCCGATGGTCGGGCGCCGGCGCGGCCTGGCCGGGTGGGCGCGCTTCGCCGCCGCCGAGGCGGCCTGCGAACCGCTGCGCGACGCCGCGGGCAGGCTGCCCAGCCATTGGGAAGTGATCTATGCCCAGGCCTGGGCGCCGGCGCCGGGCGCGCCGATCCGCGAGGGCGGCCATGAGGTGGCCACGGTGCCGCTGGCGCAGATCCCGATCCGGCGCCGGACCTGAGCGTCCCCTCAGCGCGAAACCTGATCGATCCAGTCCTGCAGGTTGTAGTAGTTGGTCACCCGTGCGATGCGCTCGTCGCGGATGTCGAAGAACGCGCCGCCCGGCAACACGTAGGTCTGTCCGCGCGCCGGCGGCAGGCCCTCGTCGTCGCGCAGGTATTCGCCATGGACCACGTACTCGGCCGCGGCGCGGTCGCCGTCCTGGGTGGCGAACACGATGATGTCGTGCAGCTGCTCGCGGTAGCTGGCATCCATGCGTCGCATGAATGCGGCGAAGGCGGCCTTGCCGCTCTCGCGCTTGCCCTCGTTGAGGTCGTGGACCACGTCGTCGGCCAGCAGCGCGAGCATGGTCTCGCGATCGCCGCGGTTGAATGCATCGTAATAGCCCAGCACCAGCTCGATGGTGCGGTCCTGGCGGCGGGTGCCATCGATCTTCATCGTCAAACGCCGGCTGCGGGGGAGGCGTCCATCATACCCGCCGTGCCCGGGTTCAGGCCGCGTGCCGGACCAGGTCGCGGTGGAAGAAGTAGACCTCCTGCAGCAGGAAGCGCCACTGGGTCTGCACCGTGCGGAAGCGGGTGCTCGGCGTGGGCGAGCCCAGCGCGTCGATGCCCAGCTCGCGCGACAGGCGCAGCGCGCGCGACATGTGCAGCGGGTCGCTGACCACGATCACCCGGTGCAGGTCGTGCTGCTGCATCAGCTTGCGCGCCTGCTGCAGGTTCTCGCGGGTGTTGCGCGAGGTCGATTCGATCAGGATCGCCGACTCGGGCACGCCCTGGCGCAGGGCGTAGCGGCGCGCCACCTGCGATTCGGCGTAGCGCGCGCCGTTGCCGTAGCCGCCGGTGAACAGCAGTACCGGCGCGTAGCCGCGCTGGTACAGGTCCAGGCCATGGCGGATGCGCTCCTGGAATACCGGCGAGGGCCGGGTGTCGTAGGCCGCCGCGCCCAGCACGATGATCGCGTCGGCCGGCGCGGCCTGGTCGAGTTGCCCGGTCCACACGATCCACGCGGCCACCCCGGCCAGCCACAGCAGTGGCGCCAGCAGCAGCCAGCCGAGCCATGCCCACCCGCCGCGCCGCCGCTTGCCGGCGCCCTTCATCCTGGCCACGGCAGCGCCTCCAGGTCGACGTTGCCGCCCGACAGCACCACGCCCACGCGCTTGCCGGCGAAACGGGCCGGTTGCGCCAGCACTGCGGCCAGGACGGTCGCCGAGGACGGCTCGATGACTTGCTTGAGCACCTGCCAGGCCAGTTTCATCGCCGCCACGGTGTCGGTGTCCGCGACCGTCGCCACCTCCGCGCCCCAGGCGTGCAACAGGTCGAAGTTGGGCAGGCCGAGCGCGCCGCGCAGGCCATCGCAGAGGGTCTCGGGGACGAAATCGATGCGCCGCTCGCCTGCGGCCAGCGAGCGGGCCGTGTCGTCGGCGCCGGCCGGTTCGGCCAGGAGCAGCCGGCATTGCGGCGCCACCGCGGCCAGCGCCAGCGCGGTGCCCGCCGCCAGGCCGCCGCCGCCGACCGGCACCACCACGATGTCGGGCACGCCCCCGGCGCCGCTCATGTGCGCGACCAGTTCCAGCGTGGCCGTGCCCTGGCCGGCGATCACCCGTGCATCCGCGTAGGGATGCACCAGGTGTGCGCCGGTGGAGGCCTGGACCTGGGCGCAAGTTTCCTCGCGCGCGGCCTGGGTCGGGGCGCAGCGCCACAACGTGGCGCCGTGGCGCTGGATATTGGCCAGCTTGGCCGCGACCGCGCCTTCGGGTACCACCACGTGGCAGGGAATGCCACGGGTGCGCGCGGCCAGCGCCAGCGCCGCGCCATGGTTGCCGGAGGAATGGGTGACCACGCCGCGCGCGGCGTCCGCTTCCGGCAGCGACCATACCGCGTTGCACGCGCCACGGAACTTGAACGCGCCGCTGCGCTGCAGGTGCTCGGCCTTGAAGTGCAGTTCGCAGCCGGCCAGCGCATCGAGGGTGCGCGAGCGCAGTACCGGCGTCGTGTTGGCATGGCCGGCGATCCGGGCGGCGGCGGCGAGGACGTCGTCGGCGGTGGGGAGGTCGACAGGCATCCAGGAAGGTTAGCAGCGCATCGGCGCCCACGGCAGCGGCGGCTGAACCGGGGCGGCCGCCACGGCGGGGTTAAGCACGGATTCAATGCGTCGCCCGGAAGCTGGAGCCTCGAACCGGGGGGATTGCCCATGAAGTTGCGATTGTTCACTGGCTTGGCCGCGGCGTTGGTCCTGAGCGGCTGCGTGAGCTATGACTACGTGGACCGGGGCGGCGGCTACTACACCGGCGCGTCCCCGCAATACAGCGGGTCGGCCTACGGGTCGTACGGCTACGGATATGGCTATGGCTATGGCGGGTCGTACCAGAGCTACCGTTACCGTCCGGGCTGGTCGTTCGGTGTCGATTTCGGCTATCCGTACAACTATTACCCGTATCCGGGCGGCTACTACGGCGGCGGCTACGGCTACTATCCGCGGCCGCCCTACTACCGGCCGTATCCGCCCCGGCCGGTGCATCCGCGGCCGGACGACCACGACCATCGGCCGCAGCCCGGTACGCGGCCAACGGTCGATGCCGGCCCGCCGCCGCTCAACCGCGCCCCTTGGCGGGACATCGAGCGCCTGCGGCGGGGCGAAACCAATGGCGAGCCGCCCCCGCGGCGGCCCGGCCAGAATGCGTTCGTCGGCGACGCCGGCCCGCAGCCCGATGCGGGATCGTTTTCCGGCGGCCCTGCCCCGGCCCGGCGGCCGGGTGGCCTGTCGGGGGACGCTGGCGTGCGTCCGCCGCCGCCCGTGGACTTTGGGAACCAGGCCGGTGGCCGGCCGCGTTTCTCCGGGGAGGGCCAGGGAACCTCGGCGCGCCAGTTCCAGCAGCCATCGCGGGGTGCGGAACAGCGCGCGCCCAGGCAGGAACCGTCGGAGCCGCGGCGGCCGGCGCGGAGTGAGACGCGGGACACGATCGAGCCCTGATCGCCCCCTTGCGCTGGCGCGGTTGTGGACGCAAGCTAATCTGCGGATGACCGGGTGCGTCACGTTCTGACCTGCCCGGCTCGGTTCATGTCGATGTCCGGCAGGGAAATCTGGATCCCCCCTGTTCCGGCCCTGTCGGACGTCGACGCCCCTGCGGCAGCCCGGCCCCTGGCCGGGCTGCCTCGTTTCCGCGCCGGATCAAGGTTTCGCGGAAAAAAATGGGGCCGATGGTCCCCCGACCATCGGCCCCTGGCTTCCCCGTCGCGCGCATGACTGGCCCCTGTTCCAATTCCAGTCTGCGCCCCCCGGCGCGTGCCGCGATGGGTGCACCGCCTGGATGATGCAGGAAGCGTGCCAAATCTTCCGCCTGCCCCGGCCGTAGAATCTGCCCGGTTCGCGTGCCCGCGACCGGCCCGCGCCACGGATCGCCCATGTCCTGCTCCGCTCATCCATACGACGTCATCGTGATCGGCGGTGGCCACGCCGGCACCGAGGCCGCGCTCGCCTCGGCGCGCGCCGGCGCGCGCACGCTGCTGCTGACCCATGCCATCGAGACGGTGGGGGCTATGAGCTGCAATCCGGCCATCGGCGGGATCGGCAAGGGCCACCTGGTCAAGGAGATCGATGCGCTGGGCGGGGCCATGGCCCATGCTGCCGATCGCGCCGGTATCCAGTGGCGCACGCTCAACGCCAGCAAGGGACCGGCAGTGCGCGCCACCCGTTGCCAGGCCGACCGTGCGCTGTACCGGTCGGCGATCCGCCGTAGCGTCGAGGCGCAGGAGAACCTGCGCGTGTTCCAGGCGGCGGTGGACGACCTGCTGCTCCGGGGCGACACGGTATGCGGCGTGGTCACCCACACGGGCCTGCGCTTCGAGGCCCCGGCGGTGGTGCTGACCGCCGGCACCTTCCTGGCCGGCAAGATCCACATCGGCCAGGTCCAGTATGCCGCCGGGCGCATGGGCGACCCGCCGGCGACCACCCTGGCCGCGCGCCTGCGCGAGCGGCAGTTCGCGGTGGGCCGGCTCAAGACCGGTACCCCGCCGCGGATCGACGGGCGCTCGCTGGACTACGCGGTGATGGAAGAGCAGCCGGGCGACGATCCGCCGCCGGTGATGTCGTTCCTGGGCGATGCGGGCGAGCATCCGCGCCAGGTGTCGTGCTGGATCACCCATACGACCGAGCACACCCACGCGATCATCCGCGGCGCGCTGGACCGCTCACCGCTGTACAGCGGCCAGATCGAGGGCGTCGGCCCGCGCTATTGCCCCTCGATCGAGGACAAGGTGGTGCGCTTCGCCGAGAAGGCCAGCCACCAGATCTTCGTCGAGCCCGAGGGGCTGGACGTGGCCGAGATCTATCCCAACGGCATCTCCACCTCGCTGCCGTTCGAGGTGCAACTGGAACTGGTGCGTTCGATCCGCGGCTTCGGCAACGCGCACATCACCCGTCCGGGCTACGCCATCGAGTACGACTACTTCGATCCCCGCGGGCTCAAGGCCACCTTGGAGACCAAGGCCGTGGCCGGGCTGTTCTTCGCCGGGCAGATCAACGGCACCACCGGCTACGAGGAGGCCGCCGCGCAGGGATTGCTGGCCGGGATCAACGCCGCGCGCTTCGTGCACGGGCAGGAAGGCTGGTCGCCGCGCCGCGACGAAGCCTACCTGGGCGTGCTGGTGGACGACCTGGTCACCCACGGCACCAGCGAGCCGTACCGGATGTTCACCAGCCGCGCCGAGTACCGGCTCCAGTTGCGCGAGGACAACGCCGACCTGCGGCTGACGGAGAAAGGCCGCGAACTGGGCGTGGTCGACGAAGTCCGCTGGGCCCGATTCGCGGCCAAGCGCGAGGCGATCGAGCGCGAGACCGCGCGCCTGGGTGTGCTGTGGGCCGCGCCGGGCAATGCCCTGGGCCGCGAACTCGAAGCCGCGCTGGGCGTGGCAGTGAGCCGCGAGACCAGCGCGCTGGACCTGATCCGGCGCCCGGAGCTGGGCTATGCGGCGTTGATGCGGGTACCGGCGCTGGGCCCGGGCACCGACGATGCGCAGGTCGCCGAGCAGGTCGAGATCGGGGTCAAGTACGCCGGCTACGTGGAGCGCCAGCGCGAGGAGATCGAGCGCCAGCGTCGCCACGAGGATGCCGCGATCCCCGTCGGCTTCGACTACGCGGGCGTGCGTGGCCTGTCGGCCGAGGTGCAGCAGAAGCTCGAGCGCGTGCGCCCGCAGACCATCGGCCAGGCCCAGCGCATCCCGGGCATGACCCCGGCGGCGATCTCGCTGCTGCTGGTGCACCTGGAGCGGATCCGCCGCAGCAGGGTGGCGTGAGTCATCCCGAGGCCATGGACCGCTTGCATGGGTCACCGGAGTCCATGGTCCCGATGGACGACAGGATGCGGTGGCCTTGGCTTGGACCATTTTTCGATGCTCAGGCATGCTGGCGCCCATGAACGAACCAGCACGGCGGGACCGGGCGCCGCGGCATATGCAGACTGAGCAGGGCGTGCTGCGGATTTCGATCGCCGCCACCGGGGTGGTGGCCACGCTGGGGATCGTGTTCGGCCTGCTGAGCGGCTCCTACGCGATCGTCTTCGACGGCATCTATTCGCTGGCCGACGGCGCCACCAGCGTGGTGGCGCTGCTGGTGGCCAACCTGATTGCGTCCTACAACGCCAGCGACGAATCGAACCGGCGCCTGGTCGAGAAGTTCACCATGGGCTTCTGGCACCTGGAGCCCATGGTGGTGGGCGCCACCGGCCTGCTGATGTCCGGGGCCGCGGTCTACGCCTTCATCAATGCGATCGGAAGTTTCATGAGCGGGGGGCGGCCGCTGCAGTTCAGCCAGGCCATCGTGTATGCGGCGGTCACCACGCTCATCAGCCTGGCGATGGCCTGGTACGGGCGGCGCGCCAACCGCCGGATACGCTCGGAACTGGTGGCGATGGATGCGCGCGGTTGGCTGATGTCGACGGCGATCACGGCCGCGCTGCTGGTGGCGTTCGTCCTCGGCCTGGCGATCCAGGGCACCGCGCTGGAATGGATGTCGCCGTACATCGATCCGGCGGTGCTGGCGCTGGTCTGCCTGGTGGTGTTCCCGATCCCGTTGCGGGCGGTGCGGCAGGCGCTGGAAGAGGTGCTGATGGTCACGCCGATGGAACTGAAGCGGCAGGTGGACGAGGTGGCGCAGGCGATCGTGCAGCGCCACGGCTTCGTCTCCTACTGCGCCTACGTGGCCAAGGTCGGTCGCGGCCGCCAGATCGAGCTGTACTTCATCGCGCCATCGGGCTGGCCCGCGCGCACCCTGGAGGAATGGGACGCGCTGCGCGACGAGATCGGCGAGGCGATCGGCGCCGATACCCCGGACCGCTGGCTGACCATCGCCTTCACCACCGATCGCGAATGGGCCGAGTGAAGGCCCTGAAACGCAACGGGCGCGGCTTGCGCCGCGCCCGTTGCCCGGAATCCCCGCTGAGGGATCAGTACACGTCCTGAACCGTGTTGTGGACGTTGAACTTGCCGGTCGGGGTGATCAGCCGCTTGTCGTCGATCACCTTCTTCAGCTTGCGGGTCTTGTCGTCCACCACCACGATCGCCGAACGCTGGTTCTTGCCGTTCCACACCGAGAACCAGACCTCGTCGCCGGTGGCGTTGTATTCCGGCTGGACCACGCGCTTGGGGCCTTCGCCCAGGTTGGCCCATTCGGCGATCGGCAGCACTTCGAAGCCCTTGTCCAGGTTGTCGATGTCGAACACCGCCACCGACTGGCTGACCGCCGCTTCCGGGTTGAGGGTGGTGTCCACCCACAGGTTGTGCGACTTCGGATGGGTCTTCACGAACAGCGAGCCGCCGCCCTGGCCCTGCAGCGTCTGCACCACCTTCCAGGCCTCGCGCGGATGCTTCTGCGGGTCGGTGCCGATCAGGGTGATGTTGGCGTTGCCCAGGGCCGAGGTCGCCCACACCGGGCCGAACTTGGGATGGGTGAAGTTGGCGCCGCGGCCCGGGTGCGGGATCTTGCCCACGTCGATCAGCGCCGTGACCTTCTGGTCCTTGGAGTCGATCACCGCGATCTTGTCGCTCTGGTTGGCAGCGGTCAGGAAGTAGCGCTTGCTCGCGTCCCAGCCGCCGTCGTGCAGGAAGCGCGCCGCCTGCAGGGTGGTGGTCTTGAGGCTGTCCACGTCGGAGTAGTCCACCAGCAGCACCTGGCCGGTTTCCTTGACGTTGATGATGAACTCCGGGTGCTCGTGGCTGGCGACGATCGCGGCCACGCGCGGCTCGGGGTGGTACTCCTGGGTGTCCACGGTCATGCCGCGGGTGGAGACGATCTTCATCGGCTCCAGGGTCGCGCCATCCATGATCACGTACTGCGGCGGCCAGTAGGCGCCGGCCACCGCCAGCTTGTCCTCGAAGCCCGGGAACTTGGAGGTTTCGACCGAACGCGCCTCCAGGCCGATCTTGATCTCGGCCACGCGGTCGGGAACCTTCATCCACAGGTCGATCAGGTCGATCTTGCCGTCGCGGCCGATGGTGAAAATGTAGCGGCCGGAATGCGAGACGCGCGAGATGTGCACCGCGTAGCCGGTCTTGATGATGTTGATGATGTTCTTGGTGTCGCCGTCGATCAGGGCGACCTCGCCCGAGTCGCGCAGGGTCACCGCGAACACGTTGTCGAGGTTGTAGCTGTTCATCTGCTTGGTCGGCCGCTTCTCCGGCGGGACGATCACGTTCCAGCTGCCGCGCATTTCCTTCATGCCCCACTCCGGCGGGTTCGGCGGGGTGTGCTGCAGGAACTTGGCCATCAGGTTGACTTCGTCGGCGGTCAGCTCGCCGCCGGTACCGAAGTTGGGCATGCCGCCCGGCGAGCCGTAGGTGATCAGCGCCTTGAGGTAATCGGTGCCGCGGGCCTGGGTCAGGTCGGGGGTCAGCGGCTTGCCGGTGGCGCCCTTGCGCAGCACGCCATGGCAGCCGGCACAGCGCTGGAAGAAGATCTCGGAGGCACGGGCGAACTCGGCCTCGGTCATGTCCGGTGCGCCCGGGGTGCGCACCTGCTTGATGTCGGTGCCGGTGAGGGTGCTCGGCGCGCCTTCGTAGGCAGCCTGGGCCTGGCTGGTGTTGGGATGGATCTGGCCCTGGGCCGGGTCGGTGGACACCGCCAGCTTGGCGCGCAGTGCCTTGACCTCGTCGGCGCTGATGCTGCCGCCGGGGTTGCCCCACTGGCCGCGGATGTAGGTGACGGCCGCGGCGATGTCGGCATCGCTCAGGTGGCTCTGTGCCGGCATCAGGCTGTCGAAGGTCTGGCCGTTGACCACGACCTCGCCTTGCAGGCCGGTGAGCACGGTGGAGGCGACCTCGGCGGGAGTCTTGCTGGCCAGCCAGTCGGACTTGGCCAGCGGCGGGAACGCACCGGGCAGGCCCTTGCCGTCCGGCTGGTGGCAGGCGGCGCAGTTGTCGAGGAAGACCTTCTCGCCGTTCGGCTGGTCGGCGGCGAACGCCCCGGATGCGGCCAGGAGCAGGGGAACGGTCAGGGCGAGTGTCGTGCGTTTCATGGATATCGCCATTGCGAAAGGCAACTCTGGGTTGCGGACATGTTCGATTGTCCGCATGCCCGGGGGGGCGGCTTTGACGTAGGTCAAGCCTCGCAGCGAAAGGCCCGGAATTGCTGGGAAACCGCGCACCCACAAGCGAGAATGTTTCCCAACTCCACAAGTCGTGTCCGCTCGCCGTGTCCTCCGCCCGCCTCGCCATCCCCCTGTTGCTCGCTGCCTCCGCCACCTCCGCCGCCGCAGAGGCGCCTGGCGCCGCCGATCCGATCACCGACCTCGACACGGTGGTGGTGGTGTCCAGCCGCGCCCCCGAACCGATCAGCCAGGTCGTGGCCAGCGTGTCCAAGATCGAGCGCGAGGAACTGGACCGGCGCCTGGTGCGCGACCCGGCCAGCCTGGTGCGCTACGTGCCTGGCATTTCGGTGGTGGCCGATGGCCACCGCTGGGGCGCGCGCGGCTTCGCCATCCGCGGCCTGGAGGGCAACCGGGTGCGGATCCTGATCGATGGGGTTCCCCTGGCCGACGACTACAGCATCGGCCAGTTCGCCTCGGCCGGCCGCGACCTGGTGGACCTGGAGGCGGTGGAGCGGGTGGAGATCCAGCGCGGCCCGGCCTCGACCCTGTACGGCAGCGATGCGCTCGCCGGCGTGGTCTCGTTCCGCACGCTGGATCCCGAGCAGTTGCTGGCGCGCGGTGGCGACGGCAGCTATGTCGGTGCCCGCCTGGGCTACGACGACATGGACGACAGCTGGCTGGCCTCGGCGCGCTGGGCCGGCGAATCGTCCGGCGGCTGGCAGGCGATGGCCATGGCCGCCGAGCGCCGCGGGCACGAGACCGGCAACCGCGCCTGGCGTGCGGAGGACGGTCCCAACCCGACCGACTACACCCGCCGCAGCGTGCTGGCCAAGCTGGCGCGCGGCGATGCCAAGGGCAGCGGCCGCTACGCCCTGACCTTCGACGCCAGCGATGCCTCGCGCCAGACCGAGGTCAATTCGCTGCGCTTCGGCAGCGGCCGCTTCAGCACCACTTACCGCCTGGGCGCCGACGACCGCCAGCGCCGCAGTCGCGCCAGCCTGGGCGGCGAATGGACTCCGGCGCGCGCATGGATGCAGACCCTGGAGGCGCAGGCGTACTGGCAGAGCACCGACATCCGCCAGGACAGCGACCAGTACCGCCTTCCCGACCGCGCCACGCCGTTCGAATCGCTGCGCTGGCGCCGCTTCGACTACGCGGCCGACGCGGTCGGTGGGTCGCTGCTGGGCCAGGCCCGGCACGAGGGCGCGCGGGCGAAGCACTGGCACGTGTATGGCCTGGATCTGTCGCGCACCCGCTACGAGGGCCTGCGCGACGGCCTGGAGACCAACCTGGCCACCGGCAAGACCAGCCAGACCATCCTGGGCGAGCACCTGCCGGTGCGCGATTTCCCCAACACCGACGCCGACAGCATCGCGCTGTTCTGGCAGGACGAGATCCGCCTGGGCGAGCACTTCGCCGTGGTGCCCGGCCTGCGTGCGGAGTGGAACCGGCTGCGCGCGCATCCGGACGCGATCTACCTGGAGGACTTCCCGGACAACCCGCCGGTGGACGTGGAGACCCGGCAGACCACGCCGCGACTGGCGCTGCGCTGGATGTTCGGCAACGGCCACAGCGTGTTCGCCCAGTATGCGCGCGGGTTCCGTGCGCCGCCGTTCGGCGATGTCAACATCGGCCTGGCGTTGCCGGTCTACAACTACGAGGTCCGCGCCAACCGCGACCTGCGCCCGGAGCGCAGCCAGGGCCTGGAACTGGGTTGGCGCTACGTCGGCAGCGACCTGCGCGTCAGCGCTTCGCTGTACGAGAACCGCTACCGCGACCTGATCGAGTCGCGTGCCAACCTCGGCATCGACCCGGCCACCGGCGCGCTGGTGTTCCAGTCGGTCAACCGCGACCGCGCGCGCATCCGCGGCGTCGAAGCCGACCTGCTGTGGCAGTTGCCGGTCGCGCCGGCCGGCGCCGGCGACTGGCAGGTGCGCGGCGCGATGGCCTGGAGCGAAGGCGACGACACCCGCCGCAACCTGCCGCTGAACAGTGTCGATCCGCCGCGCGCCACCCTGGGGCTGCGCTACGACGGCGGCAACGGGCGCTGGGGCGGCGAGGGCGCGATGGTGGCGGTACGCGGCATGCGCCGCATCGATCACGGCGTCGGGCCGCTGTTCGCCCCGCCCGGCTACGCCCGCTTCGACCTGTACGGTTGGTACGAGGCCGGCCCGCACGTGCGGGTCAACGCCGCCCTGCTCAATGTCGGCAACCGCCGTTACTGGGAGTGGGCCAGCGTGCGCGGCCTGGGCGCCGGTGACGACGGCCTCGGCTTCCATACCCAGCCGGGGCGCAGTTTCGCGGTGAATCTGGCGCTGGACTGGTAGCGGGCGGCACCGCGCGCATCGCGAACGGGCCGGGCGGGTTCAACGATAGGCCTTCAGGTAGCGGTCCTCGAACTTGCGCTTGAGCCAGTGGAACAGGCGCGAACGCGGCGAGGTGAAGGTGCGCGATTCGCTGCGGTAGACCAGCAGACCGCCGTCGAGCGTATCGACGATGCAGGCAAGTTCGGTCTTGAAGCCGTGTCTGGCGGGTTCGCCGCGCAAGCCGGCGGCGATGTTCTTCGCCACCGCTTCGGCCTGCAGGTCGGCCTGGTGCGCCTGCTTGGCCATCCAGTCCGGGCCGGGATAGCTGCCGATGTCGCCGGCCACGAACACCTGCTCCAGGCCGCGCGCGCGGCAATGTTCGTCGGCGGCGACGAAGCCGCCTTGCGAGCGCGGCAACTCGCTCTCGTCCAGCCACGCCGGGCCGGTGAGCCCGGGCATGAACAGGATCAGGTCGGCGGCGAATTCGCCGCCTTCGGTGACCACCTTGTCCGCCTCGAAGCGGATTGGCTTGTGGCCCAGGTGGGTTTCAATGCCGAGTTCGCGCATCCGGCCCAGCATCTTCCGCACCGCGGTCGGGCCCAGGCGCTGCCCGGGTTCCTTCGAGGGATTGAAGAACACCAGCTTGAACCGGTCGCGGCGGCCCTGGCGGCGCAGCAGGGTATCGATGCCGAACAGGAATTCGAACATCGGCCCGCCGCGCACCGCGCCCGGCTCCTTGGGATTGGACGCGAAACCGATCGCGATGGTGCCGCCATCCATCGCCGCCAGCCGGTCGCGGATGGCCTCGGCCGAGGCGATGCCTTCGCAGGGCACGAGCGCATGCTCGATCCCGGGCAGCTTGCGCAGGTAGCGGCCGCCGGCGGCGACGACCAGGATGTCGTTGCCCAGTTCGCCGTTGTCGGTGACCACGCGGCGCCCGCCTTCGAGCACCTGCAGCACGCTGCCCGGGTGCCAATGCACGCGCATGCGTCCGAAGAACCCGGCCAGGGGGATGCGCAGTTCCTCGCCGCGCCTTTCGCCCGACGGCAGCCAGATCAGGCTGGGCAGGTAGACCAGCTCGTTGCGTGGCGAGACCACGGTGATCTCGGCATCGACCTGCAGCCGGCGCAGTCGGCGGACGACGGTGAGTGCGGCGAAGCCGCTGCCGAGGACGACGATGCGGGTCATGGCGACTCCCTCCCGGTCAGGCCTGCGCGAGCTGAGACCGGGCCCAGCGGACGATCTCGCCGGACGGCATGGCGCCGGACACGCGCCCGATCTCGCGGCCGGCCTTGAACAGTGCCATCGTGGGGATGCTGCGGATGCCGAAGCGGCTGCCCAGGTCGGGATGGGCCTCGGTGTCGACCTTGGCCAGGCGCAGGTCCGGCTCCAGTTGCGCAGCGGCGGCCTCGAAGTGCGGCGCCATCATCCGGCACGGGCCGCACCACGGCGCCCAGAAGTCCACCAGCAGCGGCAGTTCGCTCTTGGCCGCATGCGCCTGGAATGCCGCGTCCGATTCGATCGCCAGCGGGTGGCCGGCGAACAGCGGCTGGCGGCAGCGACCGCACTGTGGCGCCTCGGACAGGCGCCCGGCGGTCACGCGGTTGATGACGTTGCAGTGCGGGCAGGCGACCTTGATGGTGGCGTCGGCGTTCATGGCGTGCCTCCCGTCGGTGCGGGCGTCGCCGATGGTACTTCCACCCACAGCGCGCCGCGCAGGTCGCCCACGTCGAAGCCGGTGGCGCGGTCGTCGGGATAGCGTTCGGCGATGGCGGTGCGCACCGGTTCGGCCACGTCCTTGCCGTGGCAGGCCAGGCAGGGCGGTTCGGTGGCGATGCCGCGCATCATCCGCAGGGCCACGCCATCGGGCAGGCCGTCGCGCATCACCGCGACCTGTTCGCCCGCCGCGCCGCCGCCGTCCACCGCCTGCTGCAACGCGCGCAAAGTGTCGAGCTGCCATCCGTCCGCCGCCTGCGCCGGGTTGCGGTTGCGCCCGGGCAGGGCGACGCGGCCCAGGCGTACGCCATGCTCGGCCATCACCGCCTCGGCGATGCGCGGGGCGCGTTCGTTGCAGACCTCCACTGCCGCGGTCGGGCCGCCGGCGGCCATCGCCGCCTGCAGTTCACCGCGCAGCTGGCCGCTGAAGGCCATCGCTGCGGCCTTGGCACGGGCCAGGTCGGCGTCTTCCTGCGGTGGGGCGGCTTCGGCAGGCGCCGCTTGCGGTGTCGGGGCCGCGGCGGAGTCGTTCGCCGCCGCCGCATCGGGCTGGCGTGCGCAGCCGGCGACGACGCTGGCCAGGCACGCGGCCAGCAGGGCGGTGCGGAAGGGAATCGGACTCATGCGAAAGCCTCCTCTTGTTGCCCGCGCTTGCGCGAACGGAGCGACAGCAGCGAGTAGTACAGCAGCGGGATCACCACCAGGGTCAGCACGGTGGACACGAGGATGCCGAAGATCAGCGAGATCGCAAGCCCATTGAAGATCGGGTCGTCCAGGATGAAAGTGGCGCCGGCCATCGCCGCCAGCGCGGTCAGCGCGATCGGCTGGGCGCGCACCGCGCAGGCGTCGATCACCGCCTGCTCGGGCGTGTGTCCGCGTTCGATCAGGTGGTTGATGAAGTCCACCAGCAGGATCGAGTTGCGAACGATGATCCCGGCCAACGCGATCATGCCGATCATCGAGGTGGCGGTGAACTGCGCGCCCATCAGCGCATGCCCGGGCATCACTCCGATCACGGTCAGCGGGATCGGCGCCATGATCACCAGCGGCACCAGGTAGTCGCGGAAGTACGCCACCACCAGCAGGTAGATCAGGACCATGCCCACCGCGTAGGCGATGCCCATGTCGCGGAAGGTCTCGTAGGTGATCTGCCATTCGCCGTCCCACTTGATCGAGAAGGCGGAGGTGCCCGGCGGCTGGCGCACGAAGAACTGCTCCATCCGCTGGCCGCCGATGGCTTCGCCGGAGACCTGGCCGACCAGGTCGAACATGCCGTACAGCGGGCTGTCGACCCGGCTGCTCTCGTCGCCCGTCACGTAGACCACCGGCAGCAGGTCCTTGTGGTGGATGGCGCCGTCCCAGCCGTCCTTGCGCACCTGCACCAGTTCCGACAGCGGCACCAGCTGGCCTTCGCCGCCGCGCACGCGCAGCGACAGCAGGTCGTCCAGGGTGTCGCGCTGCGAAGCCGGCAGGCGCAGCCGGATCGGGCGCGGGTACTTGGAGGCGTCGTCCACCAGGTGGCTGGCGTCCAGGCCCTGCAGGCCCGAGGCGATGGTCTCGGCGATGGCCGCCTGCGACACGCCCAGGCGCGCGGCGCGCACCCGGTCCACGGCCAGTACGTCGCGCACGGCGTCGGCCTCCACGCTGGTGTCCACGTCGACGATGCCGTCGGTGGCCAGGAAGCGCTGCTCCAGGGCGCGGGCCAGCGAACGCGCGCGGTCGTAGTCCGGGCCGTAGACCTCGGCCACGATCGGCGAGAGTACCGGCGGACCGGGCGGCACTTCCACCACCTTGACCGAGGCGCCGTGGCGCTGGCCGATTGCGGCCAGTTGCGGGCGCAGTTCCACGGCGATCTCGTGGCTCTTGCGCTTGCGATCATGGCGGTCGACCAGGTTGACCTGGAGGTCGCCCAGGTTGGCGCCGCTGCGCAGGTAGTACTGGCGCACCAGGCCGTTGAAGTTGATCGGCGCGGCGGTGCCGGCGTAGGCCTGGTAGTCGAGCACTTCCGGGGTGCGGTCGAGGACGCCGGACAGTTCGGACAGCAGCGCGGCGGTGTCTTCCAGGGTGCGGCCTTCGGGCAGGTCGACCACGATCTGCAGTTCGGACTTGTTGTCCAGCGGCAGCATCTTCAGCACCACCAGCTTGAACCCGGCCAGGCTGGCGGCCACCAGCACCAGCGCGGCCATGCCGGCGAACAGCACCCGCCGCCGCCGCTTGCCGCGCTCGGCCTCCAGGAACGGCGTCATCAGCCATTCGAACAGGCGGTGCAGGCGCGCGGCCAGCACCGGCGCGGTGTCGTGGTGGCCGGCCTGCGCCGGCCCGTGGCGCTTGAGCAGCTTCAGCGACAGCCACGGCGTGACGATCAACGCGATCAGCAGCGACAGCAGCATGCCGACCGAGGCGTTGATCGGGATCGGCCGCATGTACGGCCCCATCAGCCCGCTGACGAAGGCCATCGGCATCAGCGCGGCGATCACGGTGAAGGTGGCCAGGATGGTCGGGCCGCCGACCTCGTCCACCGCCGGCGGGATCGCCTCGCGCAGCGTCTTTCCCCCCTGGGCCATGTGCCGGTGGATGTTCTCCACCACCACGATCGCATCGTCCACCAGGATGCCGATGGAGAAGATCAGCGCGAACAGCGAGACCCGGTTGAGGGTGAAGCCCATCGCCCAGGAGGCGAACAGGGTTGCGGCCAGGGTCAGGATCACCGCGGAGCCGATCACGATCGCCTCGCGCCGGCCCAGTGCGAACAGCACCAGCAGCACCACCGAACTGGTGGCGAAGATGAGCTTCTTGATCAGGGTCTGCGCCTTGTCGCTGGCGCTGAGGCCGTAGTCGCGGGTGACGACCACGTTCACGCCTTCCGGGATCACCTGGCCGCGCAACGATTCGATCCGTTCGCGCACTTCGCGGGTGATGTCGGTGGCATTGGCGCCGGGTTTCTTGGCGATGGCCAGGGTGACGGCCGGGGCCATGCCGCTGGCGGGGCCGTCGCGGCCGGCCGGCGCGCCGTGCCAGACGTAGCTGACGGGCGTGTCGGCCGCATCGGTGATCGTGGCCACGTCCTGCAAGCGGACGGGCTGGCCGCCGGACACGCCGAGCACCAGTCCGGCGACGTCGTCGCGGTCGGCCAGGAAGCTGCCGGAAGACACCTGGACCACGCCGTCGGGGCCGACCCGCTCGCCGGCCTGGCGGGCGAGGTTGGCCGACTGCAACGCGCCGGCCAGGTCGCCCACGGTCAGCCCGTGGCTGGCCAGGTGCGCTGGATCCAGCGTCACCAGCACCGCTCGGTCCGGCGCGCCCACGGTGAAGACTTCGCGCGTGCCGGGGATGCGCTTGAGTTCGTTCTCCAGGCTGTGCGCCACCTGCGCCAGGTCGATCGCGCCGCGCTGCGCGTCGTCGGTCCACAGCGTGAGGGTCATCACCGGCACATCGTCGATGCCCTTGGGCTTGACGATCGGCTGGCCCACGCCCAGGCCCTGCGGCAGCCAGTCCTGGTTGGAGAACACCTTGTCGTACAGGCGCACCAGCGCCGGCTGGCGCTCTACGCCCACCTCGTATTCGACGGTGAGCACGGCCATGCCCGGGCGGCTGATCGAGTAGGTGTGCTTGACCTGCTCGATCTCGGACAGCTTCTGCTCCAGCGGGAAGGCCACCATCTGCTCGACCTGGTGCGCGTCGGCGCCGGGGAAGGGCACGATGACGTTGGCCATGGTCACGTCGATCTGCGGCTCCTCCTCGCGCGGGGTGATCGCCACCGCGACCAGGCCCAGCAGCAGGCCCAGCAGGGCCAGGATCGGGGTCAGCGGGTTGTCCTGGAAGTAGCGCGCGATGCGCCCGGAAATGCCCAGGCGCGGCGCCTCCTGCGCGGGAGTGCTCTGCGCGTGCAGGCCGTGATCGTGGGTGTCCTGGGCGTTCATGTCGTGAGCCGTCGTGTCGTCGCCCATGTCACTTGCCGTCCTGGCGCGCGGCCACCAGTGCCTGCACCGCGGCCACCGGATCGGCGGCGATGGTCTCGCCCGGCTTGAGGCCGGCGATGACCTCGACCGAGCCGTCGCCGCGTTCGCCCAGGCGCAACTGGCGCAGCGACAGGCGGCCCTCGTCCAGCACGTACACCGCGTTCACCTCGCCGCGCCGTACCAGCGCCGATTCGGGCACGCGCGGGTAGGCGGCGCCGACCAGCGCCGGGAACGCGACCTTTGCGGTGACGCCGGGCCGCGGCACCGGATCGAGCGACGGCAATTGCACCCGGACCTTGACCGCATGGGTGGCCGGGTCGGCGCCCGGGAACACGGTCACCTCCGAGGCGTCGACGCTGCGGCCGTCGGCGAACAGGATCCGCGCCTGCGGCTGCGCACGCACCAGTTCGGCCTCGGCCTGCGGCAGGCTCACCTCGATCCGCAGCGCTTCGGGCGAGAACACGGTCATCAGCAGCTGCCCGGTGCCCACGCTCTCGCCCGGTTCCACCTCGCGTGCGCTGACGATGCCCGCATAGGGCGCGCGCACGGTGGTGTAGGCGGCCTGCTGGCCGGCGTTGGCCACCTGGGCGCGCGCGGCGTCGCGCGCGGCGAACGCCGCGTC
>JAFLEA010000052.1 GCA_017302035.1 Lysobacterales bacterium
GGCGGACGCGGGTGGAGCGCCTGGCGATTGGCGGCGCTGGCCGCGCTGCTGTTGCTGGGCGCGGTCGCTGCGGCCTGGTGGCTGTCCTCGCGCCCGGCCGCGGTGGCGCCGGCGGCCGTGGCACCGGCGCAGGAGGAGGACTTCCGGGTACACGACAACGATCCGGTCGCGGTCGAACCGTTGCCGGATGCCGGGCCGGCGGCTGCCGCGACCGGTTGGCCATCCGCGCTGGCGGAGGCACCGGCCATCGATCCGGTGGTGGCGGACCTGGCGCTGCTTTCCTGGTACGCCGCGGGCGCGCCGGCGTCACGCATCGAGCACGAGGGCAACGCCGCGGGGACGGCGGCACCCGCCTCTCCGGCCAGTGCCGTCGCCGACGAGACCAGCGGGCAGGAGGACTGGATGCGGCTGGACGGATCCGAACAGGCCGGCGTGCGTGCCGCGGCGGTGGCCCTGGCGGCCGATACACCACAGGCGCAGGCCGAACTGCGCGCACGCTTTGCCGCACTGGACGCGATGGAGCGCCGCGGTTGGCGGCTGGGTCCGGCGCTCGGTGCCGACTACGCCGTGCTGCAGCCGCTGATCGGTTTCGTCGCCGGGGAGGAGCGCGTGCCGCTGCTGGACGCGTTGCGCGCACTCACCCCGGAGCAGCGCGCGCAATTGGGGGAACTGGCATTGCGCACGCCGCCGACCGCGCGCGCATCACTGCGCCATGAACTGCTGGCGCAGCCTCCGGCGTCGCGCGGGGACTGGCTCGCGGCCCGCGCACGGCAGTAGCCGCCACCCCCTAGAATGGCCGGCCCGCGATCCGGCCGCCGTGCAACCGCACGACCGAAGTCGTGCCTTCCCCCTGATGTCCCCGCCTGCCGCCCATCCTCCGCGCTTGCGCCACGAACTGCGCGCCACCGCCACGCTCGCCCTGCCGCTGGTGCTGGGCCACGTGTCGACGGGGCTGATCAGCTTCGTCGACAACGTCATCGCCGGCCGCCACGGCACCCTCACCCTGGCCTCGGTGACGGTGGGCACGGCCTTGCTGTACCTGCCGATGATGGTGCCGCTGGGCACCCTGATCGCACTGACCGCCTCGGTCTCGCAACTGGACGGTGCCGGCCGCCGCGACGAGATCGCGCCGCTGTTCCGCCAGGCGTTGTGGCTGGGCCTGGGTCTGGGGCTGGTGATGTTCGCGTTCCTCAGCGCCGCGCCGCTGTTGCTGGACGCGTTCGGGATCGCGGCCGACATCGTTCCCGGCGCGACCGCGTTCTGCCATGCGGTGCGCTGGGGCGCGCCGGCGCTGGTGCTGGGCTTCTGCATGCGCTACGTGAGCGAGGGCACGCACTGGACCTGGCCGACGATGGCGTTCGGCTTCGGCGGCCTGCTGGCGCTGGCGCCGCTGGGCTACGCGCTGACCTTCGGCTTCGGGCCGCTGCCGGAGATGGGCGCGGCCGGGCTGGGCACGGCCTCGGCGATCGCGATGTGGCTGCAGACCCTGGGTTTCGCCGCCTACCTGTGGAAGTCGCGGCGGTTCGCGCCGCTGGGATTGTTCGCGCACCTGGAGTGGCCGCGCTGGGCGCCGATCCGCGGCCTGCTCGCGGTCGGCCTGCCGATCGGCGTGACCGTGTTGATGGAGGGCGGGCTGTTCATCGCCACCGCGCTGCTGATCGCACGCCTGGGCGAAGTGCCGGCGGCGGCGCACCAGATCGCGATCAATGTGGCCGCACTGTGCTTCATGCTGCCGATGGGGCTGGCCGAAGCGACCACGGTGCGGGTCGGGCACGCGCTGGGCGCCGGCGATCCGGACGGGGTGCGCCGCGCCGCGCGTGCCGGCTACGCGATCGTGCTGGTGACCCAGACCTGCTCGGCGATCGCGCTGTTGCTGGGCCATGGTGCGGTGGTGGCGGTCTACACCGCGGACCTGGCGGTGGCGGCGATGGCCTCGACCCTGCTGCTGTACGCGGCCGCGTTCCAGTTCCCGGATGGCATCCAGGTGATGTCGGCCGGCGCGCTGCGCGGCCTGCGCGACACCCGGGTGCCGATGTTCCTGGCCATGGCCTCCTACTGGGGCCTGGGCATGCCGCTCGGCGCCTGGCTGGGCCTGGGGTTGGGCCGTGGGCCGCAGGGCATGTGGACCGGCCTGATCGCCGGCCTGGCGGCGGCGGCGCTGCTGATGGCCGCGCGCCTGGCCTGGCGCCTGCGTCGCTTGCCGCCGCCGGTCGCCGTGGCCGCACCGCCGGCCGGCCCCGTGACTTGAGGCGCATGTAAGCCGCCGGTGCTGCGGCTATCCTGCATGCCGCAACCCGCAATCCCGCCTGCCGGAGCCGCTGTCCGATGAACCCGCCCCCCCTGCCGTCGCGTCCCGGTCCCGTCGCCCGCTTCTTCGTCGGGTTGTGGGACGTGATGAACTTCACCCGCCGGCTGATCCTCAACCTGCTGTTCTTCGGCCTGCTGTTCCTGGTGCTGGTCGCGTTCCTGGTCGCGGTCGGCAAGGGCCGCAGCGGGGTGGCGCCGATGCACGAGCGCACCACCCTGGTAATCGCGCCGGAAGGGCGGCTGGTGGAGCAGTTCTCCACCGATCCGCTCAGCCGCGCACTGGCGCGTGCGCTGGGCGACACCTCGGCCGAGGAAGTCCAACTGCGCGACCTGCTGCGCGCGATCGAGGCGGCCAGGGACGACAAGCACGTCGAGCGCGTGCTGCTGCAGCTGGACGGCCTGCAGCCGTCGGGCATGGCTTCGATGCGCGAGGTCGCCGCCGCGCTGGGCGAATTGCGCGCCAGCGGCAAGCAGGTGGTGGCGTTCGGCGAGAACATCGGCCAGGGCCAGTACCTGCTGGCGGCGCAGGCCGACGAGATCTACCTGGACCCGATGGGCAGCCTGATGCTGGAAGGCCTGGCCCGCTATCGCCAGTACTTCCGGGCCGCGCTGCAGGACAAGCTGGGCGTGGACGTGCACCTGTTCCGGGTGGGCGAATTCAAGTCCGCGGCCGAGCCCTTCATCCTCGACGCGGCTTCGCCCGAGGCCAAGGAAGCGGACCTGTACTGGATGAACGACGTGTGGCAGCGCTACCTGGCCGACGTCGGCACGGCGCGCAAGCTCGACCCGGCGCAGCTGGCCGCGCAGATCGATGCGCTGCCCGAGGGCATCGAGGCTGCCGGCGGCGACATCGCCAAGTACGCGCTGGAGATGAAGCTGGTCGACGGACTGAAGACCCGCGAGCAGCTGGACCAGCTGCTGACCGAGCGCGGGGTCGCCGACGCGGATGCCGACCATGGTTTCCGCAGCGTGTCCCTGGACGGCTATCTGGCCCACCTGGACGGCCGCCGCCTGCCGGTGGACAAGCGTCCGCAGGTGGCGGTGGTGGTGGCCGAGGGCGAGATCAGCGGCGGTGAGCAGCCGGCCGGCCGCATCGGCGGCGTGTCCACCGCCGCGCTGCTGCGCCAGGCGCGCGACGACGACCAGGTCGAGGCGGTGGTGCTGCGGGTGGATTCGCCCGGCGGCGAGGTGTTCGCTTCCGAGCAGATCCGGCGCGAGGTCGAGCAGCTCAAGGCCGCCGGCAAGCCGGTGGTGGTGTCGATGGGCGACCTGGCTGCATCCGGCGGTTACTGGATCAGCATGAACGCCGACCGCATCTATGCCGATCCGTCCACGATCACCGGCTCGATCGGCATCTTCGGCATGTTCCCCAATTTCACCCGCACCCTGGACAAGATCGGCGTGCACACCGACGGCGTGAGCACCACCCGTTTCGCCGGCGCCTTCGACGTGACCCGACCACTGGATCCGGAGGTGGGCCGCGTGGTCCAGGCGGTGATCGACAAGGGCTATGCGGACTTCACCGGCAAGGTCGCCGCCGCGCGCGGCAAGTCGGTGCAGGACGTGGACCAGATCGCCCGCGGCCGGGTCTGGAGCGGTGCCCAGGCCAAGGAACGCGGCCTGGTGGACGAGCTGGGCAGCTTCGGCGACGCGGTCGCCGACGCGGCCGGCCGCGCCGAACTGGAGCAGGACACGTACCGCGTGGTCTATCTCGACAAGCCGGCCACCCCGTTCGCGCAGTTCCTGGCCGGCTTCGCCGGCAGCCGGATCGGCGCGGCCCTGCTGCAGGACTCGGACCTGGCCCGGGCGATGCTGGCGCGGACCCTGCCGGAGAGCGAGGCGCAGCTGCGCTTTGTCGAGAACGCGGTCAAGGACCGCAACGGCGCACCGGTGAAGGCGCTGGCGTACTGCTTCTGCGGGCTGTAGCCGCGGTGGGCGGGGATGCCGGCGGCTGCCGGCATCCGGCCCTCATTCACCCTCGGCGGCGTCGGCCTGCTTCTGCTGCTGGTCGGCGGCCTGCTGCAGGGTCTGCTCGACCGCGCGGGCCTTGTCCAGCGGTTCCTTGATCGCGTCGCGCAGCTGGGTGTGCGCCTGTTGGGCCTGAGCCTGAGCCTGCGGTTCGGGCGGTCGCTCGGCCGGCGGCGGTTCGGCGCGGCAGGCGGCCAGCAGCAACGGCAGGCCCAGGATCGGCAACAGGATCGCCGCACGTGCGATCGATGCGCGGGATCGGGCGCGGTGGAGTTCCGGCATGACGTACTCCCTCGGGAAGGCTGGCGCTATCCTACGCCGATGGACGCGAACCGGTGGCGACTGGATGGACGGCTGGCGCTGGTGACCGGCGCCAGCGCCGGGATCGGCCTGGCGATCGCGCACGAGCTGGCCGCGCTGGGGGCGCACCTGCTGCTGGTCGCGCGCGAGGAGGATCCGTTGCAGGATGCGCGCGACGAACTGGCCGAGCGGCATCCGGCGCAGGACTTCATGGCCATGGCCGCGGACGTGGCCGACGACGGCGACCGCCAGGCGATCCTGGACTGGGTCGAGGACCAGGGCGAAGGCCTGCACGTCCTGGTCAACAACGCCGGCGGCAACGTCAGCAAGGCCGCGGTGGACTACACCGAGGACGAATGGCGCGGGATCTTCGAGACCAACCTGTTCTCGGCCTTCGAACTGTCGCGCTATGCGCACCCGCTGCTGGCCCGGCACGCGGCCTCGAGCATCGTCAACATCGGCAGCGTGTCGGGGATCACCCATGTGCGCAGCGGCGTGGTCTACGGGATGAGCAAGGCCGCGTTGCACCAGATGACCCGCAACCTGGCCGCCGAATGGGCCGAGGACGGGATCCGGGTCAACGCAGTGGCGCCGTGGTACATCCGCACCCGGCGCACCTCGGCGCCGCTGGCGGACCCGGACTACTACGAGGAAGTGGTCGCGCGCACGCCGATGCGACGGGTTGGCGAGCCGGAGGAGGTCGCCGGGGCCGTCGCATTCCTGTGCCTGCCGGCGTCCAGCTACGTCACCGGCGAATGCATCGCGGTGGACGGCGGCTTCCTGCGCTACGGGTTCTGAGTCGCGGCCTGCTCACCCGCGCAGCGCGCGTTCCGGTACCTGGACTTCCATCGCCAGGGCCAGGTGGTCGGAGAAGGCGGCGGCCACCGCCTGGGTGCCCAGGCATTTCAGGTCGCCGCTGACCAGGATGTGGTCGATCGCGCGCTGCGGTTTCCAGCTGGGGAACGTCGGCACCATGCACTCGGGCGGGCGCAGGCCGGTGTTGCGGTAGAGCACGTCCATTTCCGGCTGGTCGGGCAGGCAGTTGAAGTCGCCCATCAGCAGCGCGTTGGGGTGGTCCTGCAGCACCTCGGCGATGAACGACAACTGCGCCAGGCGCGACCTGGCACCCAGCGACAAGTGCGCCACCGCCACGGTCAGGCTCTCGCGGTCGCCGCCGAAATGCGCCAGCAGCACGCCGCGACCCTTGATCCGTCCAGGCAGGGAATGGTCGGCGGTGCGCACCGGCTCCAGCCGGCTGAGCAGGCCGTTGGCGCTGGAGGCCACGCCGCCGACGCTGCGGTTGGGCTGGTGGGTCCAGTAATGGAAGCCGGCGCGCTGGGCCAGGTAGTGGGTCTGGTTGGTGAAACCCGAGCGCAGGCTGCCCGGATCGCTTTCCTGCAGGCCGACGATGTCGTGGCCGCTGGCCAGCTGCGCGATCGCGTCCAGGCTGCCGCGCTTGCCCCCGGCCGGCAGCGCGTGCGACCAGCTGCGGGTCAGGTAGTCGCTGTAGCGGCGGGTGCTCGAACCGGCCTGGATGTTGGCGCTGAGCACGCGCAGCGTGCGCGTGCCGGACGTGGCCGGCGGCGCGTCCGCTGGGTCGTGCGCGCGGGTGGGGGGACCCATGCTGGTGGCCGCGGCCGACGGGTCAGTTCGCGCCGCCGCGTTCCTGCGCCACCAGCCAGTCCACGGTCTGCAGCATCTTGCCGAAGCCGTCCTGGTCCACCGTCACCCGGTACTTGCCGTTGACCACGATCGACGGGGTGCTTTCGACCCCGGACTTCACCGCGAACTGGCGCGCGCGGTTGATCTTCGCGTCCACGCCGAAGCTGTTGTAGGTGTCGGCGAAGCGCTTGGCGTCCACGCCGTACTGGGCGTAGAACGGAGCCAGCTCGGCGGCGCCCACGTTGGGGCCGACCGGCATCGTGCGCTTGACATGGATCGCGTCGAACATCGCTTCGTTGCTCTGCGCCAGCACGCCCAGCGCCTCGGCGGCGTAGTACGCGCGCGCATACGGATCCCAGGAGCCGCCGAACGGCGCCGGCACCTGGACCAATGCCACGTCGGCCGCCTGGCGCTTCTTCCACGCCTGCAGTTCCGGCTCGAAGTGCGCGCAGTGCGGGCAGGTGTAGCCGAACACCTCGGCGACCTCGATCCGGCCCGTGCCCGGCTGCAGCGGCTGGCCGTTGGCGATCTGCACGTAGTCCACCCCGGCGACCGGGGCCGGGCCCTGCGGCGCGGCCGGCGGCGGAGTGTCGGCCGCGGTCGTGGCGGCTTCGGTCGGTTGCGCCTCGCTGGCGGCCGGAGCGGCCGTCGGTGCGGCGGCGTTCGGTGCCGCTGCCGGCGCGGCAGGAGCGGGGGCTTCCCGGCCGGAGCAGGCGGCCAGGGCCAGCAGCAGCGGCAGGGACAGGCTGAGATGGCGCTTGGTCATGGAAACGATCTCCTGGAAGCGGGAAAGGGGGCTGCCGGTGCCCGGAGGGGCGTGGCGGCCGTATGGGTCAGGGCGCCTTGCCGGACTTGGCCGGCTGGCGTTCGCGCGCCACCAGCCAGTCGGCGATGCGCAGCGATTCCTCGAGGGTACTGCCAAGCACCCGGTAGCGGCCATTAACGATCAGGGTCGGGGTGCCTTCCACGCCCGAAGCGATGGCGAACTCGCGGGCCCGGGCCAGCCGCGCATCCACCCTGGGATCGGCCAGCGCAGCGCGGAAGCGCTCCGGGTCGACGCCGTAGCGGCCGTAGAAGGCGGCCAGCTCCTGTGCGCTGGGATTGCGCGGCAGCTGGCCGTTCTGGTGGATCGCGGCGAACACCGCATCATGGGTACGCGACAGCAGGCCGAGATCGGAGGCGGCGAAAAAGGCGCGTGCCCATGCGTCCCAGGCGCCGCCGAATGCGGCCGGCACCGGAACCAGGTCCACGTCCTTGCCCTGCCGCTGCTTCCACTCCTTGAGCAACGGCTCGAAGTGCGCGCAGTGCGGACAGGCATAGCCGAACAATTCCACCACCTCGATCCGGCCCGGCCTGGCGGCCCAGGGCTTGCCGTCCGGGATCTCGACGTAGTCGCGCCCGGCCTGGGGTGGGTCGTCTGCCCGCGCCGCGCCCGGCAGCCACGCCAGGACGACCAGCAGGAACGCGCACAGCACTGCCTTCATCGATGGAGCCTCCCGGTAGCGGCCTTGCGTCTGCCGAAAAAACGACGCCGGCCTGGGGCCGGCGCGGGTCTGGAGAAAGGGCCGCGGCGTTCAGACCGCGCCTGCGCCGCGAAGTTCAGTGCGATGCGGCGGCGGCGACGTCGTCGGCATACGGATGCAGGCCCTGCAGGTAGCTCGCCAGCGCGCCGATCTCCTGTTCGGTCAGCGAGTGGGCGACCTTGGCCATGATGTGGAACTTGGCCGGATCCCGCTCGCTGGTGACGCCGGCCTGGTATTCCTGCAGGCGGCGGGCGGTGTACTCGGCGAACTGGCCGCCGATGTGCGGATAGCCCGGGCCCGGATTGCCGGCACCGCTGGGGCCGTGGCAGGCCATGCAGGCGGGGATGCCGCGCTCGGCGTCGCCGCCGCGGAACAGCTGCTGGCCGATCTCGTAGTACTTCAGGCCCGCGTAGCGGCCTTCGCTGACCAGGGTGTCGTCGGCCAGGCCGGCGCCGGACTTCTGCTTGGCGAAGTACGCGCCCACGTTGCGCATGTCCTGCGGGCTCAGGGCCTGGGCGAAGGGGGCCATGACCGCGGCCAGGCCGGTGTTGCGCTGGCCGGTGGCGAACAGTGCCAGCTGCTGGGCGATGAACTTCTCGCCCTGGCCGGCCAGGCGCGGGTACATCGGATCGCTCGGGTTGCCGTCCACGCCATGGCAGGCGGCGCAGGTGGCGGCTGCAGTCGCGCCGGCCTCGGCGTCGCCCCAATGGGTCTTGGACAGGTCGATCTCCAGCGGCGCGGTCTCCACCGGCGCGTTGTCCGGCGCGGCGACCACGGTGGCGGCGGCGGGGGCGGCGTCGTCCGCGGCCTGGTTGGCCCAGGCGGCGACGGTGGCGACCGCGAAGGCCAGTCCGGTGAGGGCGAAAACGCGAGCGTGGCGCATGCTAAAGCTCCGGGAACCCGATCCAGGCGGCCATCCCCCCGGGTCGGGTGGACGGCCGCAAACACCGGGATTATCCCCGCGGCGGGGCGCGACGGTCAACGAAACCGGCGCCCGGCCCCGGCGGTCGCCCCGGCATGCGATCCTTTACCCATGTCCAATCCCCTAGGCAATCCGCTCGAGAGGGCCCGCTACCTGGGCTCGGCGCACACGCCGGCGCAGTTGCCGCCGGACGGTGGCCGGGAGGTGGCCTTCGCCGGCCGCTCCAATGCCGGCAAGTCCAGCGCGCTCAACGCCCTGACCCGGCAGAACGCCTTGGCCCGGGTCTCCAAGACCCCGGGCCGGACCCAGCAACTGGTGTATTTCGAAGTCGCCCCGCAACGCTGCCTGGTGGACCTGCCCGGGTACGGCTACGCCAAGGTGCCGATGGAGATGAAGGCGCACTGGGAGCAATTCCTGGACGGATGGTTCCGGACCCGCCAGGCCCTGCGCGGACTGGTGGTGGTGATGGACATCCGCCACCCGCTCAAGGACTACGATCGGCAGATGATCGGCTACGCGGTCGGCCGCGGGCTGCCGGCGCACGCATTGCTGACCAAGGCCGACAAGCTCGGCCGGGGCCAGCAGATGCAGGCGCTGCAGGCGGTGCGCAAGGCGCTGGCCGAGGCCGGTGCCGGCCAGGTGGGAGTGCAGGCGTTTTCCAGCGAGAACAAGCAGGGCGTGGACGAGGCCCGCGAGGTCGTCGCCGGCTGGCTGGAGCTGCCGTAGGCTGCATTCGTTTGTTTCAGGTGCAGCCGGACCCGGATCGCACCCGGTCACACCGGCACGTCGAACAGGCTGCCGATGGCGTGCGCGGCGACCATCGCCAGCGCGCCCCAGAACCCGACCCGCAGCGCCCCGCGCAGTATCGGTGCGCCGCCGGCCCAGGCCGCCAGGCCGCCGGACAGCAGCAGCCCGGCCATCGTGGCGGCCATGACCACCGCCGAGGTATGCGCCGGCGGCGCCAGCAGCACGGCCACGATCGGCAGTGCCGCGCCGGTGCAGAAAGCTGCCGCCGAGGCCAGCGCCGCCTGCACCGGGCGGGCGCGCAGCGATTCGCCCAGGCCCAGTTCGTCGCGCGCATGCGCGGCCAGGGCGTCGTGTTCGGTGAGCTGTTCGGCCACCCGTCGCGCCAGCGCCGGATCCAGGCCGCGCTGGCGGTAGATCCGGGCCAGTTCCTCGAGCTCCGCTTCGGGTTCCTCGTGCAGCTCGCGCCGTTCGGCCTCGATGTCGGCCTGCTCGGTGTCGGCCTGCGACTGCACCGAGACATATTCGCCGGCGGCCATCGACATCGCCCCGGCCACGGTCCCGGCTACGCCGGCGGCGAGGATCGCACCGTGGCCGGCACCGCTGGCGGCCACGCCCACCACCAGGCCGGCAACCGAGACGATGCCGTCGTTGGCGCCGAGCACCGCCGCGCGCAGCCAGCCCACGCGCTCGCTGCGGTGCAGTTCGGGGCGGCGGCTGCGATGGCCCAGGGTCGTGTGCGGCATGGGTGGCATCGTAACGGGTCTGCATCGCTTCCTGGATGCCGTGCAGGCGGCTTGGCGACGTCGGCGGAATGCTGAGGCGCGCCAGCCACCGCATTGGCGCCAGGGCGGCACGATATAGTGCGGGCTCCGCAGGCGCCCCCATGCCTGCGATCCGCGAGCCGCCCTTGTCGAGTCCCAGCCACACCGCCGACACGCCGATCGTCCAGCGCAGCCAGCTGGTCGACTACCTCGCCTCGGGCGAGAAGCCCCGGGCCGACTGGCGCATCGGCACCGAGCACGAGAAGTTCGGCTTCCGCCTGGACGACCTGCGCCCGCCCGCGTTCGACGGCCCGCACGGGATCGAGGCCCTGCTCGAAGGCCTGGTCCGCTTCGGCTGGACCCCGGTGCGCGAGAGCGTGGACGGCCACCCGCCGCGCACGATCGCCCTGGTCCGCGATGGCGCCTCGGTCACCCTGGAGCCGGCCGGCCAGCTGGAATTGTCCGGCGCGGCGCTGGAGAGCATCCACCAGACCTGCGTGGAAGTGGGCACCCACCTCAACGAGGTGCGCCAGGTCGCCGACGAACTGCAACTGGGCTTCCTCGGCATGGGCTTCCAGCCCAAGTGGCGGCGCGACCAGATGCCGTGGATGCCCAAGGGCCGCTACCGGATCATGCGCGACTACATGCCGAAGGTCGGCGACCTGGGCCTGGACATGATGACCCGCACCTGCACCGTGCAGGTCAACCTGGATTACGCCTCCGAAGCGGACATGGTGAAGAAGTTCCGGGTGTCGCTGGCGCTGCAGCCGGTGGCCACCGCGTTGTTCGCCGACTCGCCGTTCGCCGAAGGCAAGCCCAACGGCTACCTCAGCTACCGCTCGCACATCTGGACCGACACCGATCCGGATCGCACCGGCATGCTCGACTTCGTGTTCGAGGACGGCTTCGGCTACGAGCGCTACGTCGACTACATGCTCGACGTGCCGATGTACTTCTCCTACCGCGACGGTGTCTACGTGGACGCCTCCGGCAAGTCGTTCCGCAAGTTCCTGCGCGGCGAACTGGACGTGCTGCCCGGCGTGCTGCCGACCCTGCGCGACTGGTCCGATCACCTGACCACCGCCTTCCCCGAAGTGCGGCTGAAGAAGTTCCTGGAGATGCGCGGCGCCGACAGCGGCCCGTGGGCGCGGATCTGCGCGCTGTCGGCGTTCTGGGTCGGCCTGCTGTACGACGATGCGGCGCTGGACGCGGCCTGGGACTTGGTCAAGGACTTCGACCGCGGCGAACGCCATGCGCTGCGCGACGGCGTGCCGAAGTCCGCATTGAAGCTGCCGTTCCGCGGCGCCAGCGTGCGCGAACTGGCGATCGCGGCGCTGGAGATCTCCGCCGCCGGCCTGCGCCGGCGCGGTGCGCTCAACCGCGACGGCATCGACGAGTCGCGCTTCCTCGACCCGATCATCGAGATCGCCGAGAGCGGCCAGACCGCAGCCGAGCGCAAGCTGGAACTGTTCCACGGGCCATGGCGCGGCAGCGTGGATCCGGTGTTCCGCGAGTTCGCCTACTGACATCCCATCGGCCCCCGAATCCAGGAGCACGCGCATGGCCAGCGGAGAGATCGTCCTGTACACCAACCCGATGTCGCGCGGCCGCATCGCGCGCTGGATGCTGGAGGAAGTGGGGCAGCCCTATCGCACCGAGGTGATCGAATACGGGCCGGCGATGAAGTCGCCCGAGTACCTGGCGGTCAACCCGATGGGCAAGGTGCCGGCCATCGTCCACCGCGGCGTGGTGGTAACCGAGTGCGCCGCGATCTGCGCCTATCTGGCCGACGCCTTCCCCGAAGCCGGGCTGGCGCCGCCGCCGGGTGATCCGCTGCGCGCGCCGTACTACCGCTGGCTGTTCTTCGCCGCCGGGCCGTTGGAGTCGGCGATCACGGCCAAGGCACTGGGCCTGCTGGCGCCGGCGGAGAAATCGGTCATGGTCGGCTACGGCAGCTTCGAGCAGACGGTCGATGCGCTGGAGGCCGTCGTCGCCGGCGCCGCACCCTGGCTGCTGGGCGAACGCTTCAGCGCCGCCGACGTCTACGTCGGCAGCCAGGTCATCTGGGGCGTGCAGTTCGGCACCTTGCCCGCGCGCCCGGCCTTCGCCGAGTACGCGGCGCGCCTGCAGGCCCGCGAGGCCAACAAGCGCGCCACCGCCCTGGACGACGCAGCGGTTCCGGCGAAGCCCTGAGCCCCGCCCTACAGGTCGAAGCCGAAGCCCATGCCGGCCGACTTCTCGCTGCCGCTGAACGCACCGCCCAGCGAGAACGAGGCGCTCTTGCCGATGCGCTTGCCGTAGCCCACCGACAACGCGCTCTCCCCGTTCTGGAAGCCCACGCCCACTGCCACGCGTCCGCGTTCGCTGGCGGTGCCGCCGGCGTTGATCGCCATGCTCAGCATCGCCGAACCCATCGCGCCCTGGCGGTCGATGCGCCGGTCCTGCTCGCTGAAGCGTTGGTTCACGTCGTCGCGCAGGTCCTGGAAGGTGTCGGACAGGCCGGCCAGCGCGGCCAGGCGCAGGTCGGTGTAGCTGTTGGCCGAGGACAGGGTCTGGCTGGCGCTGCGGTCGGTGTAGGCGTGCGCGTCTTCCAGGGTGGCTGCGTCGCCGGCATTGGCGATGGCAGCGACCTGGTCCGGATCGACGACACCGGGCTCGCCTTGCGGGCCTTGGGGCCCGGTTGCGCCGGCCACGCCCTGCTCGCCCCGGGGGCCTTGCGATCCGGCAGCCCCTGCAGCACCGGCTTCTCCCTGTGGACCCTGTGGCCCGACCACGCCAGCAATGCCTTGCTCGCCTCGCTCGCCTTGCGCACCCTGCGGTCCGGCCGGGCCTGCGGCGCCCGTTTCGCCTTGAGGTCCCTGGGGACCTGCGATACCGGCGACACCTTGTTCGCCTTGCGGTCCTTGCGGTCCGGTCGGTCCCGCGATGCCCGGCTCGCCCTGCGGCCCTTGCGGTCCGGCCGGACCCGGGACGCCATTCCCTCCCGTTCCGGGTTCGCCTTGCGGTCCCTGCGGCCCGGCCGCCCCAGCGACGCCCGGTTCGCCCTGCGGCCCTTGCGCACCGGTGGCGCCCGTCGCCCCGGTATCGCCCCTGTCGCCTTTATCGCCCTTGAGCGATGCCAGCCAGACGGACTCGCTGCCGCTGAAGCCGTTGGCCACCGCTACCTGGTATGCGCTGGCCCCCGCCGGCCCGGGCGTGCCGCCACCGCCGCTGCCGGCCAGTGCGGTCAACCGCGAGTCCACCGCAGCGAAGGCGGCGCCGACGTTGTCGTAGCTGGTGCCCTGGATGCTGAAGCTCGGCGCGGTGAACATGCCGCCGGCATAACTGGCGCCACCGCCCATCCAGCCCGCGAGGCCGGCGCCGAACACGTTCATCGAGGACGCGAGCTGGCGCAGGTTGACCGCGTCCTTCTGCTCCTGCGCGTCCTCCACGTCGGTGATGCGGCGGTCGCCCACCGCTACCGTGTCGTCCTCGTCGGCGACCGAGCCGGCGCCCAGCGCCACCGCGTTGGTGCCGGTGACGGTCGCGTTGTCGCTGCCGTCGTTGGCGCCGGCGGCGACGAAATAGGGGTGGCTGTTGCCCGCCGTCACGCCGCCGATCGCGGCGTTGAGCTGGCGCAGGTTGACCGCATCGGTGCCCAGGGTGCCGTCGGCGACGTTGACCACCTGGCGCTCCTGGCCGCTGCTGCCCACTGATACCGTACCGGCGCGGTCGGCCACCGCGCCGAAGCCGATCGCGGTGCTGCGTTCGGCATTGGCGCGCGCGCCCACGCCCCAGGCGCTCGCGCCGCGTCCGCTGGCCTGGGCGTCGATGCCCACCGCTGTGCTGTAGTCGCCGCCCGCGTGCGTGCCGTTGCCCATCGCCACTGCGTTGAGGCCGTTGGCCCGGGTCGGTTCCAGCACCGCTTCGGCGTTCCCGTCGCCGTCCAGGTCGACGGAACTGCCGGCCAGGCCGCCACCCACCGCGAGCGCCCCGGCCGCATTGGCTTCGGCGCGCGTGCCCATCGCGGTGCTGCTGGCCGCGTTGGCGCTGCTGTAGCGGCCCACCGCCAGCGAAGCCTCGTTCGCGTAGTTGCCGCTGCCCATCGCGGTGCCCCCGGCGCTGACGTTCTCCACGCCCATGCTGACGGTATTGGACAGCAGGTTGGTGTTGCCGGCGCCGATGGCCACGCTGCCGCTGCCGGCGCCGGTGTCGTTGCGGAGGCCCAGGGCGATGCCCTCGCTGCCGGATACGGTGTTGTGGGCGCCGAAGGCCATGCCGTCCTCGGCCTCCACCTGGAGGTTGGAACCGACCGCGAGGCTCCGATCGCCCCGTGCCTGCACGCCCCAGCCGACCGCGATCGAGCGCGTGCCCGCGGCGGTGGCGCCGCCGGTGCTCGCATCGCCGAGTCCATCGCCATCCAGGTCCAGGTCGTCGATCGACGCCTCGCCGCTGGCGAAGCTCGATAGCGCCAGGCTGCCGGCGCCCCACGCCGAGGCCGCGTTGCCCAGCGCGGCGCTGTTGTTGCCGCCGGCGCGGTTGGCGAAGCCGACCGCCGTGCTCTGCAGGCCCAGTGCCGAGCTCTGCACGCCGAGCGCGCTGGACGCACTGCCTTCGGCGTTGGTGTTGCGGCCCATCGCCGTGCTGCCGTCGCCGTGGGCACGGTTGCCGTAGCCCACCGCGACCGTGTGGTCGCCATAGGCGCCGTTGGCCGTGCCCACCGCCGCCGCCGCCATGCCGCCGGTGTAGTTGGCGTTGCCCAGTGCGGTGGACTCGATGCCTTCGGCCGTGTTGTCGCGGCCGACTGCGCTGGCGAAATCGTTGTTGACGCTGTTGTAGAAGCCCATGGCCACGCTGGCTTCGGCCGCGGCCGTGTTGCTCCGGCCCAGTGCGGTGCTGTTGCCGCCACTGGCGGCGTTGCCGTACCCGACCGCGCTTGCGCGGTAGCCGGAAGCGCGGTTCGAAGCGCCGGCGCCCAGCGCTTCGTCGCCGTCCACCGTGTTGGTCTGGCCGAAGGCGCCGGCCAGGTGCCCTTCGACGATGTTGCCCATGCCGAAGCCACTGCTGCCGCCGCCGCGGACCGTGTTGGCCGCTCCGTACGCGCTGCTGTTCTGCCCGCTGGCGGTGTTCAGCGCACCGACCGCCGAACTGCCGTTGGCGAAGGCCTGGTTGGCCCGGCCCATGGCCGAGGCATTCGGTGCGGTGGCTTCGTTGTAGCTGCCGAGCGCCTGGCTCTCGAGGCCGCTGGCGGTGTTGCCGTAACCGATAGCGCTGGCCGCGGTTCCGCTGGCGACCGAGTCCACGCCGAGCGCGGTGCTGTGCCCGCCGCGCGCGACCACGCCGGCGCCGATCGCGACCGATGAAGCGCCAATGGCGGCGGCGGTTTCGCTGCTTCCGTCCAGGATTCCATCGTCGTTGCCGTCGATGTCCAGGTTGGCGGCCCCGTCGGCGTTGCGGTCGAGGAATCCGCCGATCGCCAGGGCGCCGAAGGCACCGGTTCCGGTATAGGCCTTGAAGCCCAATGCGCTGCTGGCGTCCGCCGATGCGATGTTGCCGTGGCCGATCGCGCTGGCGCCGACGCCGCCGCTGATGTTGCTGCTGCCCAAGGCGACACCCCAGGTGCTGCCGACGGTGTTGGCATAGCCGAAAGCGCTGCCGCGGACCGCGCCGACGCTGTTGGCGAAGCCGAACGCGCTCGTATCGTCGCCATACGCGGTGTTGCCGGCACCGAAGGCGCTGCTGCGTCGGCCATGGGCGTAGTTGCCGCCGCCAAGTGCGCTGCTGTTGGCGGAATGGGCCTGGTTGTCGATGCCATAGGCGGACGCCGACGTGCTGCAAGTGGTGTTGTCGCGGCCGTTCTCGTTGCCGGCATCGGTGTTGGCCGCCGGGTCACTGCTCCCGTCCGGGCGTATGCAGGGATCGTCGGCCGCCAGGCTGGGCGCTGAAAGAATCGACAGCAGGGCCAGCGACAAGGCGGTGGCGGCGACGCGGCGTGGGCGGGGGATTGGCTGGAACACGGGGCTTCTCCGATTTCACCGGCGGGCTGCCGGACCTGTTGTGTGTATGCGAAACTCGGCCCGCACACAGGACACGCCCGGCACCGGCCCGGGCACGGGGAATCCGGCATGGGCGGGGAAGGCGATGCGGTCGAGGTGACCCGGTTGCTGCAGCGCGCCCGCGACGGCGACGCGCAGGCGCTGGGCGACGCCTACGCGGCCGTCTACGACGAGCTCAAGCGCGCCGCCCGGCTGCAGCTGCGCCGCGGACGCGGCCCGCTGGAAACCACCGCACTGGTGCACGAGGCCTACCTCAAGCTCGTCGGCGCGACGCCGCTGGCGGCCAACGACCGCCACCACCTGCTGGCGCTGTCGGCGCGGGCGATGCGCCAGGTGCTGGTCGACCAGGCCCGGCATGCGCAGGCGCAGAAGCGCGGCAGCGGCCAGCAGGCGATGACCCTCACCGCCTCGGTCGCCTCGGGCGAGCAGGCGGTGGTCGAGGTGCTGGCCCTGGACGAACTGCTCGGCGCGCTGCACAAGCTCGACGCGCGCGCCGCGCAGATCGTCGAGCTGCGCTACTTCGGCGGCTACGAGGAAGAGGAGATCGCCGACATGCTCGGCATCAGTTACCGCACCGTGCGCCGCGACTGGCGCAAGGCGCGCGCGTTCCTGCTGGCGGAGATGGGCGCATGAGCATGGGCGACACCGAACGGCGACGGCGTGCGTTCGCGGTATTCGAGGAAGTCGTGGAGCTGGAGGGCGCCAGGCGCGAGCGGCGCCTGCGCGAAGCCTGTGCCGGCGATGCGTTGCTGCAGGCGCAGGTGGAAGCCCTGCTCGCCGCCGATGCGAGCGCGCACGAACCGTTCTCCGGCGACGGTGCGCGCTGGATCGATGCCCTGCACGAAGGCAGGGACGAAGCGCCCGCGGACACCGGCGCGGACGCGGCCATCGGCCGCACCGTTGGCGCCTGGCGCATCAGCGGCGTGCTCGGCCGCGGCGGCATGGGCGCCGTCTATGCGGTGGAACGCGACGACGGTGCCTATGCGCAGCGCGCCGCGCTGAAGCTGATCCGCAGCGGCAGCGACGGCCCGGCGGCGCGCGAACGCTTCCTGCGCGAACGCCAGCTGCTGGCGCAGCTGCAGCACCCGCACATCGCCACCCTGCTCGACGGCGGCTTCAGCGGGCAGGGCGAGCCCTACTTCGTGATGGAGCAGGTCGACGGCGAACCCATCGACCGCTGGTGCGACGCGCGCCGGCTCGACCTGCGCGCGCGCGCGGCGCTGTTCCTGCAGGTGCTCGACGCGGTGCAGTACGCGCACCGCAACCTGGTCGTGCACCGCGACCTGAAGCCGTCCAACCTGCTGGTGACCGCCGACGGCCAGGTGAAGCTGCTGGACTTCGGCATCGCCAAGCAGCTGGAGGCGGGCGACGCCACCCGCACCATGGACCGCGCGCTGACCTTCGAGTACGCCTCGCCCGAGCAGTTGCACGATGCGCCGATCACCACCGCCACCGATGTCTGGCAGCTGGGCATCGTGCTGCACCGGCTGCTGTCCGGCGCGCATCCGTTTGGCCTGACCCGCGACACGCCGCTGGCGCGACAGCTGCAGCAGCTCGAACGCGAACCCGAACCGGTCGCGCGTGCCGCCGCGCAGGCCGGTGCGGCGGAGGCAGCACTGCGCGGCGGCGCCACGCCGGCGGCGCTGGCGCGGCAGTTGCGAGGCGGGTTGTCGGCGAACGTCGA
>JAFLEA010000053.1 GCA_017302035.1 Lysobacterales bacterium
AGGGTCAGGCGCGCGCCGCGTTCGTCCACGCTGAGCTTGAGCCGGCGCGCGCGCGGATCGCGCACGCGCCGGACCGCGACGCGGCGGCCGTCGCCCAGTTCCAGTTCCAGGGTGTCGCGCTGCACGCTTTGCGGCGTGCGGGCGATCAGGCGGCGGAACAGCGAAGGCATGTGCGATTGTAGGCGCAACCGGCGCCGTGGATCAGGCCTCGGCCCGGCTCAGCTTCAGCGCCGATTCCAACACCAGGAACAGGCGCCGCACCTCGCCGGCCAGCAGTGCGAAGCGCGCATCAAGTTCGGCGTGCAGGTCTTCGCGCTCGGTGCTTTCCAACTGGTCCACCGCGCCTTCCAGGAACTTGAGCTTGCGCACCACCAGGTCCTCGCCGAGGACGAAGGACAGGTGGTCGTCCAGGTTCAGCGCCAGCTTCGTCACCTGCTTGCCGGCCTCCAGGTGCTTGGCGATCTCGTCGCTGAGCAGGTCCTGGTTCTGGGCCTTGACCACCGCACCGCCATCCATCGCGTCCTTCAGCTCGCATTCCTCGCCCAGGGCCAGGCCGTCGGGTAGCGGCTCGCCGGCGATCCAGCCGGTGAGGACGCTGCGCGGGGCCACTTCCGCGTTCGGCGGGATCGCAGGGAAGCTGCCCAGCGCGCGGCGGATCTCCGAGGCCACCGCCTCGGCGGTCTTGCGCGAAGAGGTATCCACCGCGAGAAAGCCGTGCTCCAGGTCGAGCAGCGCGTCGGTGCGCGAGCCCTTGACGAAGGCGCGCGGCAACAGTTCGTGCAGCAGGTCGTCCTTGAGCCGCTTGCGCGCTCGCCCACCGAGCTTGCGTCCTTCCTTGTCCTCGATCTCGGCTACCTTGCGCGCGAGCAGGTCGTTGACTACCGATCCGGGCAGGAGTTTGTCCTCCCCGCCCACCGTCAGCCACACCGCGTCGCCGATACGGTGCGAAAGCGCCTCCTCGCCGCGGCCGAACGGGGGCACGAAGCCGCGCGAGGACAGCTCCAGCGGGCCGACCGGCTTGAGCGCGGCCTCCGGCAGCAGCGCGTCGAGCTGGCTGAAGTCGTGGGTGGTGGGGAAGCGGAAGAAAGCGAGGTTGCGGAAGAACATTCGGGTACTCGGATCGGAGGGATTGGCGTTCCCCGGGAGACCGGAATCCGGCGTCTTCCGCCGGATCGAGAGGACCCGGGCGAAAGCCGCTGGGTTCCCGCCTCCGCGGGAACGACGGAGTCAGGGGTCGTCGGCTTCGCCCGCCGCGTGCGGCTCGCCGGCCAACCAGGCGTGCGCATCGGCGCGCGCGGCGCCCTGGCGCTGGCCCAGGGCGAGGAAATCGAACAGCTTCGGGTCGGACAACTGCGAGGGGCGGATGTCGCCCAGCGCCCGGGCAATCGTCTCGATCCGCCCGGGGCAGTCGCGTTCCCACTGCTTCATCATCGCCCCGACCTGCTTGCGCTGCAGGTTCTCCTGGCTGCCGCAGAGGTTGCAGGGGATGATCGGGAACCCGCGCGCATCGGCGTACTGCACGATGTCGTCCTCGCGCACGTAGGCCAGCGGGCGGATCACCACGTGACGGCCGTCGTCGGACAGCAGCTTGGGCGGCATGCCCGAGAGCTTGGCGTGGTGGAACAGGTTGAGGAAGAAGGTGGCGACGAGATCGTCGCGGTGGTGGCCCAGCGCGATCTTCGTGAACCCGTGTTCGGCCGCGTAGGAGTACAACGCGCCGCGACGCAGGCGCGAGCACAGCGAGCACATGGTCTTGCCTTCCGGTACCACCCGGCTGACCACCGAATAAGTGTCCTGCTCGATGATGTGGAAGGGCACGCCCAGCGCGCGCAGGTAGTCCGGCAGCACGTGCTCGGGGAAGCCCGGCTGCTTCTGGTCCAGGTTCACTGCTACCAGCTCGAACGGCACCGGCGCCTTGCGCTGCAGCTGCAGCAGGATGTCCAGCATCGTGTAGCTGTCCTTGCCGCCGGACAGGCACACCATCACCTTGTCGCCGGCCTCGATCATGCCGAAGTCGGCGATCGCCTGGCCGACCTGGCGGCGCAGGCGCTTGGCCAGCTTGGCCTGCTCGCGCAGGACCGCGCGCGGATCCGGGTGCCGGGCCGCATTCCGGGAGAGGGGTTCGGGCAGGGGCAGGACGGTGCTCATCAGGGCGGCCATTCTACCGGCCGGGGCCGGTGTAAGCTTGGTTCCTGTGGAAACCCGCGACCCCGGCGCCATCGTCAGACGCATCGCAGAACTGCGCGGCGAGCACCGCGCGCTGGACGAACGCATCCAGCAGCTGGCCGCCAACCCCGACGACGAGCTGGAAGCCAAGCGCCTGAAGAAGCGCAAGCTGCAGCTGAAGGACTGCATCGCCCGGCTGGAGAGCATGCTGATCCCCGACGAGCCGGCCTGATCTGCTCCGATGACGGGCCGCAACCCTGCCGCAAGCCATTGATTTAAGGGCTTGTCAGAATCCGTCAGAACTCATCAGAAACAGGGAAAGACCTGGCGGGGCTTTCTGGGATATCGAACCGGGCAATGCCCTGCCGGTCGCCCCATGGATACGCGCCTCGCATCTCTGTTCCTAGTGCTGTGCTTCGCCGCCGCGCTGCCACCTGGCGTCTCTGCGGCCGTCTCGGAGCTGGCGGAGCCATCGGAGATCCCGGGCACGGACCATGTCCGCACGTTCGATGGCTGCGACGTGCTGGTCTATCGGTCCTGCGGCCGACCACTGATACCGACGTCCTCGCCGGGCGGGCAGTCTCGCACTCGCGCAATCCAGAAACCGGAGCCGGATGCGACGTCCTGCATGCCGCCGGCGCAGTTGTCCGACGGCGATCCGCTGATCGGCTTCGGCAACCACGTGCTTGCCAACCGCTGCGGCCAGGCGATGGAGGTGTTCCGGTGCAAGGACGGCCGATACGCCTGCATGGGGTCCTGAAACGCCACATTCGCTGCAACCAGGGGGGATCATGAAAAACGAGGTTCTGGAGCTTGGATTGTTCGACTTCAAGGATCCGGTCGGCAAGGATTTCTCGACCCGGTGCGAGCCGTTCATGGATTGGGTGGATGCGGCCAGCAGGGAGGGCTATTTCCAGTTCCTGCGCCATCATGTCGATACCCCCAGGGAGATGACCGAGGTCGTCGGCTGGGGCGGACAGGCCTATAGCGGCATCAACCTGGCGTCCCAGGACTATCTCGGCCTGGCGCGCCACCCCGAGGTCGTGCGTGCGAGTGCGGACGCCACGCTCGAGAAGGGGACCCACAGTTCCGGTTCTGAAACGCTGGGCGGCGGTTTCGGCGAGGCGAAGCGACTGGAGCGGATCGTCGCGGACTTCACGGACCACCCGCACGTGGTGCTGTTCCCCACGGGATGGTCTGCCGGCTACGGCGCGATCCGCGCGTTGGTCCGTCCGCACGATGTGGTGCTCATGGATGCCCTGGCGCACAACTGCCTGCAGCACGGTGCCCAGGCAAGCACGCCGAACGTGGCCACCTTTTCCCACAACGACATGGATAGCCTGGAGAGCCGTCTGCGCCGTGCGCGCAACGAGCGACCGGACGCCGCGATCCTTGTGGTCACCGAGTCGTTGTTCTCGATGGACTCAGACCACCCTGATTTCGAGCGGATGATCCGCCTGTGCGACGACCATGGGGCTGCGTTGATGGTCGATGTCGCCCATGACCTGGGCGTGCTCGGTCCAGGTGGACGCGGAGTTCTGCACGAGACGGGGTTGCTGGACAGGGTGCCGTTCCTGGTCGGCTCGTTCAGCAAGACCTTCGCATCCATCGGTGGATTTTTCGCAGCCCGACATCGGGGGCCGACCTTGTATGCGAGAGGATTCAGCGGGTCGTACACGTTCTCCAACTACCTGGTCCCGTCGCAAGTGGCCGCAGTCACGGCCGCCTTCGAAATCGTGGCTTCGGATGAGGGTAGGCAGTTGCGCCGGCGGGCGCTGGAGAATGCCGCGGTATTGCGCGATGCGCTAGCCGAGCAAGGAGTACCCGCCCTGGGCCGCGTTTCGTCGCTGGTATTGCCGGTCATCGGGCCCGAACCGATCGCACGGGTCGCGTACCGCCATTGCCTGGAGCATGGACTGATCCTCAACAACATCGAGTTCCCGGCCTGTCGCCGCGGCGAGGCCCGATTCCGCATGCAGGTAACGCCACTCCATACCACGGACCAGATGCGCAGTGCGGCACGGATCGTCCGCAAATCGCTCGACCATGCGCGGGCATCCCTTGGTAGTGGATCCGGTCCGGCCGCGGCTGGCGTTTCCGCGATCGACACCCACATTCCCGCTTGAGGATCTTGCCATGATGCGGATATCCGTCGTCGTCCTTTGCCTAGGCCTGGCATCCTGCGCTACCAACGGCATGCCAGCCGATACGCCCACCGGGCAATGGATGCTCGTACTTCCGGATGAGTTGGCTGCCCACCTACGGCAGGGAAGGCCCCTGCGATTCGGCACGCCGGGCGGACCTTTACCGTTGGCTGGCGACCTGGAGCACTGCGGACAGATCTGCCACACCTACCGGATATGCGATAGCAGCAGCCCTCCCTGCTATCTCGAGAAGATTTGCGTCGACAACCCCAAGTGCGACGGTCACACGCCCTGAGTGGCGCCCGGCGTGCCGTGTCCCGCTTGGAAAACCGGGGTCGGAGGATGTTTCCGACGAACTGCAGGTAGTGGTCATGGTTGCTCGGACAAAGCCACCATCAGGAAGCGCCTCCGGTGCTGAGGTGCAGAGCGGGGATCGGGCGGGCCATACGCACAACTCGCCGCGGAGTTCTGCCAGAACGCGCTGGTGAGTTTTCCTGATGTCCCGTTTCCGCGTGCACTTGCCAAGTCAGGCAGGCGCACGAGTTTCTAGTTTTTTTTCGTCACCGCATCCACCCGCGCGGCAGACATTCCCGCGCGGGCCAGGAACGCCGGGTCGTCGGGAATACCCAGCCGCGCCAGCCGTTGCGCGTAGCGCGGGTCGGCGCGGAGGTTCTTCATCAGCGGGTCGAACGGGAGGTAGGGCACGCTGCTATCGCGACGGTCGATGGCACGGTCCAGCCATTCAAAGGCCTGATCGAGTTCTCCGCGCCAGCTGTGCACGCCGGCGATCCAGTAGCTGTCTGCCAGGGCGTAGTTGTCAACCAGCTTGTCCAGGGCCACGTCCGAGGCGGCGCGGTCGCCCAGATCGTGCTGTGCGACGGCGGTGCCGACCAGGCGGAACAGGGTGGAGGAGCTTTCCAGGCGCGGCAGCGCGGCCTGCGGCTGGCCGTCGAGGATGTCGGCCAGGGCCAGGTAGAAATTGAGGTGCGGGTTTTCCGGCAAATCCGGCAGCACCAGCATCAGTACTGCGCGCGCGTTGCGGGTGTCGCCCTTGCCCAGATAATGCCAGCCCTGGTTGCGGCGCCCGTTGGATTGCGGGTCCAACGCGCCAGCGCGCCCACCCAGCGCGATGGCTTCATCCAGATGCCCCATCGAGGCGAGGAAACGCGCCTGCCAGACCAGCAGCGTCGGAGTCTCGCCCTCCTTGGCTGCGGCAGCTTCGATATCGTCCCACGCACCTTGCCAGTCGTGACCGTAGAGCAGGCGCGCTTCGGAACGGGTCAGTAGGTTGAACGGGGTGTCGGCGCCCAGGGCGATGCCGCGGTCGAGCGCGGCCAGCGAGCGCTCGCGGCCGGCGCGCAGTTGCTCGACGCTGTCGGCCCAGGGCGCGTTGCCGTCGCTGAAGAGCTCGCCCAGCGCGATCCAGGCATCGGCGTAGTTCGGATCCAGTGCGATCGCACGTTCCAGCGCCACGAGGGTGCGTCGCTGGCTGTTGGGGTCGCGGCCGCCGGCATAACGGGTGGCCGCATGCAGGTAGGCCTGGTACGCCTCCGGGTTGGCGGTGCCGCGACCACCGCGCGGATCCTGGCGCCACGCGCCCGGGCGGTCACCGATGGCCAGGGCCACGGCGGCGGTGAGGTCTTCCAGCAGCGCGGCCTGTTCGGCGGGCGGGCGTTCGAAGCTGCGTTCCAGCGCCGGGAGCCGGCCGTGCGTGTCGGACAGGCGCACGGTGGCATGCAGGTTTCCGTCGTGCCAGTCCAGATCGCCGCTCACGATCAGGTTGGCGCCGATTCCGCGTGCGGCCTCGATGCTGTCGTGGCGGTCGCCGCGCCAGGCCAGGGTGTCGGCGCGGTTGACGATGCGCAGTCGTGGGACGCCCTGCATGTAGTCGCGGACATGGTTGGCGAACCCGTCGGCCAGTATCGCCAGCGAGCCGTTGGCGCTGAGGTCGCGGAACGGCAGCACGGCGATCACGTCCTCGCCGGCCGGTGTCGGGCGGGTGGCGATGGCGGTCGTCGTGCCCGCGGGCCGCGCGGGTTCGCGCGCCGCCCAGCTCCAGGTGGCTATTGCTGCGATGGCCAGCAGGGCGGCGATGGCCGCGGGCTTCCAGGGGGTGCGCTGCCATGGCGACGGCGAAGGGGCGGCTGGGGCAGAGGGTGCGGGCCGCGGTGCGGCAGATGTGGCCTGGGGCTCCGGTGTGAACTGCATCTCGGCTTCCGCCGCCAGGTGGTAACCGTAGCCTTGCACCGTGCGGACCAGTTCGCCTCGGTCGTCGCCGATGGCCTGGCGCAGCCGGCCGATCGCCTTGGACAGGGCGTTCTCGGAGACGATCCTCCCGGGCCATCCGGCCTGCAGCAGGTCGTCCTTCCCGACCGTATCGCCGGCGTGCTCCACCAGGTGCAACAGCAGGTTGTAGCCGCTGCGCTCCAGCGCCAGGGGCTGTCCGCGTAGGGTCGCCCGCGCGCGTGCCAGGTCGATGTCGATGTCGCCCACGCGCCAGCCGACTTGGGCGCGATCGGCGCGTCCGGGCACGGGCTTGGATTCCCCCTGGCTCGTCAAGACCACTCCCCCGCCATGCAGCTGGCTGCGCTAGCTATAGCAGAGCCTGAGGCGGTTGAGGAGTCGCCTGTCTTTCGATTCGCGGGCGGACTGGGGGGTCAGTCCGCCGCAGGGGACTCCACCTGCTCCGGCCGCGCCGCCTCCGGACTGACGCGCTCGATGGTGTGGCGCAGCTCGCGGCCCAGGATCAGCTTGGCGTCCTTGGCCCAGGCGTCCAGGCGTTCGTCGAACAGCAGTTTGCTGTTCTGGTCCGGCCACACCAGCTTCAACTCGCGCAGCTTCTGGATGAAGCCGCGGAACAGGCTCTTGTCGAAGAACTCCGGCGCCGATTCGGCATAGAGCAGGCTCAGCCGCTGCGCGGACAGGTGGCACAGGCTCTCCAGCTCGGCCGCGCCAAGGGTGCCGGGGCCGTTCTTCACCAGCACCGAGATGGCGATGTAGTAGCGCTCGAATGCCTGCTGCAGGCTGTGGCCGATGGCGCGCAGGCGGAACACCTCGTCGCTCTGGCCCTGATTGCGCTGCAGGATGCCGCCTTCCTCGTCGTTGACCCGCTGCAGCAGGCCCTCGCGCACGAACACGTCGACGATGTGGTCGACGCGCCCGGCGAACTCGTCCTCGCTCCAGGGCAGGAACAGCTCGGCTTGCAGGAACGGATATACGGTGCGCCCCAGCCGCGTCAGGGTGCGCTGGCTCAGGCGCCGGTTGTGCTGGAAGCAGCAGGCGATCCACGAGGATGCGGTGAACAGGTGGATCACGTTGTTGCGGAAGTACGACAGCAGCACCGCGTTGTCGTCCGACACGCTGAGCACGTCGCCCAGCGGGTGCGGCACGCGCTGCAGCACGCCGATCTCCTCGCCGTGGGCGACGATTTCCTCGGGCGTGTGCGGGGTCACGGTGAAGCGGTCCGAGTACGGCAGTTCGGCCAGCAGGGTCTTGGACAGCGTGATCTGGGTCAGCAGGTCCGCCTCGCCCATGGCGTGCTTGGGCGTGGACAGGATGGCCAGCGCCAGCAGGTTGATCGGGTTGACGTCGGCCGCCGCGTTGATGCCCACCTGGATGCGCTGGGCCAGCGTATCGACGGTGTCGGCCAGCCAGGCCGGCTTGTCGTCCTCGCCCAGCGGCTTGCCGTCCCAGGCCGGCGCGTGCTCGGCCAGCACATCGGCCAGTTCGATCGGCTCGCCGAAGTTCACCACCACCTGGCCGTAGTTGTCGCGCAGCACCTTGGGGATGCCCCACAGCAGGGACCAGATCGACTCCTTCTCCTTGGGCTTGCCCGACAGTTCGTCCAGGTAGCTGTTGCCCTCCATCAGCTTCTCGTAGCCGATGTAGACGGGCTGGAACAGGACGGGGCGGGTGGGCTGGCGCAGGTAGGCGCGCACGGTCATGGCGATCATGCCGCCCTTGGGCTGGAGCAGCCGGCCGGTGCGCGAGCGTCCGCCCTCGATGAAGTACTCCAGCGAATAGCCGCCGGACACCAGTTGCGCCACGTATTCGGTGAACACCGCCGAGTACAGCGGGTTGCCACGGAAGCTGCGGCGCATGAAGAACGCGCCGCCCTTGCGCAGGATGGTGCCCACCACCGGCAGGTTGAGGTTGATGCCGGCGGCGATGTGCGGCGGCACGATGCCGCGTTCGTACAGCAGGTAGGACAGCAGCAGGTAGTCCATGTGGCTGCGATGGCAGGGCACGTAGACCACTTCGTGGCCGGGCGCCACTTCCTTGAGCTTGTCCAGGTGGTGGACCAGCACGCCGCGGTAGATCTTGTTCCATACCGGGGTGAGGATGAAGCTGGCCGAGCGCACCACCGGGTGCGAGTAGTCGGCGGCGACCTCCCAGGCATAGGCGTGGGCCTTCTTCCACGCGTCCACCGGCTTGGAGTTGTCGCGGCGGGCCTGGTCGGCGATGGCTTCGCGCACGGTGTCGGCGGCCAGCACCTTGTCCACCAGCAGGCGCCGGGTGGACAGGTCCGGGCCGATGACCGCGGCGCGGATCCGGCGGAAGTGCGCGCGCAGCACGCGCTGCAGCTTGCGCACGGTGCGCTCGGGGTCCAGTCCTTCCTCGACGCTCTCGCGCAGCGACACCGGCTCGGCGAAGCGGACCAGGGTATCGCGGCCGTTGAGCAGGATCGCCAGCAGGCGGCGGAAGCGGCCCACCAGCGCCCAGTTCTCCGAGAACAGCACCGAGAACCAGCCGCTGTGCCGGTCCGGGGCGCGGCCGACGAAGATCGACACCGGCACCAGGCGCACGTCCAGCGCCGGGTCGTCGCGATGCGCCTGCAGCAGCTTGGCCAGCGAATCGGAATGGGTGCGCTTGGTCGGGCGCTGGTCGGGGATCAGCGAGGCGGCGTTGCGCCGGGACAGGGCCACGTAGGCGCGCTTGCGTCCGGTGGGATCGCCGGGCAGCGGCTTCAGCGGCGAGGGCAGGCCGGCCTGGTGGCAGGCCTTGTCCAGGATCAGGGCGTTGGACAGGCCGTAGTCCTCGAGCACATAGCAGACCGGACGCGGATCGGCGCCGATGTCGAGTTCGGCCGGCTCGAGCTTGAGGTCCAGCCAGGGGCTGGCCAGCCAGCCCAGGAAGCGTGCCCACATCGGGCGACGGATCCTGGAGGCGGGACGCGGGCCGGCCAACGGCTGCGGAAGGGCGGTACCGGTGGGCGGGAGCAGGTCGCCCTGGGCCGGATCGATGTCGGTGGCGGATCGGATGGATGCGTCCTCGGGTGAAGGCGCGGCCGGGGCCGTGCCGTCGTCGATGGGCGGGTCCGTGTCCGCGACCACAGCCGGTCCAGCGGACTCGGTGATGCGGGCGGCGGGCGGCACGGCGGCGTCGGCGCCGGGGGGCGGTGCGTTCGGGCCGGGTGGGGCGCTGGCCGCGGGCCGGGGAGCCGGCTCCGGGAACGGCAGGGAGTTCTGTTCTCTCATGGGGGGATTATCGCCCAGCGGTGGGTTCGGCCGGGTGCGGTTCGGCCGGATCGGCGGGGCCCGGCGGTGTCGGGTCGATGCCCGGCTCGGCCGCCGGTGCCTCGCGCAGCATCGTGGCCGCATGTTCCAGGTAGTCGCTCAGGTACCAGCGGCCGCCACGGCGGGTCAGGCTGACGGTGGTGTCGATCTCGGTCCCGGCCAGCGGGTAGTGGATGCGGACCGTGGCGTGGTCGCCGCGCTCCTCGACCAGGCCGATGCGCAGGTGCGAGAGACTGTGGTCCAGGTCCAGGCCGTAGCCGGCCAGCACCGACTTGAGCGTGGCGGCGAACGGTCCCAGCCGGCGCAGGCTGTCCTCCATGCCGGCCGCGGCCAGGGCATCGTCCCCATTCAGGCCGGTGGCGCGCGCGGCTTCGGCCAGCTGGTCGATCGCGGCATGGCCACGCTTGCGCTCGCCCAGCGGCGCGGTGCCCGCCCAGCCGGCGAGTGCGGCCAGGACCTGTGCGTAGTGCGCGCGCTCCTCGTCGCTGTACTCGCCCTGGGTCTTCACGTACTGGCTGCCGAACAAGGCCACGGTGCGGGCGGCGTCACCCAGGGCCTTGTCCTGGCCGGCGAACTGGGCGTCGAAGCTGCGCCGCAGCTTTTGCTCCGCGTCGGGCGCGGACAGGGCGGCCAGCATCGGGCCGATGCGCTCGTCCAGCGGCAACTCGGTCAGCGGCCAGCGGCTGCGGCCGTCGGACCAGGCGTGGGCCAGCAGCGTGTACTCCTCCGCAGGCAGGGCGTCGCGGGCGAAGGCCTGCAGGTCGTTGCGCTGCACGTGTCCGGCCAGCTGGCGCACCGCGCCGGCCGGCTCGCTGGACGCGCCGGGCAGGTCGTCGGCCGACGGCCCACGCCGGCAGGCAACCAGGACGGCCACCAGCAGGAGCAGCAGTCCGGCCACCGCGATGCGGGCCAGCCGGGGGGAGCGGCGCGGTGCTGACATGGAGGACCTCCGCCAGGGTGCCGGCCGAGTGTGGCGGCAGGGGCAGTGCGCCGGCAAGGCGGCCGGGCACGGATGGGCCGGAAAAAAACAAGGGAGGCTGGGCCTCCCTCAATCCGGCTGGGCCGGAGGACATCGTGTTGTGGCACGGTTCCGGCAACGGGGCCGGACGGGGGCATCCTAGCGCCGCCTGCAACTTTCGGCAATACTTGAGATTTCTTATCTCAAGCCATTGATTTATATGTAATTGATCTTGCGATCTCGGCCTGGATGGCGAGAGCGGCGGCACGCGGATCGGGCGCCTGGCGGATCGGGCGGCCGACCACGATGGCATCGGCCCCGTCGGCGAAGGCCTGGGCCACGCCGACGCTGCGCTTCTGGTCGTCGCCGGCGGGGCCGCCGGGGCGGATGCCGGGGCAGACGATGGAGAAGCCGGCGCCGGTGGCGCGGCGGAGCGGGGCCGCCTCCCGTCCCGAGGCGATCACCCCGTCGATCCCGGCGGCCTGCGCGGCCAGGGCGCGTTCAACGACGATGGCCTCGGGTTCGCCGGAGATACCCATGGATCGCAGATCATTGCCATCCATCGAAGTCAGCACGGTGACCGCCAGCAAGCGCATGTCGGTGCCGGCGTTGGCGTCGGCGGCAGCCTGCATCATCGCCGGATGCCAGCCGTGGACCGTGCAGTAGCTCACCGGCCAACGACCGAGGCCGCGGATCACTCCGGCCACGGTGGCGGGGATGTCGAAGAACTTCAGGTCCACGAACACGCGCTTGCCGCGCGCGGCCAGCGCGTCCAGCACCTGGAAGTATTCGCCCGAGGCCAGCAGTTCCATGCCGATCTTGTAGAAACGCACCGCGTCGCCGAGGCGCTCGATCCAGTCCAGCGCCTGGGGCTTGCCGGGCACGTCCAGGGCGAAGATCAGGCGTTCGTCGGTGGCCAGCGGCAGCGGCGCGCGGTTCGGGCCATCCAGCGGGCCACTCACGGGGCCACGTCCAGTGCGGCGCGCTTGGCGGCGCGGCGGGCTTCGCGCGGCTGGCGCCAGTTGTTGTCGAACAGCGCCGGCTCCCAGCTGCCGTAGGTCGGGTTGGGCAGCATCCACCAGCGCTCGCCGAACCAGTCGTCGTATTCCTCCAGCAGCGCCTGGCGGTGCTCGGGGGTGTTGGCGTCGATGTGGACGAAATCGCCCAGCTGGTCGCCGAACTGCATCAGCACCCGGTAGTGGCGCCCGGCCAGGCGGCGCCGGCAGTCCTTCTCCGAGCCCTCCTGCTCGCAGCCTTCCACCACCGTGCCCAGGCCCAGGAACACACTCTCGTCGGCCACCGGCAGGCCGGCGGCGCGCAGGTTGTCCAGGGTGGCCTGCTTGAGGTGCACGGCGCGATTGGAGATGTAGACCAGGGTCACGCCGCGCTCGTTGGCGGCGCGGGCGAACTCCAGCACGCCGGGGACGGGTCTGGCGCGGCGTTCCTCGACCCAGGCGTCCCAGGTGGGGTCGCTGTATTCGAGGCCGTCGCGGACCAGGCGTGCCTGGTAGGGCGAGTTGTCCAGCACGGTCTCGTCGATGTCCAGGACCACCGCCGGCTTGAGGCCGTGGCCGTGGTTGTCGCGCTCGCTGGGGACCAGCGCGTCCCAGTGCGGCTCGGCCAGGGCCTTGTCCAGGTACTCGGCGGCGGCGCGGTAGGTCTGGATGGCGGCGGCCTGGTACTCGGCCGAGCGCTGCACCCACAGCACCGCATTGAGGTTGTCGTCGGCGGGGACGCTGGCGGCGGCCGGCGCGGTCGTCGCGACCGGGGTCGGCGCATCGGGGCGAATCGGCTGGCAGGCGGCCAGGGCGACCGCGAGCAGGGCGGCGCAGGGCAGGGAAATGCGCATGGAGCGCTGTCTCGAAAGGGTCCGGGAACGGCAGTTTAGCGGGCTGCCTTCCCCCGGAGGGAGGCAGGGATGGAGATCAGTCGCCCAGCAGCGCCTGGATCGCGGCGAAGCTGGCGGCGGCGCGCTCCTTCTTCGCCGCTGCGTCGGCGACCGGGTCGGCGCCGTCGCGCTGCAGCTCGGTCGCCGGCAGTTCGTCGAGGAAGCGGCTGGGCTTGAGCCGCACTTTCTCGCGGAAGCGGCGGGTTTCGCGGCTGTAGCTGAGCCACAGCCGCGACTTGGCGCGGGTGATGCCCACGTACATCAGCCGCCGCTCTTCCTCCAGCGAGCCTTCCTCCAGCGCGGCCTCGTGCGGCAGGGTGCCGTCCTCGCAGCCGACGATGAACACGTGGCCGAACTCCAGGCCCTTGGCCGCATGCAGGCTCATCAGTCGGACCTGGTTGCCGCCGTCGTCCTTGTCGTTGCGCGAGAGCAGGGCCAGTTGCGCGGCCAGGTCGCCGGCGCTGGCGCCGCGCGGGCCACCCTCGAACCATTCGGCCAGTTCGTCCAGGTTGGCCTTGCGGCGCTGGAACGCGCCTTCGTCCCGACACTGCGCGCGCAGGTCGGCGAGCAGGCCGGATTTTTCGGCCAGGCGCCGCACCAGCTCGGCCGCGCTCAGGCGCGTGGCTTGTTCGCGCAGGTCGGCGATGGCGTCGTTGAATGCGCCCAGGCCGTTGGCGGCGCGTGGCGTCAGTTGCTGCAACGCGCCCATCGACTGCGCCGCGCGCGATAGCGGCATGTGCTTGCCGGCGGCCAGCTCGGACAGCTTCGCCAGCGAGGTGGCGCCGACTTCGCGCTTGGGCGACTGCACCGCGCGCAGGAAGGCGGCGTCGTCGTCCGGGTTGGCCACCACCCGCAGCCAGGCCAGCGCGTCCTTCACTTCCTGGCGTTCGAGGAAGGCGGTGCCGCCGGTGAGGTGGTAGGGCACGCGCAACAGCTGCAGCGCCTTTTCCAGCGGTCGCGATTGGTGGTTGCCGCGGAACAGGATGCAGAACTCGCTCCACGGCACCTGCCGGGACTCGTGCAGGAAGGAGATCTCGGCGGCGACCTTCTCGGCCTCATGCTCGCCGTCGCGGCACTCCCACACCCGGATGCGCTCGCCGTCGGCCTGCTCGCTCCACAGGGTCTTGAGGTGTTCGTGCGGGTTGCGCGCGATCAGCGTGTTGGCCGCGCGCAGCACGCGGTTGGAGCAGCGGTAGTTCTGTTCGAGCTTGATGACCTGCAGCGCGGGATAGTCGCGCGCCATCTGCTGCAGGTTCTCCGGGTTGGCGCCGCGCCAGGCGTAGATGCTCTGGTCGTCGTCGCCCACGCAGGTGAAGTGCCCGCGCGGGCCGGCAATGGCCTTGAGCAGGCGGTACTGGGCGTCGTTGGTGTCCTGGCACTCGTCCACCAGCAGGTAGCCGATGCGCTCGCGCCAGGCGGCGGTGACGTCTTCGCTGCCTTCCAGCACCTGCACCGGCAGCCGGATCAGGTCGTCGAAATCCACTGCGTTGAACGAGGACAGCCGCGCCTGGTAGCGTGCGTAGAGCTTCGCGGCCTCCGCCTCGCGGGTGGAGCGGGCCGCGGCCAGCGCCTGCTCGGGCGAGAGGCCGGCGTTCTTGGCGCGCGAGATCAGGTTCTTCGCATCGTCCACCGCGTCGGGCTTGGCGCCCGGCATCAGGTCCTTGACCTGGGCGGCGCTGTCGTCGGCGTCGAAGATCGAGAAGCCGCGGCGCAGGCCGACGGCGGCGTGTTCGATCTGCAGGAACTTCAGGCCCAGGGCATGGAAGGTGCACAGGGTCAGCTCGCCGGCCGCGTCGCCCTTGATCCGCCGCGACACGCGCTCGCGCATCTCCTTCGCCGACTTGTTGGTGAAGGTGATCGCGGCGATGCGCCGGGCCGGGTAGCGGCCGGAGGACACCAGGTGGGCGATCTTTTCGACGATGACCCGGGTCTTGCCGCTGCCGGCGCCGGCCAGCACCAGCAAGGGGCCTTCGTCGTGCAGGACCGCGGTGCGTTGGGGGGGATTGAGCGAATGCATGCGGCGGCGGCTGGAACCGGAAGCGGATTCTACAACGCGGGCCCGGCCGGCCGTTCGCGGGCCATGACCGACGGCACGTGCCGACCACGGCAGCACCGCTAGAATCGCCTGCAGTACCGGCAAGAGGTGGCTGCATGTCCAGCAAGGCGTTTCTGGTTCTGCTGCTCCTGGCCGTGACGCCGGCCGCCGTCGCCGGTGGCGCACGGACCGACAAGGAGCCGGAGATCGATCCGGCGGTGCTCACCGAGGGCTTCCTGGCCGCGCATCCGGACCTGCGCTGGCGCGCCGAAGGCGTGCGCGCCTACGCGGAAGAAGACTACGCCGAGGCCTTCGAGTACCTGCAGCGCGCGGCGCGCTACGCCGACAAGGCCGCGCAGGCCATGATCGCCGGGATGCTCTGGAACGGACTGGGCGTGGCCCAGGACCGGCCGCTCGCCTATGCCTGGATGGATCTCGCCGCCGAGCGCTACTACCACGACTTCCTCGTCTACCGTGAAGCCTACTGGAACGCGCTTTCCGAGACCGAGCGTGCCGCCGCCATCCAGCGCGGCCAGGCGATCCTGGCCGAATACGGCGACGACGTGGCCAAGCCGCGCCTGGAGAAGGTGCTCAGGCAGGAGCGCCGGCAGGTCACCGGAAGCCGGGTCGGATCCGTGGGACCGTTGACGATCGTTCCGTTCACCGGCCCCATGGCCGGCACCGGCATGACCTTGCGCGGGGACCAGTACTACGCCGACAAGTACTGGGAGCCCAAGGCCTACTGGCGGCTCCAGGACGAGATCTGGAAGGCGCCCTTGCGCGAGCGCGTGGACGTGGGCGACGTGGAGCAGGTGGACGGCGCCCGGTGAGGTTGCGGGCCCGCGGCCCCGGGGCTCGGGATGGCCGCTCGTGCTACCTTCCGGGGCATGGACGCGACCCGCATGCTCGCCCTGACCGCCGCCCTCGTGCTGGGCGGGTTGGCCGCGTCCCCCGCCCATGCGGGCAAGTCGGTCGAGGAGCGCCGCTTCGATCTGTTCTCGAGCCTGGGCAGCTTCCAGACCTACCACCCGGACGTGCGCTACCGGGAGCAGGCCATGAAGCTCTATCGCGAGGGACGCTACGAAGAGGCGTTGCGCCGGTTCGAGCGCGCCGCCCGCTATGCGGACAAGCCCTCGCAGGCGATGCTGGCCGAGATGTACTGGCAGGGCCGCGGCGCTCCGGCCGACCGGGTGCTGGCCTATGCCTGGATGGACCTGTCGGCCGAGCGCGACTATCCGGATTTCGTGCGCTTCCGCGAGCGCTACTGGGAGCAGCTGGATGCGGACGAACGCGCGCAGGCCCGCATCCGCGGCCAGGCCATGCTCGATGAGTATGGCGATGCGGTGGCACGCCCGCGCCTGGAGGCCTGGCTGCGGCGCGGCCTGACGAGCGCCACCGGCAGCCGTACCGGCTATGTCAGCGGGGCATTGCAGGTGACCGCCTACAGCACCTCCGGCGAGGCCTACAGCTTCCATGGCCACGAGTACTACGCCGATTCCTACTGGAAGCCGCGCGAGTACTGGCGCCTGCAGGACGAGATCTGGCGCGCGCCGGTACGGGAGCGGGTCGACGTCGGTGCGCCGGAAACCGTGCGCGGGATCGGGCCGGAACCCGCCACGGACGCGGGCGACGCAAAGCCCTGAGGATCCGTTGCGCGCCCCTGGCGACGGTCCGCGGGCCGGGGCCGGCCGGAGCCCACGTCCGCCGGTAGAATCCGCCCATGGCCAAGCTCTATTTCTACTACTCGGCGATGAACGCCGGGAAGACCACCAACCTGCTGCAATCGGCGCACAACTACCGCGAGCGCGGGATGCGCACGCTGATCCTGACCCCGCGCCTGGACGACCGCGGCGGCAGCGCCGGGGTGGTCGCATCGCGGATCGGGCTTCGCTCCGACGGCATCGCCTTCGAGCGCGACACCGATCTGGAACGGCTGGTGGAAGCGGACTTGCTCGCGCACGGGACGCTGGGCTGCGTGCTGGTGGACGAAGCCCAGTTCCTCAGCCGCGCGCAGGCGTGGCAGCTGAGCGAGGTCGTGGACCGATTGCGCATCCCGGTGCTGTGCTACGGCCTGCGCACCGATTTTCGCGGCGAGCTGTTCGAGGGCAGCCAGTACCTGCTGGCCTGGGCCGACGAACTGGTCGAGATCAAGACCATTTGCCACAGCGGCAAGAAGGCGACCATGAACCTGCGCGTGGACGCGCAGGGCCGGGCGGTGCAGGACGGGCCGCAGGTGGAGATCGGCGGCAACGAGCGCTACGTCTCGGTCAGCCGCCAGGAGTTCAAGAAGGTCATGCGTGGCGAGGGCACGATCGAACCGATGCAGGCGCCGCTGCTGTAGCCCGGTCCCGGCCGCAGGCGGCCGCGCTCAGCGCGAGGTGGTGGCCTCGTCGCCGCAGGCAGCGGCCAGGCGCGCGACCTGGCGCGGCAGGCTGCCGCCTTCCGGGCGCGCCTTGCTCAGTTCGGCCTGCAGGGCGAGCAGTTGCCGGGTACCGCCGACCACGTTGCCGGAGCGGCATTCGGCCTGCGCGGCATACGCCCGCGCCTGCCAGCGCAGCGGTGCGGCAGTGGTTTCTTCCGCCAGCGTGTCGGTGAAACGGCGCAGGCGCGAGGCCGGCCCCTCGTCCGCTTCGCCGGGCGTGGGCGGCAGCCGTACCAGCGCCAGCC
>JAFLEA010000054.1 GCA_017302035.1 Lysobacterales bacterium
CCGCGGCCGGCCGCGCGCGTCGCGTTCCACGGTGCGGCCGCGGATCCGGATCCAGGCCCAGTTGCCGTTGCCGTCCCGGTCGACCCGGTATTCGGAGCTGAGCAGCGGGTCGCGCCCGCGCAGGTGGGTGCGCAGCTGGCGGCGCAGGCTGGCGCGGTCGTGCGGGTGCACCAGCGGCAGCGAGGCGAGCCGGCTGGTCACGGCCAGGCCGCGGCCGGGTTGGGGTTCGGATTCGTCGGCGTGCAGCAGGTGCAGTTCGCGCCGGTCCAGGTCGAAGTCCCAGAACTGCTCGCCCGAGCCCCACAGGGCCACGGTCAGGTGCTCCTCGCGCGCCTGCAGGGCCTCGTGCTGTTCCAGGTGGCTGCTGCGCCAGCGCCAGAGCAGGACCAGCACCGCGATCATCAGGCCCGCGGCCAGGGCCATGAGCATGCCGGTCACGGCCGGCCGCTCCGGTGGGGTCCTGCCTTGCGGTGTCGCGCAACAACCTCGGACGGCATGATGGCGGGCGGGAGGGGCGACTGCGGCGAGTGTAGGCACGCAAGGGGAAGGTCGACAAGCGGCGGCGCGCGCGCGGTTGCTACACTTCCGGCCAGACCCCATTGCCTGCGTGATCCATGTCCGATCTGCCCGTTCCCGCCGAGGTTGCCGAGGCCAGCCGCAGCCTTGGCCTCGGCGCCAGCGTGCCGGAACTGCACGGTGCCCTGTGCGGATGGCTTGCCGGTGGCGGTGACGACGTGGCGGGGTGGCCGGCGCGGGTGCTGGCCGACCCCGGTGCGCCCGAACCGGCGCCCGGCAGTGCGCTGGACCGGTTGCGCACCGCCACCGCGGCGCAGCTGGGCGACGGCGAGTTCTCGTTCCAGTTGTTGCTGGGCGAGGACGCGTTGCCGCTGCGCGACCGCGCCCAGGCCCTGTTCGACTGGTGCCGCGGCTTCCTGGGCGGATTCGGCCTGGCCGCCGGCGCGCAGCCGCCGTTGTCGGAGGAAGGATCCGAGGCACTGCAGGACCTGGCCCGGCTGGCCGGCGCCAGCGTGCAGGACATCGACGAAGACGAGGACGAGGACGAATCCGCGCTTGCCGAACTGGAGGAGTTCGTCCGCGTCGCCGTGCTGCTCCTGCATGGCGACTGCGTACTCGGCCCGCGCCACCGCCGCAGCCTGAACTGACGCTCGATGACGCGCGCGATCACCGGCATCACCGCCGCCGAGCACGCGCGGCGTCGCCGCCAGCTGATGCGCATGGCCGGCGAGGATGCGATTCTGGTACTGCCGGCGGCGCCGCTGCGGGTGCGCAGCCACGACACCCACTATCCGTACCGGCAGGACTCGGACTTCTGGTACCTGTGCGGCTTCCCCGAGCCGGAGGCGGTGCTGGTGCTGGTGCCGGGCCGCAGGCACGGCGAGGCGCTGCTGTTCTGCCGCGAGCGCGACCCCGAGCGCGAGGCCTGGGACGGACCGCGCTTCGGCCAGGAGGGCGCGGTGGCGTCGTTCGGGATGGACGACGCCTATCCGATCGACGACCTGGACGAGATCCTGCCGGGCCTGCTGGAAGGGCGTTCGCGGGTCTACTACCACTTCGGTCGCGACGCCGAGTTCGACCTGAAGCTGATCGGCTGGGTCAACCGCGTTCGTGCCCAGGTGCGCCACGGTGCGCAGCCGCCGCACGAGTTCCTGGAACTGGGCCACCTGCTGCACGAGCAGCGCCTGTTCAAGTCCCGCGACGAGATCCGGCTGATGGACAAGGCCGCGGCGATCAGCGTGCGCGCGCACGAGGCGGCGATGGGCGCGGCGCGGCCGGGCATCCACGAGTACGAATTGCAGGCCGAGATCGAGCGCGTGTTCCGCGCCGCCGACGCCTGCCCGGCCTACGCCAGCATCGTCGGCGCCGGCGCCAACGGCTGCGTGCTGCACTATGTCGCCAATACCGCCCGGACGAAGGACGGCGACCTGGTCCTGATCGATGCCGGCGCCGAGTACCGCAGCTACGCCGCCGACATCACCCGCACCTTCCCGGTCAACGGACGCTTCTCGAAGGAACAGCGCGTGCTGCACGACCTGGTCGGCGCGGCGCAGGCGGCGGCGCTGGCCCGCGCCCGGCCGGGGGTGGCGTTCGCAGCGCTGCACGAGGCGGTGGTCGAGGTCCTGAGCGAGGGCCTGCTGCGCCTGGGCCTGCTCAAGGGTTCGCTGGACAAGTGCATTGCCGGCGAACACTACAAACAGTTCTACCGCCACAAGAGCGGGCACTGGCTGGGCCTGGACGTGCACGACGTGGGCGACTACCGGATCGATGGCCAGCCGCGGTTGCTGGAGCCGGGGATGGTCCTGACCATCGAGCCGGGCCTGTACGTGGGTGCGGACGACAGCGCGGTGGCGGCGAAGTGGCGCGGCATCGGCATCCGCACCGAGGACGACGTGCTGATCACCGCCGACGGCCATCGCGTGCTCACCGACGGCCTGGTGCGCTCGGCCGACGAGATCGAAGCGTTCATGGCGCGACGGTAGGCCGGCCCATTCGAACCCGAAGCCGTCGGCTCGCTGAATGCCGGCCAGGGCCCGCCGCCGGCCTCTTGAAATACCTGCTTAAGCAGTTATATCCTGCGCACCCATGTCCCGGACCGACCCCCGCGAAAACCTCGGCTACCTGGTCGCCGACCTCGGCCGCCTGTTCGGGCGGGTGTTCGACCGCCGGGTCGCCCACCTCGGCCTGACCCGGGTGCAATGGCGCACGCTCAAGCGGCTGTCGCTCACCCAGGGCGTCACCCAGGTCGAACTGGCCGACCAGCTCGACCTGGAGCCGATCGCCGTGGGCCGGGTCATCGACCGCCTGCAGAAGGCCGGCTTCGTCGAGCGCCGCGCCGACCCCGCCGACCGCCGGGTCTGGCGCCTGTACCTGCTGCCGCAGTCGGCACAGGTGACCGGCGAGGTCGAAACCGTGTCCCAGGCGGTGCGCACGGAGGCGATGGCCGGCATCGCCGCCGCCGACCTGGCCACCGCGCTGGCGGTCCTGGCGCGCGTGCGCGACAACCTGTCCCGGCTCGATCGCGAAGACCGCGGCGAGTCCTCCCCCAAGGCCTGAGCCCCATGACCCGCCAATCCGACAGCGCCGCCCCCGAGGCGGCCCCCGTTCCCGTACGCAAGCGCCGCGTGCCCGCCTGGCTGTGGGTCGCCGGGCCGCTGGTGGTCGCCGGCTTCTTCGGCTGGCGGTGGTACGTATCGCAGGCCGAAGTCGGCACCGACAACGCCTACGTCAAGGCCGAGCGCATCCTGGTGGCGCCGCAGGTCGGCGGGCGCGTGGTCGAGGTGGCCGTGGGCCAGAACCAGCCGGTGAAGCGGGGCGACCTGCTGTTCCGGATCGATCCGCAGCCGCTGCAGATCGCAGTGGCGCAGAACGAGGCGCTGCTGGCGCACATGACCAATGCGGCCCAGGCCAGTCGGGCCAAGGTCGCCGGCACCGGCACCACGATCCGCTCCGCGCGCGAAACCCTGTCCTGGGCCGAGCGCGACCTGGCGCGCATGGAGCAACTGGCCGGCCAGCAGCTGGTGTCGCGCAAGATGCTCGACGATGCGCGCCACGCCGCGGCCTCGGCACGCACCGAACTGGCCGACGCGATCGCCAGCCAGTCCGAAGCCGCCGCCACCCTGAGCGGCGATGCGGCCACCCCGACCACCGAGCTGCCCGACTACCGCGCCGCGCTGGCGATGCTGGAGAAGGCGCGTCTGGACCTGGCCCACGCCGAAGTGCGCGCGCCGGTGGACGGCATCGTCGGCCTGCACGACTTGCAGGTGGGCGAGTTCCTCGGCGTCGGCCAGACCGCGATGCCGCTGGTGGCCACCGATCCGGTCTGGATCGAGGCCAACTTCAAGGAAACCGAACTGGCGAGGATGCAGGTCGGCCAGTCGGCCACGGTCAAGGTGGACGGCTACCCCGGGGTGAAGTGGAAGGCGCACGTGGCCTCCATCGCGCCGGCGTCGGGTTCGGAATTCAGCGTGCTGCCGGCGCAGAATGCCACCGGCAACTGGGTCAAGATCGTGCAGCGCATCCCGGTGCGGGTGGAGATCGAGGACGCCGACCGCGACGATGCGCCAGTGCTGCGTGCCGGGATGAGCGCCGAGGTCGAAGTCGACCTGCGCGAGCGTGCCGCGCCGGCCGCCGCGGCCCCGGCCGAAGCCGCTGCCGGCCGGCACTGACCCTGGACCGAGGCCCGCCGCGCGGCGGGCCCGCAACCCGTTCCCCGGGCACTCCCATGATCTCGCGCCTCAACGCCACCGCTGGCGGCAACCGCGCCCTGCTGGTCGGCTCGGTGATGCTGGCCACGCTGATGCAGGCGCTGGACACCACCATCGCCAACGTCGCCCTGCCGCACATGCAGGGCGCGCTGTCGGCCACCCAGGACCAGGCCTCCTGGGTGCTGACCAGCTACATCGTGGCCGCCGCCATCCTCACCCCGGCCACCGGCTGGCTGGCCGCGCGCCTGGGCCGGCGCCGGCTGCTGGTCGTGGCGGTGGGCGGCTTCACCGTGGCCTCGGTGCTGTGCGCGATGGCCACCGGGATCGGGCAGATGGTGCTGTTCCGGATATTGCAGGGCGTGTTCGGCGCCTCGCTGGTGCCGGTCTCGCAATCGCTGCTGCTGGACAGCTTCCCGCGCGAGAAGCACGGCGCGGCGATGGCGATGTGGGGCATGGGGATCATGGTCGGCCCGATCCTCGGCCCGCCGCTGGGTGGCTGGCTGACCGAGTACCACAGCTGGCACTGGGTGTTCCTGATCAACCTGCCGGTGGGCGCGATCGCGCTGGTCGGCATCCTGCTCAGCGTCAAGCCCGAGACGCCGCAGGCGCGGCCGCTGGACACGGTGGGTCTGGCGCTGCTGGCGCTGGGCATCGGCTCGCTGCAACTGTTCCTGGACCGCGGCGAGACCATGGACTGGTTCGGCAGCCTGGAGATCCAGGTCGAGGCGGCGCTGGCGTTCCTGGCCCTGTACCTGTACGGGCTGTGGTGGTGGCGCCTGCGCGAGCGCGCGATGCTGGACCTGGGCCTGCTGGGCAACCGCAACTTCGCGGTGGGCTGCGTGTTGATCTTCATCGTCGGGATCGTGCTGTTCGCCACCCTGGCGCTGATGCCGCCGTACCTGGCCACGCTGATGCACTATCCGGTGGTCACCATCGGCATGGTGCTGGCCCCGCGCGGGCTGGGCACGATGTTCTCGATGATGCTGGTCGGGCGCATGCTCGGCCGGATCGATGCGCGGATCCCGATCATGGCCGGCATGGGCCTGATCGTGTTGTCGCTGTACGGCATGTCGCGGTTCGGGATCGATGCCTCGGTGGACGCGGTGGTGTGGCTGGGCGTGGTCCAGGGGTTGGGCCTGGGCCTGGTGTTCGTGCCGATTTCCACCATCGCCTATTCGACCCTGGATCCGTCGCAGCGCACCGAGGCCGCCGGCCTGTTCAGCCTGGTCCGCAACATCGGTTCCTCGGTGGGCATCTCGATGGTGGTGGCGCTGCTGGCGCGGGCCACCCAGATCAACCATGCCGAGATCGCCGCGCGCATTCCCGCCTATGGCGCCGAGCGGACGCTGCTGCCGGCGATCTGGGATCCGGCCACCGCCACCGGCGCGGCGCTGCTCAACGCCGAGGTGACCCGGCAGTCGGCGGCGATCGGCTACGGCAACGACTTCTGGCTGATGATGGTGCTGACCGTGGCGGCGATGCCGCTGGTGCTGCTGATGCACAGCGGCCGGCACGCGGCGGCGGGTGCGGCCTCCGAGGCCGGCGCGATGCACTGAGCGGGCGCGGCCTCAACCCAGCGCGGCCAGCCACTCGTCGTCCGAGCCCTCGTTCACGCCCTCGAACAGTGGCGTGGAGAAGTAGCGCTCGCCGGTATCGGGCAGCATCGCCAGCAGCACCGAGCCCGGCGCGGCGCCGGCGGCGACCTGCAACGCGGCGGCCACGGTGGCGCCGGAGGAGATGCCGGCGAAGATGCCTTCCTCGGCCGCCAGGCGGCGTGCGGTGGCGATGGCCTCCTCGTCGGCCACGGTCACGATCCGGTCGGCCACGTCGCGGTTGAGCACCGCGGGGACGAAGTCCGGGGTCCAGCCCTGGACCTTGTGCGGCTTCCACTCGCCGCCGCCCAGCAGCGAGGCGTTGGCCGGCTCGGCGGCGACGACCTCCACCCCCGGCCGTGCCACCTTCAGCACTTCGCCCACCCCGGTCAGGGTGCCGCCGGTGCCCCAGCCGCTGACGAAATGGTCGAGGCGGCGGCCGGCGAAGTCGCGCAGGATTTCCGCCGCCGTGGTCTGGCGGTGGTAGGCGGGATTGGCCGGGTTGGCGAACTGGCTGGCCAGGAACCAGCCGTGCTTCCTCGCCAGTTCCTCGGCCTTGCGCACCATCCCGGTGCCGCGCTCGGCGGCCGGGGTCAGGATCACCTTGGCGCCATAGGCGCGGATCAGCTTGCGGCGCTCGATCGAGAAGGTCTCGGTCATCACCGCCACGAACTTGTAGCCGCGCGCGGCCGCGACCGCCGCCAGGGCCACGCCGGTGTTGCCCGAGGTCGCCTCGACGAGGGTGTCGCCGGGCTTGAGCAGGCCCCTGGCCTCGGCATCGAGGACGATGGCCAGGGCCAGACGGTCCTTGACCGAGCCGGCCGGATTGAACGCCTCGACCTTGGCGTAGAGCTCCACGTGCGCGGGTGCGACGCGGTGCAGTCTGACCACCGGGGTGCGGCCGATGGTGTCGAGGATGCTGTCGTGGATGGCCATGGCGAGGCTGCCGGCGAAGGGGTGAGGCAGGAACCGTACGACTGGCTCATAACCTGAGGAAATAACTTGCCGCACATTATTCATGCGCTTTGGTTATAAGATCGTGAGCGATCCTCCTGCAGTCTTGCCGGGACGGTTCCCGCACCCGACCGCCTCCGCCCTCCCGCCGATGACCCTCACCCAGCTGCGCTACCTCGTCGCCATCGCCGACGCCGGGCTCAACATCACCCTGGCGGCCAGCCGCGTGCACGCGACCCAGCCGGGCCTGTCCAAGCAGGTCAAGCAACTGGAGGAGGAGCTGGGCTTCCTGCTGTTCGTGCGCAAGGGCCGCAGCCTGGAGGCGATCACCCCGGCCGGGAGCGAGGTGCTCGGACGCGCGCGGGTAATCCTGGCCGAGGCCGGCAACATCCGCGCCTACGCCGCCAACCAGCGTCGCGAGAGCCAGGGCCAGCTGATCATCACCACCACCCATACCCAGGCGCGCTTCGTGCTGCCGCCGGCGATCGCGCGGATCAAGCGCGATTTCCCCCAGGTCAGCGTCCACCTGCAACAGTCGGCCGAGGGCGCGGCGCTGGACCTGCTCGGCAGCGGCGAGGCCGACATGGCGGTGGTCAGCACGGTCGGCGCCGAACCGCCGGGCGGGGTGGCGGTGCCCCTGTACCGCTGGCGCCGGCTGGCGCTGGTGCCGCGCGGCCATGCGCTGGACCGCGGCGGGGCCGCGCCGGGCCTGCGCGAACTCGGGCGCCATCCGCTGATCAGCTACGAGTCCTCGGTGCGCCCGGAATCCTCGCTGCGGCGCGCCTTCGCCGGCGCCGGCCTGGAGCCGGACCTGGCCCTGACCGCGCTGGACGCGGACCTGATCAAGACCTACGTCCGTGCCGGCCTGGGCGTGGGCATCCTCGCCGAGATGGCCGTGGGCAGCGGCGATACCGACCTGCGCAGCTGGCCGGCGCCGGTGGAGATCGGCGAGTGCGTGGCCTGGGCGGTGCTGCCGCGCGAGCGGGTGCTGCGCGACTATGCGCTGGAACTGGTCAATGCGCTGGCCCCGCAGATCGATCGGCGCGACCTGCGCCGCGTGCTCGACGGCAACCAGGTCCCGGACTGGCCGCCACCGCCGACCTGGGAATCGCTGACCCAGACGATTACGAGTTGAGGGCGGGCCAGTGGCGGGCTGGCCAGCGCGCGGGGCCCGGTCGCGCAACCGCGTTGCGCGCGCGCTTCAGCGCCGGACGCCGATCACCAGGCGGCCGTCCCGGATGTCGACCCGGTACACGCGGCGCCCGAGCGGCACCTGCTCCTGGCGGCGTTCGCTCAGTTCGTAGACCGGCACGTCGCGCGCGTATTCGGCCAGCAGCGCATCGCCCAGCGCGAGCAGTTCCGCCTCGGCCGGCAGGCCCGGAACGCGCGGCAGGTCCAGTCGGGTGAGGTGGGGTTCGTGCAGGTACAGCGCCTGGCTGTCGGGATCGAAGCGCAGCCCGGAGTCGAGGCCGAAATGGCCGCGCAGGGGCAACCGCATCCCGGCCAGCGAAGCCTGCATGTCGAAGTCCAGCAGCAGCCGGTCGTCGCGCAGCTGCGCCTGCGGCTGCGACAGGGTCAGCGTCGCCATGCCCTCGCCGACCTCGAAGTCGCGCGGGAAGCGGCGGTCGAAGCGTTGCTGCAATTCGGCCTCGGTGACCACGACCTTGCCGCCCAGGAACGTCCACAGCGTGCCCAGCGAGGAGCAGCCCGCCAGCAGCAGGCTGGCGAGGACCAGCCCGGCGAGCGTCCAGCGATGCGACGGCGGAGCGTTTCGGTGCATGGGCAGGTCCGGATGCGGAGGGCGCGCCATCATATCCGGACGCCGCACGCAGGGTTTGCCCGCCGCGGATCGGCGCCCGCGCCGCCCCGGCAGGGGGTGGTTCGCTTATGCTTTGCGCCTGTTTCCTGCGCCCGGCCGCAGCCCGAGCCCCCGATGAGCCTGGCCCGACCCCTGTCCCATCTCGACCGCCTGGAGGCGGAGAGCATCCACATCCTGCGCGAGGTCGCCGCCGGGTTCGCAAACCCGGTGCTTCTGTACTCGGTGGGCAAGGACAGTTCGGTGCTGCTGCACCTGCTGCTCAAGGCGTTCGCCCCGGCGCGGCCGCCGGTCCCGCTGCTGCACGTGGACACGGGCTGGAAGTTCCGCGAGATGATCGCTTTCCGCGACCGCCGGGTCGCCGAGGCCGGGGTGGAGTTGCGGGTGCACATCAACCCGGAGGGCGTCGCCCAGGGCATCGGCCCGGTCAGCCATGGCGCCAGCGTGCACACCGACGTGATGAAGACCCAGGGCTTGAAGCAGGCGCTGGACCTGTGGCGGTTCGACGCGGCCATCGGCGGAGCGCGCCGCGACGAGGAGAAGTCGCGGGCCAAGGAGCGGGTGTTTTCGTTCCGCAACGAGCACCACCGCTGGGATCCCAAGCGCCAGCGCCCCGAGCTGTGGAACCTGTACAACACCCGCATCCGCCAGGGCGAGAGCGTGCGCGTGTTCCCGCTGTCCAACTGGACCGAGCTGGACGTGTGGCTGTACATCTACCGCGAAGGCATCCCGGTGGTGCCGCTGTATTTTGCTGCCGAAAGGCCGGTCGTCGAGCGCGACGGTGCCCTGATCATGGTCGACGACGAGCGCCTGCCGCTGCGGCCGGGCGAAACCCCGCAGTGGCGCCGGGTACGCTTCCGCACCCTGGGTTGCTACCCGCTGACCGGGGCGATCGAGTCCCAGGCCGATACCCTGGAGAAGATCATCGCCGAGATGCTGGTGGCCACCAGCTCCGAGCGCCAGGGCCGGGTGATCGACCACGACCCGGGCGCGTCGATGGAGAAGAAGAAGCTGGAGGGGTACTTCTGATGGGCGCCACCCAAGGCGCCGCCGGCATCGCATCCTGGCTGCAGGCGCACGAGGACAAGCCGCTGCTGCGCTTCATCACCTGCGGCAGCGTGGATGACGGCAAGAGCACCCTGATCGGACGCCTGCTGCACGAGAGCAAGCGCCTGTTCGACGACCAGCTGGCCGCGCTGGAGGCCGACAGCCGCCGCCACGGCACCCAGGACGGGCGGATCGACTACGCGCTGCTGCTCGACGGGCTGGCCGCCGAGCGCGAGCAGGGCATCACCATCGACGTGGCCTACCGCTACTTCGATACCGACAAGCGCAAGTTCATCGTCGCCGACTGCCCCGGCCACGAGCAGTACACCCGCAACATGGCCACCGGCGCGTCCACCGCGGACCTGGCGGTGGTGCTGGTGGATGCGCGCAAGGGCCTGCTGCCCCAGACCCGGCGGCACAGCTACATCGTGTCCCTGCTGGGCATCGGCCAGGTGGTGCTGGCGGTGAACAAGATGGACCTGGTCGGCTACGACCGCGCGCTGTTCGAGGGCATCGCCGCCGGCTACCGCGAACTGGCCGCGCAACTGGGCATCGCCCGGGTGCAGGCGATCCCGCTGTCGGCGCTGGAGGGCGACAACCTGCTGCAGCGCTCGCCGAACACGCCCTGGTACGACGGCCCGGCGCTGCTGCCGCACCTGGAAGCGGTGGACGCCGGCGATCGGGGGGCCGCGGGCAGCCTGCGCCTGCCGGTGCAGTGGGTGAACCGGCCGCACCAGGATTTCCGCGGCTTCGCCGGCACGATTGCCTGCGGCCAGGTGGCTCCCGGCGACGAGGTGGTGGTCCTGCCTTCGGCGCGACGTTCGAAGGTCGCTCAGGTGCTCGGTCCGGGCGGCGACCCGCTGCCGCGCGCCGGTGCCGGCCAGGCGGTGACCCTGACCCTGGCCGACGAGATCGACGTGGGCCGCGGCGACGTGATCGCCGCCGCCTCCGATCCGCCGCCTGTGGCCGACCAGTTCGCCGCGCACATACTGTGGATGGGCGATGCACCCTTGCTGCCCGGTCGCCCGTACTGGCTCAAGATCGGCACGCGCACGGTGGCTGCCAGCGTCAGCGAGATCAAGTACCGGGTCGACGTGAATACCCAGGAGCACCTGGCCGCAAAGCGCCTGGAGCTGAACGAGGTCGGCTGCTGCAACCTCAGCCTGGAACAACCCATCGCGTTCGCGCCCTATGCGCAGGACCGCACCCTGGGCGGGTTCATCCTGATCGACCGCCAGGACAACGACACCGTCGCCGCCGGCACCCTGGACTTCGCCCTGCGCCGCGCCGACAACGTGCACTGGCAGCACCTGGACGTGGACAAGGCCGCGCGCGCGCGGATCAAGGGCCAGGCGCCGAAGGTGCTGTGGTTCACCGGCCTGTCCGGCGCCGGCAAGTCGACCGTCGCCAACCTGGTCGACAAGCGCCTGCACGCGCTGGGCTACCACACCTTCGTGCTGGACGGCGACAACGTCCGCCATGGCCTCAACCGCGACCTGGGCTTCACCGACGAGGACCGGGTGGAGAACATCCGCCGGGTGGCCGAGGTGGCGCGGCTGATGGCCGACGCCGGGCTGATCGTGCTGGTCAGCTTCATCTCCCCGTTCCGCGCCGAGCGACGGATGGCACGCGAGCGCTTCGCCGAGGGCGAGTTCGTCGAGGTGTTCGTGGACGTGCCGCTGGAAGTGGCCGAGGCGCGCGACGCCAAGGGCCTGTACCGCAAGGCGCGGGCCGGACTGATCCCCAACTTTACCGGCATCGACTCGCCTTACGAGGTGCCGGAGCGGCCGGAACTGCACCTGGACGCGACCGCCGCACCGGAGGCGCTGGTGGCCCGTGTGCTCCAGGCCATGGGTCTGGATTGAGGCGGCACCGGGTCGACCAGGGCGCATCCGGGCGTTCGTCCCATGGCGGTAGACTTGGAAGCCCGTGCATGAATCCTGCGAGGCGGTCGATGCTGTCACCTTTCCGGGCCGCCGGCCTGCTGCTGTCGGGCGTCCTCGGCCTGACCGCCTGCGGCGGCAAGCCGGCCGCCTCGCAGGCGCCGGCCGCCAGCGCCATCCCGGTCACCACCACGGTCGTGCAGCCCGCCGCCTGGAGCGACACCGTGCAGGCGCTGGGCACGGCGCATGCGCGCGAGTCGGTGACCCTGACCGCCAAGGTCAGCGAGATCGTGGACCAGGTGCATTTCGAGAGCGGCCAGCGGGTCCGGGCCGGGCAGCCGCTGGTGACCCTGCGCGTGGATGCGCAGCACGCGGCCCTGGGCGAGGCCGAGGCCACCCTGGCCGAAGCCGAACAGCAGTACCGGCGTCTGGAGGGCTTGGCCGGGCAGAAGCTGGTGGCGCGCTCCACCCTGGACGCGCAGCGCGCGCAGCGCGAGGTGGCCGCCGCGCGGGTCCGGCAGATGCGCTCGGACATCCGCGACCGCCAGGTACGCGCGCCGTTCGCCGGCGTGCTCGGCATCCGCCAGGTCAGTCCCGGCGCGCTGCTGACTCCGAACGCGACCATCGCCACCCTCGACGACATCTCGCGCATGTACGTGGATTTCCAGGTGCCGGAGACGGCGCTGTCGGCGATGCAGCCGGGGGCGCGGGTGACCGCGACCACCGCCGCGTGGCCGGGCCGCGATTTCGAGGGCGTGGTGGAGGCGGTGGACGCGCGCGTGGACCCGGTCACCCGCGCGCTGACCGTGCGCGCGGCCTTCGACAACGACGAGGATCTGCTGCGGCCGGGCATGCTGCTGGACGTGCGCTTGTTCCGGCCCGCGCGCGAGGCGCTGGTGGTGCCGGAGATCGCGGTGGTCCAGGTGGGCCGCGATTCGTTCGTGTACCGGGTCGACAACGAGGGCCGGGTCGCCCAGGCGCCGGTGCGCGCCGGCGTGCGCCGCGCCGGCCTGGTCGAGATCGTCGAAGGCCTGCAGCCCGGCGACCGGATCGTGGTCGACGGCACCGGCAAGCTGCGTCCTGGCGTGACCGTGGCCGAGGCCCGGTCGGCGGCCGAAGCCGGCGCGCCGGACGCGACGGCACCCACCGGGAACTGAGCGGATGAAGCTCTCCGACCTGTCGATCCGGCGCCCGGTGTTCGCGGTGGTGGTGAGCCTGCTGCTGGTGGTGCTGGGCGCGATGTCGTTCATGCGCCTGACCCTGCGCGAGCTGCCCAACATCGATCCGCCGATCGTGTCGGTGGCGGTGAGCTACCCGGGCGCTTCGGCGGCGGTGGTGGAGACCCGCGTCACCCAGATCCTGGAGGACGGGCTGGCCGGGATCGAGGGCATCCGCACCATCCAGTCGCAGAGCCGCAACGGCCGCTCCGACGTCACCATCGAATTCAACCTGAGCCGCGACATCGAGGCGGCGGCCAACGACGTGCGCGACCGGGTGAGCCGGGTCATGGACCGCCTCCCGGACGAGGCCGATCCGCCGGAGATCGCCAAGGTCGAAGCCGATGCCGACGTGATCATCTGGCTCAACATGCGCTCCACCACGATGGACACGATGGAGCTGACCGACTACGCGGACCGCTACGTCATCGATCGCCTGTCCTCGCTGGACGGGGTGGCCCGGGTCCAGCTCGGAGGCGCACAGCGCTACGCGATGCGGGTCTGGCTGGACCGCGACGCGATGGCCGCGCGCGGCATCACCACCTCCGACGTGGAGGGCGCCTTGCGCGCGGAGAACGTGGAACTGCCGGCCGGCCGGATCGAGTCGGAGGACCGCGACTTCACCCTGCGCGTGGAGCGCGGCTACCGGCGCCCCGAACAGTTCGCGCAACTGCCGTTGCGCAAGGGTGCCGACGGCTACGTGGTGCGCCTGGGCGACGTGGCCAAGGTCGAGCTCGGGCCGGAGGAGCGCCGTTCCTACATGCGCAGCAACGGCGTGCCGAACGTGGGCCTGGGCATCGTCCGCACCTCCACCGCCAACGCCCTGGACGTGGCCCGTGCCGCCCGTGCCGAGGCCGAGGTCATCCAGCGCACGCTGCCGGAGGGCACCGAGATCTTCGTCGCCTTCGACAGCACCACCTTCATCGAGGCTTCGATCGAGCGCGTGTACTGGACCCTGGCCGAGGCGATGGCGCTGGTGTTCCTGGTGATCTGGCTGTTCCTGGGCAGCCTGCGCGCGGCGCTGATCCCGGCGGTGACCGTGCCGGTGTGCCTGGTCACCTCGTTCATCGCCCTGTACGCGTTCGGCTTCTCGATCAACCTGCTGACGCTGCTGGCGCTGGTGCTGTGCATCGGCCTGGTGGTCGACGACGCGATCGTGGTGCTGGAGAACATCCAGCGCCGCGTCGACCTGGGCGAGCCGCCGCTGGTGGCCGCGCGCCGCGGCACCCAGCAGGTGGCGTTCGCGGTGATCGCCACCACCGCGGTGCTGGTGGCGGTATTCCTGCCGGTGGGCTTCATGGAGGGCAATACCGGGCGCCTGTTCCGGGAGCTGTCGGTGGCGCTGGCCGCGGCGGTGGCGATCTCGGCGTTCGTCGCCCTGACCTTGACCCCGATGATGTCGTCCAAGCTGGTCCGGCCGCACGCGGCGCAGCGCGGCCTGCATGGCTGGATCCAGGGCAGCCTGGGGCGGCTCGGCGAGGGTTACGGCCGCCAGGTCGAGCGGATGGTGGCGCTGAGCGGCAGGCGGTTGCTGGTGATCCTGCTGGCGGCGATGGCGCTGTGCGTGGCGGCGATCGCGGCGCTCGGCCTGCGGGTGCCAAGCGAATTGGCCCCCGGCGAGGACCGCGGCCGCTTCTTCCTGATGGTGGACGGCCCGGAAGGCGCGGGCTTCGACTACACCGTGCGGCAGATGCAGGAAGTCGAACGGATCATGCTGGAACAGGTCGGCGAGGGGCGGCCGGTCCTGCGCGCCAACTCGCGGGTGCCGCGCGGCTGGGGCGGCGGCGAGGACATGCACACCGGCCATGTGGTCGTGTTCCTGCAGGACTGGCACCAGCGCAAGGTCAGCACCGACGAGGTGGTGGGCCAGTTGCGCGCCGAGCTGGCCAAGCTGCCCGGCGTGCAGGCCCGCGCCAGCGTGTCGGGCGGACTGGTCAACACCCGCGGCCAGCGCTACCAGCTGGTGCTTGGCGGTCCCGACTATGCCGAACTGGCGCGGTGGCGCGATCGCATGCTGCAGCGGATGGAAGAGAATCCCGGCATCCTCGACCCGGACTCGGACTACAAGGAAACCCGGCCGCAGATGCGGGTGGAGATCGATCGCAACCGCGCCGCCGACCTGGGCGTGCCGGTGCAGGAAATCGGCCGCACCCTGGAGACGATGATGGGTTCGCGCCGGGTCACCACCTACGTGGACAACGGCGAGGAGTACGAGGTGATGCTGCAGGCCGGGCGCGAGAACCGGGTGGATCCGTCCGACCTTGCCCGCACCTACGTGCGCGGCCGTGGCGGCGAACTGGTGCCGCTGTCCAACCTGGTGACCCTGTCCGAACTGGCCGAGCCGGGCAACTTCAACCGCTTCAACCGCCTGCGCGCGATCACCATCGGTGCCGGCCTGGCGCCGGGCTACACCATGGGCGAGGCGCTGGAATGGACCCGACGGGTCGCCGCCGAGGAACTGCCCGACTACGCCCAGATCGACTGGAAGGGCGAGTCGCGCGAGTACCAGGAGGCGGGGGGCGCGGTACTGCTGACCTTCGGCCTGGCCTTGTTGATCGTGTACCTGGTGCTGGCCGCGCAGTTCGAAAGCTTCCTGCACCCGCTGGTGATCATGCTGACCGTGCCGCTGGCGGTGCTGGGTGCGTTGATCGGGCTGTGGGCGACCGGCGGCACCCTCAACCTGTTCAGCCAGATCGGCATCGTGATGCTGATCGGGCTGGCGGCCAAGAACGGCATCCTGATCGTGGAGTTCGCCAACCAGTTGCGCGACCAGGGGCACACCGTCGCGGCCGCCATCGCCGGCTCGGCGCGGGTGCGCCTGCGCCCGATCCTGATGACCTCGGTGGCCACGGTGATGGGTGCGGTGCCGTTGGTGCTCGCGGGCGGGCCCGGCTCGGCCAGTCGCGGCACGATCGGCATCGTGGTGATCTTCGGCGTCACCTTCTCCACCATGCTGTCGCTGTACGTGGTGCCGGCGTTCTATGCGCTGCTGGCACCGTACACGCGCTCGCCCGAGGCGGTCGCGCAGGAGCTGGAGAAGCTGGAGGCGCAGGTGCCGCCGGTGGGCGGGCATGGCTGAGCCTGCCGCGCGTCGGTTCACGGCCGTGCACCTGCACGGCGATGGCCTCCAGGACGCCTCGGGCGTGTCTGCTGGTACTGTGCATGCCGACTTCCGGAAGGAGCGGAACTGAGATGGCAGGGCCCTGGGATCGTGGACCGCGTCCACCGCGTCCACCCGCCGCGAGTGCCGGCGGACGGCCTGCACGGCATCCGCAGGCGCCTGCGCCGGCCGACGCCCACCAGCCACGCAATCCCGGCGCCGGATCGGAATGGAGCGGTGGCGCCGGTCCGCAGCGCCCGGCGCATCGCGGCGAACTGCGGCTGTACGGCGTCAACGCCGTCGATGCGGTATTCCGCCGCCGCCCGCAGGCGATCCGCAAGCTCTGGCTGCTCGAATCGCGCCTCCCTGCGCTCAAGCCGCTGCTGGCCTGGTGCGTGCGGCAGCGGGTGGGCTATCGCGTGGTCGGTGACGCCGACCTGGACCGGCTTGCGGGCAGTGCGCACCACGAGGGCGTGGTCGCCGATGTGCTCAAGCCCGAGCCGCTGTCGCTGGACGAGTGGTTGCGGGCAGTGCCCGCGGATGCCCCGGCACTGGCGCTCTGGCTGGACGGGGTCGGCAACCCGCACAATTTCGGCGCGATCCTGCGCTCGGCGGCGCATTTCGGTGCGGCGGTGCTGCTGCCGGACGATTCGGGACTCGCGCTCTCGGGCGCGGCGGCGCGGGTGGCAGAAGGGGGTGCCGAGGCGGTGCCGATGGTGCGCCTGCCCGATCCGCCCGCGGCGCTGGCGCGATTGCGCGAGGCCGGGTTCGCGCTCGCCGCCACCGTGGTCCGGGGCGGCGAGGACCTGTTCGCCCGCGAGCCGCCGCCACGGCTGGTCTACGTGATGGGTGCCGAAGGCGAGGGCATGGATCCGGCGCTGGCGGCGGCCTGCGACCGGCAGTTGTCGATCCCCGGCAGCGGCGCGGTGGAAAGCCTCAACGTCGCCGCGGCCACCGCGGTGTTCCTGGCCCGCTGGTCGTCGCGCCGGATTCCGTAGCCGATGGTCAGTCGGCCGCCGTCCGCGGCGAAGGCGGGGCCAGGTGCGCGACCGCGCCAGCGCCGGCGGCCAGGTCCAACGCCAGGGTGCGATGGCCGGCATCGATGCGGCGTTCCTCGCGTCGCGCGGCATCGGTCTCGTCGCCATCCCGCCACAGCGTGACTTCGTAGTCCGCGGCCGGCAGGAAATCCAGGTCCAGTTCGAGCCGGCGCGGCAAGGTGTCGTTGGCGATGCCGATGAACCAGTCGCGGCCGCTGCGGCGGGCGACCACGCGGGGGCCGTCGCCGTTGCCGGCGAGCTTGCGGGTTTCGTCCCAGGCGTCGGGCAGGCGCGCGGGCAGGCCG
>JAFLEA010000055.1 GCA_017302035.1 Lysobacterales bacterium
CAGCACGCGGGGGCGGAGCAGGTCGGGTGCGACCGCGCGCACGTCTTCCGGAGTCACGTAGTCGCGCCCGGCCAGCCAGGCGCGCGCACGCGCGCAGCGTTCCAGCGCGATCGAGCCGCGCGGGCTGGCGCCCCAGGCGATGCGGCGGCCGAGTGCGGCGTCGTAGCGGCCCGCGTCGCGCGAGGCCAGCACCAGTTCGACCAGGTAGCGCTCCAGCGCCGGAGCCACATGCAGGTCCAGCACCTGCTGCCGCGCGTCGAACACCTGCGCCTGCGACATGCGCTCGGCCGGCGCCGCCGGCGCCTGCAGGGTCTGCCGCGCGCGTTCGCGGGCCAGGCGCAGGATCTCGGTCTCCACGCCGGCATCCGGGTAGCCGATCCGCACATGCATCAGGAAGCGGTCCAGCTGCGCCTCCGGCAGCGGGAAGGTGCCTTCCTGCTCGATCGGGTTCTGGGTGGCCATCACCAGGAACAGCTGCGGCAGCGCATAGGTGTGGCGACCCACGGTCACCTGGCGCTCGCCCATCGCCTCCAGCAACGCCGACTGGACCTTGGCCGGGGCGCGGTTGATCTCGTCGGCCAGCAGCAACGGATGGAACACCGGACCGGGCTGGAACTCGAAGCGGCCTTCCTGCGGACGCCAGACCTCAGTGCCGGTCAGGTCGGCCGGGAGCAGGTCCGGAGTGAACTGGACCCGGGCGAAGTCCGCCTCCAGGTGCGCGGCCAGGGTGCGGATGGCGGTGGTCTTGGCCAGCCCGGGGGCGCCTTCGACCAGCAGATGGCCATCGGCCAGCAGGGCGATCAGCAGGCGTTCGACCAGGGCGGACTGGCCGACGATGGCCGCCGCGAGGTTCTCGCGCAGGGTGGTGAAGGCGGCATGCAGGCCGGCGGGGGGGAGGTGGGGAGTCTGGGTATCCATGGCGGCCTTCAGACCGGCGGGCGGGCTCCGAGTTCCCGACCGGAGCGGTTCCTCCCGAAAAAAGCGACGGGGCCCGCGGGCCCCGTCGTCCATCGTTCGATATCTGCCGTCCGTCGGCTGGCCCGGACTCAGGTCCGCTTCTCGACCCGCATCACCTTCGGGGTCAGGAAGATCAGCAGCTCGGCCTTGTCCTTGCTGCGGCTCTTCTTCTTGAACAGGTTGCCGAGGAACGGCACGTCGCCCAGGAACGGCACCTTGGCCACGCTGTTGGCGTCGGTGAACTCGTACACGCCGCCGATCACCACGGTCTGGCCGTCGTCGACCAGCACCGCGGTATTGATCTCGCGGGTGGCGATCTCGGGCACCTGGCCGATGCTGGTGTCGATGAAGCGCAACACCTCGTCCTTGGTCACGTGGACGGCCATGAACACGCGGTCATCGCTGGTGATGGTCGGGGTGACCTTCAACTCCAGGACCACGTCCTTGAACTCCACGGTCGGGGTCGGGAACGCCTGGTTGCCGCCGCCGGTCAGGGTCACGTAGCCGACCTGGCGACCCTGGCGGATGATCGCCTCGCGCTGGTTGGAGGTGACCACGCGCGGGTTGGACAGCACCTCGCCCCGCCCTTCCTGCTGCAGTGCCGACAGCTCGACGTCGATGGCGAAATTGGCCCCCAGCAGGGTATAGGCGATGGCACCCACGTTGGCGCCGTTGGTGGTGACCGCCGGCAAGTTGAAGTTCAGGCCGCCCGGGATGTTGTATTTGCCCTCGTTGATGATGGTGGCGTTGTTGTCCAGCGAGCCGCTGATCACCCGGGTGTTGTTGCCCAGATCACGGCCCTGGACGCCGAAGCGCGCACCCAGGTCGCGGGCGAAGGTGTCGGTGGCGATGACGATCCGGCTCTCGATCAGCACCTGGTCGACCGGGCGATCGATCACGTTGATCAGCTCGCGCATCTGCGCGACCTTCTTCGGGATGTCGCTGATCATCAGGGTGTTGGTGCGCTCGTCGGCGACGATCCGGCCGCGCTGCGAGAGGAAGCCGTTCTCCTGGTTGTCACCGCCGCCACCACCACCCCCCTGGCCGGAGTTGCCGATGCCCTTGGCTTCGGTCAGCGACTTGAAGATCGCCGCGGCGCTGTGGTAGTTGATCTGGATGTAGTCGGTGACCAGGTCGACGCGGTTCTCCAGGTCGATGCGCGCGTCCTCCTTGGCCTTCTCGAACGCGGCCAGTTCCGGCTGCGGCGCCACCCAGATCACGTTGCCGTCCTTGCGCTTGTCCAGGCCTTTGGCGCGCAGGACGATGTCCATCGCCTGGTCCCAGGGCACGTTGTCCAGGCGCAGGGTCACGTTGCCGGCCACCGTGTCGGACGCGACGATGTTCAGGTTGGACTCTTCGGCGATCAGCTGCAGGACGGTGCGCACCGGCACGTCCTGGAAGTTGAAGGTCACCGGCTTGCCGGAATAGCCCTGCTTGGCGATCCGGGCGTTGACCCCGGTCGCACCGCTGCCGGTGGCACCGACCGCGGCGGCGGCCCGCGGCGAAACCTCGACCACGTACTCGTTGCCGGTCTGGTAGGCCAGCGACTCGTAGGCGCCGCGCGTGCTCAGCACCAGCTGGGCGCCGCCGCCGTGGGGCTTGGCCTCGATCCGCTGCACCGGGGTGGCGAAGTCGGTGACGTTGAGCGGGCGCTGCAGCTCCGCCGGCAGGATGGCGTTGGACACGTCCACCACCACGCTGCCATCGCGGTTGCGCAGGTCCGGCGCCGCGCCTTCGCCGTCGAAGCGCAGGATCAGCCGGCCCGCGCCGCCATCGCCGCGCTTGAAGTCGATCTGCGACACCTTGGGCTTGGCCACCGCGCCCTGCACCGCCGGGTTGGCCGCGTTCGCCGCCAGGGCGGGAACCGCCAGGGCCAGCGCGAGGCCCAGGCCGCAGGCCCGGATGATCGCCGGGCGCCGGCGGGCGCGCAGGCTCTGGGCATTGGAAAAGGTCATCGTGCTATCCCCTAATCATTGATCTTCGAGCGCAATGGCGGCCGGGCGTTCCAGCCAGCCACCCGCGCCATCCGGCACCAGTTCAACCAGTTCGATCCTGTCTTCGTGCACCGCGGTGACGCGGCCGTCGCTCTGCCCCAGATAGGCGCCGGGACGGATCCGGTGGGTTACCCGGTCCGGAGCCATCACCAGCGCGATCATCCCGCCGCCGGCGCCAAGCGTGCCGACCATGTCCAGGCTGTCCAGCGGGTATTGCTCGAGCGGCTCCTTGCGACGATTGGGGTCGGGGCGCAGGCCCGTGCCGCCATCCTGGTTGCTCCAGGCGTCGCTGAACGGATCGCGCAAGTCCTGCGCGGCATACTCGAAAGTCTCGAACTGCTGCATCACCGGCAACGGGTCCAGCGGCGGCGCCGGACGCGCACGCACGTCGGCGACCCATTTTTCCAGGTTGGGCGCGTCGCCGGGGGTGCTGGTAACGCTGCGGCCGCAGGCCGCCAGCGCCAGCATCAGCGCCGCTGCGCCCAACCAGCGCAGCCCGACGGCGCGATGGTCCCGATCCATGCTCATCATTGAGCGCCCCCCTGGTTGGCATCGCCCTGCTGCGCGGCCTGTTCCTGCGCGGCGATTTCCTGCTCGTCCAGATAACGGTAGGTCTTCACCGTACCGGACAGTTCCAGCGGGCCGCCACGGGTGATGGCCTTGCCATCCTTCGGCTTGAGCGAGATGTCGTGCATGGTCAGGATGACCACGCGCGGCAGCGAGGCCACGCCGCTCACGAAGGCGCCGAACTGGTGGTAGTTGCCCAGCATGCGCAGCGCGATCGGCTTCTCGGCGTAGAACTCCTTGGGCGTCTCCGGGCCAGGCTGGAACAGCTCGTTGGCCAGCCCGCTGGAGAGCGCGGTCTGCGAAATGTCGATGATCAGGTCCGGCATTTCGGTCTTGCTGGGCAACTGGCGCAGCATCTGCTGCAGGACCTGTTCCATCTGCGCCAGTTGCTGGCGCAGCGGCTCCAGGTTGGCCGCCTTGCCCTGCTCGTCCTCGAACTGCTTGCGCAGCGTGGACTCCTGGCCCTCCAGCCCGCGCAGCTCGTCCACCTTGCCGCGGATCAGCAGCAGGTAGGCCATGATCAGGATGAACGCCGCCAGCAGCACGCAGAAGACGATCTTCGCCTGCTGCGGCCAGCCGCCGATGTTGTTGAAATCGAGGTCGCTGAGTTTGATTTTCTTCTTCTGGCTCATGACGCCGGCCTCCCCTCGGTCTGCACGGCCGGTTCCGGCGGCTGCGATTCGGCGCCGGCGGGCGCCGGCGAGGCGGCGGGCCCAGCGGGCGGCGGCGATGTGCCCTGGACCGGGGCGGCCGCATCGGCCGGCGGCGGTGCCGCGGCGGGATCGATCGTTGCCGGCGCCCCCGCTTCCCCGGCCCCGACCGCTGCGTTGGGATTGGCCAGCAGCACCTTCAGGCTGAAGCTGTACGGCAGGGTCCTGTTGCCCGCGGTGACCGGCGCGCTCTCGTCCTTCTTGACCTCGATGATCGACAGGTCGGGCTTGGTCATCCAGCCGGAGACCTCGAGGTTGCGCATGTAGGCGCTGACCCGGGCGTTGGACTGGGCGTTGCCCTCCAGGGTCAGCATGTCGCCTTCCTGCTTGATCGAAGCCAGGGTGACGCCGTCGGGGATGGTCCGCACCAGCGAATCGAACAGGTGGACCATCTGCGAGCGGTTGGCCTGCAATTCCTCGATCACCTTCTTGCGCGCCAGCAGGCGGTCCTTCTTGGCATCGAGTTCCTTGATCTCCTCGTTCTGCTGCTGGACCTTGGTGATCTCCGCCTGCAGGAAGCTGTTGCGCTCGTTCTGGCCGGCGATCTGCCGGTCGAAGTAGAACCAGATCAGCAAGGAAAGCAGGACGCCGGCCAGGGCCGCCAGCCCCAGCATCCCCTGGAATTCGCGCTGACGCTGCTTGCGGCGCTCGGCGCGCCACGGCAGAAGATTGATCCGTGCCATCAGTCGAAGCTCCTCAGGGCCAGGCCGGTGGCGATCATCAGCGCCGGAGCGTCCTGGGCCAGGGCGTGCGCCTGCACGCGCGGGCCGAGGGTCATCTGCGCCAACGGGTTGGCCACCTGGGTGGGCACGCCCAGTTGCTCCTCGACCATCTCCGACAGGCCGGCGATGGAGGCGCAACCGCCGGCCAGGACGATCTGGTCGACCCGGTTGAACTCACTGCCGGCGTAGAAAAACTGCAGCAGGCGGCTGATCTGCTGGACCGTGGCCTCCTTGAACGGCTCCAGCACCTCGACCTCGTAGGTCTCCGGCAGGCCGCCCTGGCGCTTGGCCTGCCCGGCCTCCTCGTAGGTGAGGCCATAGCGGCGCATGACCTCGTCGGTCAGCTGCTTGCCGCCGAACACCTGCTCGCGGCTGTACAGGCTGCGGCCGCCGCGCAATACGTTGAGGGTGGTCATGGTCGCGCCGATGTCGACCAGAGCGACCACGCCGTCGCGCCCGACCGGCAACTCGTCGGCGATCAGGGCGAAGGCGTTCTCGACCGCGAAGGCCTCCACGTCCATCACCTTGGCGGCCAGCCCGCCCAGTTCCAGCGCCGACTCGCGCAGTTCCACGTTCTCCGAGCGCGACGCCGCCAGCAGCACCTGGACCATCTCCGGGTTGCTGGGCATCGGCCCGAGCACCTCGAAATCGAGGTTCACTTCCTCGATCGGGTACGGGATGTAGTTGACCGCTTCGAACTCGACCTGGGCCTCCAGATCGTTCTCGTCCAGTTCGGCGGGCATCGGGATGATCTTGGTGATCACCGCCGACCCGGCCACCGCGGCAGCGGCGTTCTTGGCCTTGGTCCCGGAACGGTTCACGGCGCGGCGGATGGCCTCGCCCACCGCCTCGACCTCGACGATGTTCTTCTCGACCACGGCGTTGGGCGGCAACGGCTCCACCGCGTAGTGCTCCACGCGATAGCGATTGCCGCTGCGCGAAAGCTGCAGCAACTTGACCGCGGTCGAACTGATGTCGACGCCGATGAGCGGCGCCTGGCTTTTCGGGATGAGCCCCACGGTTTCTCCCCTGCCGACGGGCACTTGGCTGAACGCAAGCAATGCCCATTCATTAGATAACGTTTTTTTCAGGCTTGGCAACACCCCCCTGTGCAGGCTGGGATGCCTGTCACGACTGGGATCCGGCCGCGGCCATGTTTCCTGTCCCCGGGCACCCCCTGCCCGCGCCCATGGACCCTCTATACTCTGCGGCCGCGAATTCTGCAATTGGATCCCCTCCCAGATGTCCCGTCTCCGCCGCCTGCTGCGCTGGGCGCTGATCGCATCCGCCGGCCTGGTCCTGCTGGCCGCGATCGGCCTGGGAACCCTGTACTTCATGGTGTCCTCGCACCTGCCCGAGGTCGAGTCCCTGCGCGAGGTGGAGCTGCAGGAGCCGCTCTACGTGCATGCCGCCGACGGCAAGCTGATGGCCGTTTTCGGCGAGAACCGCCGTTATCCGGTCTCCATCGACGACGTGCCCGAGCGCTTGCGCCAGGCCTTCATCGCCACCGAGGACGCGCGCTTCTACGAGCACGGCGGCGTGGACTACAAAGGCACCGGGCGCGCGATCTGGCTGGCCCTGACCACCGGCAGCCTCAAGGTTCCCGGCGGCTCCACCATCACCCAGCAGGTGGCGCGGCAGTTCTACCTGAGCCCGGAGGTCAAGCTGCAGCGCAAGGCCGCCGAGATGCTGCTGGCCATGCGCATGGAGCAGGAACTGAGCAAGGACGAGATCCTGGCCCTGTACCTGAACAAGAGTTTCTTCGGCAACCGCGCCTACGGCGTGGCCGCGGCGGCCGAGTATTACTACGGCAAGAAGCTGGACCAGCTGAGCCTGGACGAGATGGCCTCGCTGGCCGGCATCCCCAAGTTCCCTTCCAGCGGCAACCCGATCAGCAACCCCGAACGCGCCCGCGTGCGCCGCGACTACATCCTCGACCGCATGGCCGAGCTGGGTTTCGCCAGTGCGGCCGAGGCCGCCGCCGCCAAGGCCGTGCCGATGCACGCCACCCCGCACGAACCGCCGGTGGAAGTGTCCGCTCCGTACGTGGCCGAGATGGTCCGCCAGGAAATGATCGCCCGCTACGGCCCGGAGGCGGTCACCCGCGGCTATCGGGTGACCACCACCATCCAGCCGGAACTGCAGGCCGCGGCCGAGCAGGCCGTGCGCGACGGCCTGCACCTGTACGACCACCGCCATGGCTGGCACGGGATCGAGCGCCAGGCCGAGGTCGCCGCCGACGCCGACGATGCCATCCTGGCCAAGGCCCTGGCCGGGACCCCGGCCCAGGCCGGGCTGCTGCCGGCGATCGTCGCCGGCACCGATCGCGACGGCAGCGCTCGGGTGGTGCTGGCCGATGGCGCCAGCGTGGTCCTGCCGGTCGCGGCCTCGCGCTGGACCGGCAAGCCGCCGGCCGCCCTGCTCAAGCGCGGCGATGTGGTCCGGGTCCGCCGCGGGGAAAAGGAAGGCGAGTTCCTGCTCGACCAGGTGCCGCGCGGCCAGTCCGCGCTGGTCTCGCTGGATGCCAACGACGGCGCCCTGCGCGCCCTGGTCGGCGGCTACAGTTTCGCCGGGAACAAGTTCAACCGCGCCACCCAGGCCCGGCGCCAGCCCGGCTCCAGCTTCAAGCCGTTCCTGTACGCGGCCGCGTTCGACAAGGGCTTCAATCCGGCCTCGATCGTGCTCGACGCCCCGGTGGTGTTCCGCGACCGCCGCGGCCGCACCTGGCAACCGCAGAACGACGGCGGCGGCTTCAAGGGACCGATGCGCCTGCGCGAGGCGCTGGTGCAGTCGCGCAACCTGGTCTCGGTACGCCTGCTCGACGCGATCGGCGTGGATTTCGCCCGTCCCTACATCGCCCAGTTCGGTTTCGACGAGGCCGAACTGCCGCCGAACCTGTCGATGTCGCTGGGCACCGCGTCGCTGACCCCGTTGTCGGTGGCGCGCGGCTACGCGGTATTCGCCAACGGCGGTTCGCGGGTGGACCCCTGGTTCATCGACGAGGTGCGCGACCGCGAAGGCCAGGTGCTGTCCAAGGAGAATCCGGCGGTGGCCTGCCGCGGCTGTGGCGCGGTTGCCGGCGCGACCGGTGCCGCGGGTGCGGCGCAGGTGGTGGACGGCTTCAATTTCGGCGCACCGGCCCCGACCCCCACGGCCACGGCCGCGGCCCCCGCAACCGGCGATCGGCCGGCCTCGGCCGCGGTCGCTCCTGCCGCCAAGGTCGCCCCGCGCGCGATCGACGAGCGCACCGCCTACCAGTTGGTGTCGATGATGCGCGACGTGGTCCAGCGCGGCACCGGCACTGCGGCCAAGGTGCTCGGGCGCGAGGACGTGGGCGGCAAGACCGGTTCGACCAACGACCACCGCGACGCGTGGTTCTCCGGCTTCGGCGGCCCCTACGTCACCACCGTCTGGGTCGGCCGCGACGACTTCCAGTCGCTGGGCTACCGCGAGTACGGTGGCAAGGCGGCGCTGCCGATCTGGATCGAGTACATGCGCGCGGCGCTCGAAGGCCAGCCGATCGCCTCCAACGAACCGCCTCCGGGCATGGTCAAGGTCTACGTCGACGGCAGCGGGCGCATGTCCACGGAGGGCGGTGGACTGGCCGAATACGTGAAGGTCGAGGACCTGGAGCGGATGCGCGACAACCTCGACTTCCCCGGCGACGACCAGGCCGACGAGGAGGCGTTCGACATTTTCTGAGGCGCGCGGCGCGGAGCGCGTGCACGGAGCACGCGGCGCATGCCGGCGGCTGCACCGGGCGGCGATGCGCTACAGTCGGCGCAGGCCCCGCCCGGCAGTGCCGCCATGCACCGCGCCCGCCAGCACGCCGAGACCCGCACCCGCGAACGCCGTCACCGGCTGGCCCACGAGGCCGCGCGGTTGATGGCCGAAGGCGGCGTGCGCGACTTCCACCAGGCCAAGCTCAAGGCCGCCGCGCGCCTGGGCATCCACGACGACGCCTCGTTGCCGCGCAACCGCGAGATCGAGCAGGCACTGCGCGAATACCAGCGGATCTTCCTCGGCGACCTCCAGGCCGAAGCGCTGCGCCAACGGCGCGAGGCGGCCATCCGCGCACTGGAGTTCCTGGCCGGGTTCGAGCCGCGCCTGGTCGGCCCGGTGCTGGACGGCACCGCCGACGCGCAGGCGCCGGTGCTGTTGCACGTGCATGCCGACGACCCGGACGCGGTGGCGCGCTTCCTGCTCGAGCACGGCATCCCCGCGCAGGCGCGCATGCGCCGGTTGCGCCTGGACCGCGAGCGCAGCGCCGACCTGCCGGTATGGCTGTTCGGCGCCGAGGACCTCGCCTTCGACCTGACCGTACTGCCGCCGCAGGCGCTGCGCCAGGCGCCACTGTCCGCCACGGACGGGCGGCCGATCCGGCGCGCCTCGCTGGCGCAGCTGCGCACCCTGTTGGCCGAGGAGGAAATCGCCGCCCACCCGCACCAACCGTAGCGCCGGCCGAACGCCAACGGCCATGGCGACGGCCCCGTTCAGTTCCCGGTCGCGGGCAGGACCTGCAATGCGGCCAGCGCGCGGCGTGCGCGCGCCGACAACGGCTGCTCGCGCAGCAGTACCCGCACGCCGTGAGCGGGTACCTCGAGCCTGGCGTTCCGGCCGAGTTCGACCGTGCCGCCGAAGGCATCGAGCCACGTCCCCGCCTCGATCGCGTCGCCGATCGCGACCGAGCGCTTCCAGTCGCTCTTGTTCAGCACCACCAGAGCGGTCTGCGCGCGCCCGCCATGCTCGTAGACCCGGTAGAACACCGCATCGTCGCCCTGCAGGCGGACGTTCGCCTGCAATCCGCGCTGCAGGGCGACGTGCTCGCGGCGCAGGCGGGCGATGCGGCGCAGTTCGCGATGGATGCGATGGCCGGGCGCGGCGGCGATCCGCTCCCGGCCGAAATAGTTGCGGTTGCCGGCATGCTCGCCGCGGCCGCGCATGAACCCGGTCTCGGAGCCGTAGTAGACCACCGGGATCCCGCGCGCGGTGAACAGCCAGTTGTGCGCATCGACGAAGCCGTCGTCGCTGGCGTCCATGCGCGGCATGTCGTGGTTGTCGTAGAAGGTCATCAGTTCGTAGGGGTTCGCGTACGGCCCGCCGAGCAGGTGCAGCGGCTCGGCCAGGCGCTCGTAGCCGGCACCGCGGGCGAACACCTCGTCCATCGCCGCCTTCAGCGGGAAGTCCAGCACGCTCACCTGGCCGTGGCCCGGCCGGGTATGCACGGCGATGTTGCTCGCGTCGTAGTCGAAGGCCTCGCCGAACATGAAGAAAGCCGGGTGCGCGGCGCGGATGCGGTCGCTGAAAGCTTGCCAGAAGCGACCCGGCATCCAGCCGATGGTGTCGATCCGGAAGGCGTCGGCGCCCTGTTCGATCCACTGTTCGTAGGCACCGGCCAGGTAGTCGAGCACGTCCGGGTTGTCCGGGTCGAAGTCGGCCAGTTGGGCCAGGTTGCCGTCGAAGATCGAACCCTGCGCCGCATCCACCGGCCCGGTGGCATTGTAGAAACGATGCAGCGGGTTGTGCTTCGGGTCGAGTTTCTGCGGCGGCAGGTTCTCGTGGTCGGCGACCAGCGTCCCGTCCGCATCGAACACCTGGCCGAACATCGGCTGGCGCTCCGGCATGGTCCACGCCGGCGAACCGTGGTTGCCGACGATGTCCAGCACGGTGAGCAGCCCGGCCTGGCGCATGCCGGCGGTGAACGCGCGGAAATCGAGGTCCGGGCTGGGCAGATGCTCGTCCAGGCGGTAGAAGTTGACCCCCCAGTAGCCGTGGTAGCCGGTCTTGCCGCGGTCGGTGAGCGAACTGCCGCAGGACACCGGGTCGCCGCCGGTGAAGGCCTCGTCCGGGTTGTCCACGATCGGGGTGATCCAGACCGCGCCGAAGCCCAGGTCGCGGATGTAGCCGGCATTCTCCAGCACGCCGCGGAAGTCCCCGCCCAGGTAGCCGATGTTGCCGTCGATCCCGTCCCGGCAATGCACCGGCAGGTCGAAGGTCGGATGCCGGCCGCCCTGGTCGCGGTGGTCGTTGCCCGGATCGCCGTTGACGAAGCGGTCGGTGACCACGAAGTACACCGCGTGCGCGGCGAACGGTTCCAGGGTTCCGTACAGGTCGCCGCCGGGAACCTCCGCCGCGCCGGCATGCGCACCGGCCAGGCAGAGCAATGTCGCGGCGAGCGGGCCAAGGCGATGACGCATGTCTCACTCTCCTTCGGGAACGGATCCGCCGGCTGCCGGGCCGGGCAAGGTCACCCACAGCGCACAGGCACCGGCGACGATGAAGCAGGCGCCGCCGAGCATCAGCACCCGCATCGGCTCGCCGTCGAACGCCCGCGACAGCAGCACGCCCAGGGTGCTCACCGCGACCAGTTGCGGGATGACGATGAAGAAATTGAAGATGCCCATGTACACGCCCATCTTCGCCGCCGGCAGGCTGTCGGACAGCATCGCGTAGGGCAGCGACAGGATCGAGGCCCAGGCGAAGCCCACCCCGACCATCGACAGCAGCAGCCATTGCGGGTCGCGGATGAAAGCCATCGACAGCAACCCGGCGCCGCCCAGCCACAGGTTGAGCAGGTGGCTGCCGCGCAGGCCCAGGCGGCGCGCCATCGCCGGGATCGCGATGGCCGCCAGCGCGGCGAAACCGTTGTAGGCGGCGAACAGCACCCCGACCCAGTTGGCGCCGTCGTTCCACGCCGCCGAGGCGGTGTCGGTGGTGCCGTAGTGGACCCGGGTCACCGCAGCGGTGGCATAGATCCACATGCAGAACAAGCCGAACCAGGAGAAGAATTGCACCACCGCCAGCCGGCGCATGGTCTTGGGCATCGCATGCAGGTCGGCGGCGACCGCGGCGAGCATCCCGCTCCCGCCGCGGGCGGCCAGCAGGCGCAGCAGGCCGTAGCCCAGCGGCAGGGCCGCCAGCACGTACAGCAGCCGGTCCCAGCCCGAGTAGCGCACCGCCAGCAGGCCGGCCGCGCCCAGGTGCAGGATGCGGCGGCGCGAGAGCGCGGCGGGAGCCGACGGGGCCGAAGAAACGCTGGAACGCATGACCGCCCGAAGGTAGCCGAGCGCCTGCACTGCGCGCATCGGCAGCTTCCCGCATCGGGTTTGTGCGGGGTTGATCCCGACCCGAGACCCGCCGCGTCGCGGCCGGCTCAGCCGCGCTGGCGGCGCGCCTCGTACAGGCAGACGGCGCTGGCGACCGAAACGTTCAGGCTCTCCACCGCGCCGCGCATGGGGATGCGCACCAGCAGGTCGCAGCTCTTGCGCGTGAGCTGGCGCATGCCGGGGCCCTCGGCGCCCAGCACCAGGGCGCAGGGGCTCTTCAGGTCGGCCTGGTACAGCGTCCGCGGCGCGTCGTCCGAGGTGCCGATGACCCAGATGCCGCGCTCCTTCAGCTCGCCCAGCGTGCGCGCCAGGTTGGTGACCATGAAGTAGGGCACCGTTTCGGCCGCGCCGCTGGCCACCTTCGCCACGGTGGCGTTGATGCCGGCGGCGTGGTCCTTGGGGGCGATCACCGCCTGCGCGCCGGCGCCGTCGGCCACGCGCAGGCAGGCGCCCAGGTTGTGCGGGTCGGTCACGCCGTCGAGCACCAGCAGCAGCGGCGGCTCGCTCAGGCCGTCCAGCAGGTCGTCGAGCGAATGCGTCTGCTCGATGGCCTGCACGCGCGCCACCACGCCCTGGTGGCCGGCGCCGCCGCACAGCCGCAGCAGGCGCGGGCCGTCGGCCTCGATCACACGCACGCCGGCTTCGGCGGCGCGGGCCAGGAACTGCTTCATGCGGGCATCGCGCCGCGTGGGATCGACGTAGAGCTCGATGACGGACGCGGGCGCGGTCTTCAGGCGCACGCCGACGGCATGAAAGCCGAACAACACTTTGGGGCTGGACATGGGGTGATTATCGGTGCCTGGCCACGCCGCCGGGATCAGAATGTTTTGCAGCGCCAGCGCTCACCAGGATTGCGTCAGCAGCTCCTGATTTGATAGCCAACAGGCGGCACCACGGGGACAACCCGCGCCCCGCGCACACCCCGCCACACCGCATAATCCGGCTCATTTGTGACCGCCGGCCGCACCCGCCGTGCGCCACAAGCTATCTTTTTTAGAGCACACCGATACCCGTGACGCGCTCCGCATGATCCGCCTGCCCGCCCTCAGCCCGCTGGAGCACGCCGCCTTCGTGGCCGCCGGCCTGCTGGTCTACGTCATCACCACGCGAGCACGCCAGCAGCGGCGCCACCCCTACGCGGCACTGGCCTGGGTGCTGGGCATCGCGGCCTTTCCCTACCTGGGCGTGCCGATCTTCCTGCTGTTCGGCACGCGCAAGACGGTACGCCCCAGCACGCCGCGCCAGCCGGTGCCGGCCCATGACGGCGCCGACTACCTCAAGAACATCCCCGGCTTCTCGGTGATCCGCAAGGGCGGCACCGACGGCGACCCGGTGTTCCGCGGCATGGCCGCCTCGCGGCTGGGCATCCTGCTCGACGGCGAGATGATCCTCGGCGGCTGCGGCATGCGGATGGACCCGCCCACCGCCTACGTCTTCCCCGAAGCCTTCGACCGCATCACCGTGCTGAAGGGCCCGCAGACCGTCAAGTACGGCCCCGGCAACAGCGCCGGCGTGGTGCTCTTCGAGCGCAACCCCAAGGTCCGCAGCGGCTACTCCGCCTATGCCGACGCCAGCCTGCTGGTGGGCAACTTCGGGCGCAACGACCAGGTGTTCGAGGCCGGCGTCGGCAACGAGCGTTTCTACGGCGAGATCACCGGCACCCATTCCCACGCCCAGGATTACCGCGACGGCAAGGGCCGCAGCGTGCATTCGGCCTACGACCGCTGGAGCACCAACGGCGCCCTGGGCTGGACGCCCGACGCCGACACCCGCCTCGAACTCACCTTTGCCCGCAGCGACGGCCGCGCCGCCTATGCCGACCGGACGATGGACGGGGTCAAGTTCGATCGCACCAACGTCGGGCTGAAGTTCGAGAAGCAGCGCATCAGCCCGCTGCTGGCCAAGCTGGAAGCGCAGGTCTATCACAACTACGTGGACCACGTGATGGACAACTACACCCTGCGCACGGCCCCGATGATGAAGATGGTGAGCAACCCGGATCGCCAGACCCAGGGCGGGCGCATCGCCGCAACGCTGGATCTGTCGCCCCGCACCAGCCTCGAAACCGGGCTGGACTTCCAGCGCAACGAGCACACCCTGCGCACCGCCAGCGGCGCCGCCGTCGCCAGCTACGCCAGCAAGCCGCGGGTGGCCGACATGCAATTCTCCAGCTGGGGCGCCTTCGCCGAAGCCGCCCATGAACTCGACGCCACCCACCGCCTGCTGGGCGGCGCACGCATCGACTTCAACGAGGCCGAAGACAAGCGCTCCGGCCGCAGCACCTCCGGCCAGACCGCCAAGGACACCCTCAAGGCCGGTTTCGTCCGCTGGGAGAACGCCTACGCCCCGACCACCACCCTCTTCGCCGGCCTCGGCCACAGCGAACGGGCCGCCGACTACTGGGAACGCAACAAGTCGCCTGCCGCCACCGCCATGGCCACCGGCAGCGCGTCGACCTTCCTGCTCAAGCCTGAAAAGACCACCCAGCTCGACACCGGCGCCATCTACGCCGCCGGGCCGCTGCGGGCGTCCGTCTCGGCCTTCTACGCCAAGCACAAGGATTTCATCCAGATCCGCCGGATCGACGCCTACGCCAGCGACGCCACCAACATCGACGCCACCACCTACGGCCTCGAAGGCGACCTGAGCTATCGCCTCGCCACCTTCTGGCAGACCTACGCCACCCTCGCCTGGACCCACGGCGAGAACGATTCCACCGGCAAGCCGCTGTCGCAGATCGCCCCGCTGGAGGCCCGCCTGGGCGCAGGCTACGACGACCGCACCTGGAGCGGCGGCGCGCTGCTGCGCCTGGTGCAGGGCCAGAAACGCTACGACACCAACTACGGCAACATCGTCGGGCAGGACATCGGCAGCTCGGCGGGCTTTGCGATCTTCTCGATCAATGGCGGCTACCGCCCGGCCAAGGGCACGCTCATCAGCGCCGGCATCGACAACCTGTTCGACAAGACCTACGCCGAGTTCATCAGCCGCGGCGGCGCCAGCATCGGCGGCTTCACCCAGACCACGCGGGTGAACGAGCCGGGGCGCACCCTCTGGCTGAAAGCCACCTTCGAGCTGCGCTAAGCCGCCCCGGTCGGCCTGCCCGCCAGCGGCAGGCTGACCCGGAAGGTCGTCCCCGCGCCCGGCGCGCTCGTCACGTCGATGCGGCCGCCGTGGCGGGCGACGATGTCGTAGGAGATCGACAGGCCCAGGCCGGTGCCCTTGCCCACCGGCTTGGTGGTGAAGAAAGGATCGAAGATGCGTCGCTGGACCTCGGGCGGCATGCCCACGCCGGTGTCGGCCACCTCGATCCACGCCCACTGGGCGTCGTGGCCGCTGCGCACGGTGATGGTGCCACGCTCGGTGATGGCCTGCGCGGCGTTGATCAGCAGGTTCATCACCACCTGGTTGATCTGTGCCGGCAGGCAGGGCACGCGGGGTAGCGCCGGGTCGTAGTCGCGCACCACCTCGGCCTTGTACTTGAGCTCGTTCCACACCACGTTGAGGGTGCAGTCGATGCCGGCATTGAGATCGGCCTCCTGCCACTCGGCCCGGTCGACGCGGGAGAAATCCTTCAGATCGGCCACGATCTTGCGCACCCGGTCGAGCCCGTCGCGGGTTTCGCCGATCAGGGCCGGGATGTCGTCCTTCAGGTAATCAAACTCGACCGCATCGAAATCCGCCGCGCTGGCCTCACCGGCACGGCAGCGCTCCAGCAGGGCGATCATCGACGCGTTGTAGTCCTTCAGCGTGCTCAGATTGGAGCTGACGAAGCCCACCGGATTGTTGATCTCGTGGGCCACGCCCGCCGCCAGCACGCCGATGGAGGCCATCTTCTCGGACTGCAGGAGCTGGCTGTGGGCGGCTTCGAGTTCGCCAATCTTGCCGTCCAGCTCCAGCCAGCGCCGGCGCAGCACCTCCAGCAGGGCCCAGCCCCCCAGGAAGACCACCGCAAACGCGGCTCCGTGGGCAAAGATCGTCTGGCGGATGCCGGCGCGGGTGGTTGCCTCGATGGGCGCGAAGCGCTGGGTGACACTGATGCCGCCGCGGACGTCGCCGAGCTTGTAGCCCTGCTTGGCGTGGCAGGTGAGGCAGCTCTCCTGCACCTTCAGGGGCGCCATGTAGCGCAGCATCTCGCCCCGCGGGTCATGCACCACGCCGGTGGTCTCCACCTCGCCCCGCTCGAAGCGCTCCAGCGCCTGGCGTTCCCAGGGGTCGGCGATGTTGGCCGGGCGGATCGGGCGCAAGCTGGTAAGGCGGAACTCCACGCCGCCGTCGCTGGCGGCCATGCTGGCGATCAGGCGGCGCGCCAGCAACGGCTGGCTGCCCATCAGGGCCTGCAGGTCGTCACGCGGCAGGTCCACCACCACCAGCGGGCTGACGGCACGTGCGTCGATCGGGTGTGCCACGTCGATCCAGGCCGAGCTCTGGTCGAGCCAGCCGGGGCCGCGCACCGGACGCTCGATGCGGAACTGCCCGTCATGCGTGCAATAGCCCAGCGCCGCGTCGCCATCCCGCACGAACACCAGCGAACGGGCCGCTTCCTGCTGCGTGAAGACGATGCCGCCCTGGGGCACGAAGCGCGGCCGCGCCATGGCCGTGAGCGCCGCCAGCTCGGTGCCGCTGAGCGCGGGCCCACCGAGAAGCTGGTTCCAGATGCGGGCGTCGGGCATCAGGGACTCCGTGCTGCGCGCAGGTCGGCGGACCCCGGCGGTCAGGGTTTCGGGCGGACGCAGGGCCCTTTCGGCCAGCACCGTGGCGCCATCCTGGCGACTTTCGACGAGTTGCATTGATCCCATGCGAATCGGCTCGAGGCCCCTCCGTCGCCCGGCCGATCCGGCCATCCGGACCGGCTGCGAGGTCTCGGTGGGTCCGGGCGCACCGGCCAAGCCTCGAAAGTGGGCGTGGGCGCACTTTCGGGCAGCGGCGGCCGATAGCCCTTGCGCCAGATCAACGGCGGCGCGGCGCCACGGCCACGGCGCGCCGTAAAGCACCG
>JAFLEA010000056.1 GCA_017302035.1 Lysobacterales bacterium
CGGCGCCCCGGTGGCCGGGGCGGTCGCGGGCGCTGCGCTCATGCGCGACCGGCCGTGCCGCCGCTCGGCGACTCCTTGCGCCGGCGTACCGCCTCGACGCATTCGGCGACCAGTTCCGGGCCGCGGTAGACCAGGCCGGTGTAGCACTGCACCAGGCTGGCGCCGGCGGCCATCTTGGCCACCGCGTCGGCGCCGGAAAGGATGCCGCCCACGCCGACCAGCGGGATCGACTCGGGCAGGCGCGCGCGCATCCGGCGCAGCACCAGGGTGGACTGGCCCATCAGCGGCGCGCCGGACAGGCCACCGCTCTCGCCGGCGTGGCGGTGGCTCTGCACGGAGGTGCGGGCGACCGTGGTGTTGGTCGCCACCACGCCGTCCACCTCCAGGTCGGACAGCACCCGCGCGGCGGCGTCGATGTCGGCGTCGTTCAGGTCCGGCGCGATCTTGACCAGTACCGGCACGCGCTTGCCATGGGTCGCGGCCAGGCGTTCCTGGGCCTCGCGCAGGCTGCCGACCAGGCGCCGCAGCGATTGCTCCTCCTGCAGTTCGCGCAGGCCGGCGGTATTGGGCGAGGAGATGTTGACGGTGACGTAGTCGGCCAGCGCGTAGACCCGCTCAAGGCAGTACACGTAGTCGTCGGCCGCATCCGCGTTGGGCGTGTCCTTGTTCTTGCCGACGTTGATGCCCAGCAGGCCATCGCCGTCGCGCCGGGCGCGCTCGACGTTGCGCACCAGGGCCTCGACGCCGGCGTTGTTGAAGCCGAGCCGGTTGATCAGCGCCTCGTCGCCCACCAGCCGGAACATGCGCGGCTTCGGATTGCCGGGCTGCGCGCGCGGAGTGACGGTGCCGACCTCGACGAAGCCGAAGCCCAGCGCCAGCAGCGCATCGATGTGTTCGCCGTTCTTGTCCAGGCCGGCGGCCAGGCCGACCGGATTGGGAAAGGTCAGGCCCAGCGCCCGGGTCGGCAGCGGCGCCGGGCGCGGCCCGGCGACCAGGCCGATGCAGCCGCTGCGAAAGGCCAGGTCCAGAGCCTTCAGCCCGGCCTGGTGCGCGCGCTCGGCGTCCAGGCCAAAGAGGAAGGGGCGGGCCAGTGAATACATCGTGCGGTGCGGCTCAGGCGTTGAGGCTCACCAGCCAGGCGATCCCGCCCAGGAAGGCGAACAGGATGAACACGCCCACCACGACCAGCGCCAGCGACAGCCAGCCCAGCACCAGGCCGGCCACGGCGAGGCCGTCGCCGTCCAGTTCGCCGTTGCTCTTGCGGATCTCGCTACGGGCCATGTGCCCGGTGATCACCGCCACGATCGCGCCGAGAAAGGGCAACAGGGTCCAGCCCAGGATCCCGGAGACGAGACTGGTGATGGCGAGGTTGCTGGTCTTGCGGATCGAGTTCATGGGCGGATCCTGGGGATGGGTGGGTGCGGCACCCGGCGGGCATGGGGAGCGTGCGCGCCGGCGGCGGTCGATTCTTCCAGAACGCCGGGTGGACCGCGCTCAGGCCATCCCGGCGCGGACCGGGGTCCGCTCACAGGTCGAACTTGATGCCCTGCGCCAGCGGCAGCGAGTCGGAGTAGTTGATCGTGTTGGTCTGCCGGCGCATGTACACCTTCCACGCGTCCGAGCCGGACTCGCGACCGCCGCCGGTCTCCTTCTCGCCGCCGAAGGCGCCGCCGATCTCCGCGCCGGAGGTGCCGATGTTCACGTTGGCGATGCCGCAGTCGCTGCCGGCCGGGGACAGGAAGCGCTCGGCCGCCTTCAGGTTGGTGGTGAAGATCGAGGACGACAGGCCCTGCGGCACGCCGTTCTGCATCCCGATGGCCTCGTCCAGGGTCGAGTACTTCATCACGTACAGGATCGGGGCGAAGGTCTCGTGCTGCACGACCGCGTCGGAGTTCTTCAGCCCGGTGACGATGGTCGGCAGGACGAAGTGGCCCGGACGATCGGTCAGTGCCGTGCCGCCGGTGACCACGGTGCCGCCGGCGGCCTTGGCCTTGGCCACGCTGTCCAGGAACTGCTGCACGGCGCCGGCGCTGTTGAGCGGGCCCATCAGGTTGGCCTTGTCCAGCGGATCGCCGATCTTGCCCTCGACCTGCTGGTAGGCCTTGACCAGGGTCTCCAGCACGCCGTCGTAGATGGACTCGTGCACGATCAGGCGCCGGGTCGTCGTGCAGCGCTGGCCGGCGGTGCCGACCGCGCCGAACACGATGCCGGGGATGGCCAGCTTCAGGTCGGCCGTTTCGTCCAGGATGATCGCGTTGTTGCCGCCCAGCTCCAGCAGGCAGCGGCCCAGGCGGCGGGCGACCTTCTCGTTGACGGTGCGGCCGATCTGGGTCGAGCCGGTGAAGCTGATCAGGGGCACCCGCGGGTCGTCGACGAATTTCTCCGACAGCGCGGTGCCGGCGTCGTTGAACAGGAAGAAGATGTCCGGGAAGCCGCCTTCCTGCAGCGCCGCATTGCAGATCTTCATCGAGGCGATGGCGGTCAGCGGGGTCTTGTTGGACGGCTTCCAGATACACACGTCGCCACAGATCGCGGCCAGGAACGAATTCCACGCCCACACCGCGACCGGGAAGTTGAATGCACTGATGATGCCGACCAGGCCCAGCGGGTGGTACTGCTCGTACATGCGGTGGCCGGGACGCTCCGAATGCATGGTGTAGCCGTAGAGCATGCGGCTCTGGCCCACCGCGAAGTCGGCGATGTCGATCATCTCCTGCACTTCGCCGTCGCCCTCGGCCTTGCTCTTGCCCATCTCCAGCGCGACCAGCGAGCCGAGCGCGTCCTTGTTCCGGCGCAGTGCGTCGCCGCACAGGCGGATGGCCTCGCCGCGGCGCGGCGCCGGCACCGTGCGCCACTCGCCGAACGCGGCCTGGGCGCGGGCGATGATCGCTTCGTAGTCGGCTTCGGTGCTGGCCCGGACTTCGGCGATGACTTCGCCGGTGGTCGGGTTGGCCGGGTGCAGGACGCCGGCGCCGGTGGCGTCGGACCAGCGGCCGTCGCCGAGGTAGGTGCCGGAATTGCTGGCACTCAGGCCCAGGGCCTGGAGCAGGGAAGCGGACATGGGAACTCCTGGAGGGAAGGCTGGCCGGCGGTGCCGGATCGTGGATCGAACCGGGCCACGGCATGGCGGGGGACAAACCGCAATTCTAGCAAAGCACGGCTTGACGCCGGGCGCAGCGGTGGGCCGCGGCATTGGCCGCCACCGGGCCCCGTGCGACAATCGCCGCGGCCGTGGCCCCGTAGCTCAGTTGGATAGAGCGTCCCCCTCCTAAGGGGAAGGTCGCACGTTCGAATCGTGTCGGGGCCGCCATCCGCCGGAGGCCCAGTCCGTTGGCGACCCCGCCGGGCCGGATCGGGCGCGCCCCGCAGCCTCCGGCCCCGCGCCGGGCCGCCGCTGGCGCGGCCGCGCTCGCGGTGCGGGATCCGGCAACTGTTTCTCCGGCAACGAAAAAACCCCGCCGATGTTGCGCTGCAGCGCTTGACAGCTTCCGCGCCATCGTGTCCTCTTGGCTTCCATGTCGATGCCCAACGCCACCGTCCGCGCACCCCGGCCGCTCCGGTCGATGCCCGGCCATGCCATGGCGATGGGCATGACCATCATTACCACCACCGGTACCACCCGCCCGGTGCGGCCAGTCGTACTCGCGTAGCCCGCGAACCCACGGCCCCGCACCTGGATCAGGGAGCGGGGCGGTCCCCGACCCACGACTCGATCCACGCGGGGCCTCAACCACGAGGTCCTCCATGTCGTCGCCCGCCTTGCAAGTCCCGCTCCCCGCCGCCGCCCCGGACGCGTCCGCGCGCACCGTGGTGCACAAGTTCGGGGGCACCTCGGTCGCCGATGCCGAACGCTATCGCCACGTGGCGCGGTTGCTGCTGGCGCGCGACGAGGCGGTCCAGGTGACCGTGGTCTCGGCGATGAAGGGCGTGACCGACGCGCTGATCGACCTGGCCCAGGCCGCGGGCGCCGCGGATGCCGGCGCCGGCAACCTCCAGCCGGAATGGCGGGAACGCTGGCACGAACTGCGCGCGCGCCATCGCGGCGCGGCGGTGGCGCTGCTCGGCGAATACTCCGGGCCGACCGTGGAATGGCTGGACCAGCGCTTCGAGGAACTGTCCCAGGTGCTGTCTGCGCTGGGCGTGATCGGCGGCCTGCCGGCGGAGGTGCTGCAGCGGGTGCAGGGGCTGGGCGAGGTCTGCTCGGCGCAGCTGCTGGGGGAGCACCTGCGCACCCTGGGCGTGGACTGCGCGGTGCTGGATGCGCGCGAGGTGCTGGTGGTCAGCCACGGCGAACTGGGCGTGGACGTGGACTGGGAGCGCAGCGCGCAACGCCTGGCGCACTGGCGCCAGACCCATCCGCAGCGGCGAGTGGTGGCCACCGGCTTCGTCGCCCGCGACGGGCAGGACCGGATCACCACCCTGGGCCGCAACGGCAGCGACTATTCCGGCGCAATCTTCGCCGCGCTGTTCGATGCCGACGAACTGCACATCTGGACCGACGTGGACGGGGTGCTCTCGGCCGATCCGCGGGTCGTGCCCGAGGCGGTGCAGCTGGATTGCCTCAGCTACGACGAGGCCTGCGAACTGGCCTACTTCGGGGCCAAGGTGGTGCATCCGCAGACCATGTCGCCGGCGATCGAGCGCGCCCTGCCGATCATCATCCGCAACACCTTCCATCCCGAGCATCCGGGCACCCGCATCACCGCCGAGCGCGACGCCGGCGGCCCGGTGAAGGGCCTGACCCTGAGCCCGGACCTGGCCCTGGTGAACCTGGAGGGCACCGGCCTGATCGGCGTGCCGGGCACCGCCGAGCGGGTGTTCGCCGCGCTGCGCAATTCCAAGGTCTCGGTGGTGATGATCTCGCAGGGCTCCTCCGAGCATTCGATCTGCTGCGTGGTCAAGCAGGCCGACGCGGACCGCGCCGAAGCGGCGCTGGTCAACGCCTTCGCCCACGAACTGGTGGTCGGCCAGGTCCAGCGCGTGCAGCAGGTGCCGGGGATCAGCGTGCTGGCCGCGGTCGGCGACGGCATGGCCGGGCAGCCGGGCGTGGCCGCGCGCCTGTTCGAGTCGCTGGGCCGGGCCCAGGTGAACATCCGCGCCATCGCCCAGGGCTCGTCCGAGCGCAACATCTCGGTGGCGATCGACAGCGCCGACGCGACCCGCGCCCTGCGCGCCGCGCACGCCGGGTTCTACCTGTCGCCGCAGACCTTCGCAGTGGGCGTGATCGGGCCGGGCAACGTGGGCGCGGCCTTCCTCGACCAGTTGCTGGGCGCGCGCGACGGCCTGCTCGAGCGCACCCGCCTGGACCTGCGCCTGCGCGCGATCGCCTCGCGCAGCCGGCAGCTGCTGGAACCGCGCGGCATCGAGGGCGACTGGCGCGCCCGCTTCCGGGCGGCGAACGAGCCGGTCGACCTGGACCGCTTCACCGCGCAACTGCTCGATTCGCACCTGCCGCACATGGTGATCGTCGACTGCAGCGCCAGCCCGGACGTGGCCGATCGCTACCCGCAGTGGCTGGCCGCCGGGATCCACGTGGTCACCCCGAACAAGCAGGCCGGCGCCGGCCCGTTGCCGCGCTACCGCGCCATCCGCGAGGCGGCCGATGCCAGCGGTGCGCGCTTCCGCTACGAGGCCACGGTCGGCGCCGGGCTGCCGGTGATCTCAACCCTGCGCGACCTGCTCGACACCGGCGATCACGTGACTTCGATCGAGGGCATCTTCTCCGGCACCCTGGCCTGGCTGTTCAACAAGTACGACGGCAGCGTGCCGTTCTCGCACCTGGTGGCCGAAGCGCGCGCGCTGGGCTATACCGAGCCCGATCCGCGCGACGACCTGTCCGGCACCGACGTGGCGCGCAAGCTGGTGATCCTGGCGCGCGAAGCCGGGCGCGAACTGAGCCTGGAGGACGTGCACGTGGAGAGCCTGGTGCCGGAGGCGCTGCGCCAGGCCAGCGTGGAGGACTTCATGGCGCGCCTGGGCGAGGTCGACGCCGCGTTCGCGGCGCGGCTGGCCGCGGCGCGCGCGGCGGGCAAGGTGCTGCGCTACGTGGCCCGGCTCGATGCCCAGGGTCGCGCCAGCGTCGGCCTGGTCGAGCTGCCGCGGGAGCACGCCTTCGCCAACCTGAGCCTGACCGACAACATCGTCCAGTTCACCACCCGCCGCTACTGCGCCAACCCGCTGATCGTGCAGGGGCCGGGCGCCGGTCCCGAGGTCACCGCCGCCGGTGTGTTCGCCGATCTGTTGCGGGTGGCCGCCGGCCGCGGGGCGCGGCTGTGAGCGCAGCGATCGACGATCCGGCGGCGCGCGCGCAGGTCGCGTTGCAGCGGCAGGCCGTGGCCTTCTCGCCGGCCTCGGTGGGCAACGTGGGCGTGGGCTTCGACATCCTCGGCCATCCGCTGGCGGGGGTCGGCGATACCGTCGGCGTGCGCCGCATCGCCGCGCCCGAGGTACGGGTGGCGGCGATCCGCGGCGCGCCGTTCCCGCTGCCGACCGAGGCGGCGCGCAACACCGCCGGCGCGGCGCTGATCGCCATGCGCGAGGCGCTGGCACTGCCGTTCGGCTTCGAGGTCGAGATCGACAAGGGCATCGCATTGGGTTCGGGCATGGGGGGGTCGGCGGCTTCGTGCGTGGCCGCGCTGGTGGCCGCGAACGCGTTGCTGGAGGTGCCGCTGTCGCGGCAGGCGCTGTATCCGTTCGCGCTGGCCGGCGAGGCGGTGGCCAGCGGCGGGCGCCACGGCGACAACCTGGGGCCGATGCTGCTGGGCGGGTTGGTGCTGGCCACTGCCGACCGGCTGGTGCCGATCCCGGTGCCCGGGGCCTGGCACAGCCTGCTGGTGCATCCGGACGCGGTGCTGGAGACCCGTCGTGCGCGCGAGGCGTTGCAAGGGAACTACGCGCTGAAGGAATTCGTCGCCCAGAGCGCGAACCTGGCGCTGGTCCTGGCCGGTTGCCATGCCGGCGACCCGGAACTGGTCCGGGCCGGCCTGCGCGACGTGCTGGTCGAACCGCGCCGGGCGCCGTTGATCGCGGGATTCGACGCGGCCAAGGCGGCGGCACTGGAAGCCGGGGCGATGGGTGCCAGCATCTCCGGCGCGGGGCCGAGCGTGTTCGCCTGGTTCGAATCGCGCGAACGTGCCCGGGCCGCGGCGCCGGCGGTGCAGGCGGCGTTCGCGGGCGCCGGCTTCGACAGCCAGGCCTGGGTATCGCCGATCGACAGCCCGGGCGCGCATCTGCTGTAGCTGCTTCCCCCTTCTCCCGCAGGGAGCGGGGCTCTGAAACCAATACCCGGAATCGCGATGAAGTTCGTCTCCACCCGCAACGACGTACCCGCCGCCACGCTCAGCGGCGCCATCGCCGCAGGGCTGGCGCCGGACGGCGGCCTGTACGTTCCCGAACGGCTGCCGGGCCCGCGCAAGCTGCAACCCGGCGCCAGCCTGGCCGCGACCACCGCCGCATTGCTGGCCCCGTTCTTCGAGGGCGATGCGCTGGCGCCGGAACTGGCGGCGATCTGCGCCGAGGCCCTCGACTTCCCGGTGCCGCTCAAGCCGCTGGCCACGCCCGGCGACCACGTGCTGGAACTGTTCCACGGCCCGACCGCCGCGTTCAAGGATGTCGGCGCGCGCTTCCTCGCCGCCGCACTGGCGCGGATCCGCCGTGGTGCCGATGCGCCGCTGACCATCCTGGTGGCGACCTCGGGCGACACCGGCGCGGCGGTGGCCGCCGCGTTCCACGGCCAGCCGGGACTGCGGGTGGTGGTGCTGTATCCGGACGGGCGGGTTTCGCCGCGGCAGGCCCACCAGTTGGGTTGTTTCGGCGGGAATGTGGTTGCGCTGCGCGTGGCCGGCTCCTTCGACGACTGCCAGGCGCTGGTCAAGCGCGCGCTCAACGATGCCCGGTTGCAGGCGCAAGTGCCGCTGAGTTCGGCCAACAGCATCAGCCTGGGCCGGTTGCTGCCGCAGATGAGCTACTACGCGCACGCGGCGCTGGGCCACCATGCCGCGAGCGGGCGGGTGCTGGATGTCGTCATCCCCACCGGCAACCTCGGCAATGCGCTGGCCGCGATCCTGGCTCGCGCGCTGGGCGTGCCGCTGGGCCGGATCGTCCTGGCGACCAACGCCAACCGGGTGCTGCCGGAATACTTCGCCGGCGGGGACTACGCTCCGCGCGCGAGCGTGGCCACCCTGGCCAATGCGATGGACGTGGGTGCCCCCAGCAACTTCGAGCGCCTGCGCTGGCTGTACGCCGGCGACGATGCGGCGTTGCGCGCGGCCTTCACCGCGCAGGCGGTGGACGACGCCGCCATCCGCGCCGCCATCCGCCAGCGCTGGGAGCGCCATGGCGAGGTGTTCTGTCCGCACACCGCCACCGCGGTGCGGGTGCTGGAGACGCTGCGCGCCCAGGGCGCGGGAGGCGACTGGGCAGTGGCCGCCACCGCGCACCCGGCCAAGTTCGAGTCGGTGGTCGAGCCGTTGCTCGGCCAGCCGGTGCCGGTGCCGCCGGCACTGGCGGAACTGCTGGCGCGACCGGCGCATGCCGAGCCGATGCCGCCCGACTACGCGGCGTTGCGCGCGCATCTGCTGGGTCCAGGGGCCGACTGACCGTCGGCACCTGCAACCAGGGATGAGGCGATCCCGGACGTGGCGCCGATCGGAGGCGGGCGGCACGCGCCTGCGCCGGGCCCTCGTCCGGCACGCCCGCCGCCCGCCCGCTTATGATTGGCCGCCGCGACCGCTGGCGGCGCCCCCGCACCCCGGAACCCTTCTCATGCCGTGCCCGAACACAGCTGCATTTTCCCCAGGCCTGCTGCATCGCGTGACGCGCCTGGTCCTGTTCCTGCTGCTGCCGCTGGCGACCGCGGCCATGGCCGGGGAGGCGCCGCGCGGCCCGCTCGACCTCAAGCCGGGCGAGTTCCTCTGGCATCCTGAAATCGCCCCGGAAGGGCCGGTGGTGCTGGTGGTCAGCCTCGACCAGCAACTGGCCTACGTGTACCGCAACGGCATCGCGATCGGCATGTCCACGATCAGTTCGGGCAAGCCGGGCAAGGAGACCCCGACCGGGGTATTCACGATCCTGCAGAAGAACAAGGACCACAAGTCCAACCTCTACAACAACGCGCCGATGCCGTACATGCAGCGGCTGACCTGGGACGGCATCGCCCTGCATGGCGGCGCGCTGCCCGGCTACCCGGCCTCGCACGGCTGCGTGCGCCTGCCGCAGGCCTTCGCGGCCAAGGTGTACGGCATCACCCGCACCGGCGATACCGTGGTGGTGAGCGACGCGCGCGCCGCGCCGACCACCCTGGTGTACCCGGCGGTGCTGGCGCCGGTGAGCGCCCAGGGCCTGCCGCTGGCGGCGCCGGAAGAGGGCGGTCAGGGCTACCGCTGGGACGATGCGGTCGCGCCGGAGGGGCAGGTGGGCGTGGTGGTCAGCCTGGCCGATCAGCGCATCTACGTCCTGCGCGCCGGCGTGCCGATCGGCGAGGCGCCGCTGGAACTGCCGCCGGGGCAGCCCCCGTTCCATGGCACCACCCTGTTCGTGATGGGCGAGGGTGCCGGTCAGGGCGCCAGCCTGCTCGACCCGACCCAGCCGGCGCGGACCTGGACCGCCTATCCGATCCTCGGCCAGGCCGATCCGGCTGCCGCAACCGATGCCCCGACGCCGGCCCACCAGGACCTGCTGGCCCAGCCGAGCCTGCCGCTGCGGCTGCCGGAAGGTTTCTCGCAACGCCTGTACCAGGTGCTGGTGCCGGGAACCACCGTGCTGGTCACCGACCTGCCCGGGATCCGCCCCCACGGAGATGAACAGGAACTGCAGCCGGTCTTGGAATCCGACGCCCCGGCCGGCATGCTCTGAGCCGTGCTCGGTCCGGCCCCACGCCGGACCGGCAGTTCCCAGGATGTGCCGCTGCATGAACCCGTTCCCGATCCGTGCCGGCCGCTGGCTGGCCCTGGCCCCGATCCTGCTGCCGGCGATCGCCGACCCGGCGCCCCGATATGGTGCGATGCCGCCGCCATTGCCGGCCATGGCCTCCACCGCGGTCGCCGCGTTTTCGGCCCCGGCCGACCTCGAGCGAATCGCCTCACGCCTGGCCGAAGCCGCGCCGGCAGCCAGCCGCGAGGTACTGCAACTGGCCGCGCGGGCGATGTCCTGCGCGTTGCGCCACCCGGAGTTCGGCGTCGACCCGCAGCGCCTGGGCGTCATCGACTACTCGCGTCCGTCCACCGAGCCGCGGCTGTGGGTGTTCGACCTGGGCCGGCAACGGTTGCTGTTCGAGGAATGGGTGGCGCACGGCCGCAACAGCGGCGAGAACCTGACCACCCGCTTCTCCAACCGCGAAGGCAGCTTCATGACCAGCCTGGGCGCGTTCGCCGCCCAGGAAACCTACATGGGCGGCAACGGCTACTCGCTGCGCCTGCGCGGGCTCGAGCCGGGCTTCAACGACCAGGCCCGCCAACGCGCCATCGTCATCCACGGCGCGCCGTACGTGAATCCGGCCGTGGCGAAGCTGCAGGGCCGGCTCGGCCGCAGCCTCGGCTGCCCGGCGGTGCGTCCGCAGGTGGCGCGGCAACTGATCGACTCGATCCGCGACGGCACCTTCGTGTTCGCCTATTACCCGGACCAGGACTGGCTGGGGCGCTCGCGCCTGCTCAGCGGCGATTGCGGCTGAACCTCAGACCCACCCGGTCGCGTAGAACACGCCGATGACGAAGAACACCGCCGCCGTCTTGATGAGGGTGATGGCGAAGATGTCGCGGTAGGAGGTCTTGTGGGTCAGGCCGGTCACCGCCAGCAGGGTGATGACCGCGCCGTTGTGGGGCAGGGTATCCATGCCGCCCGAGGCCATCGACGCCACCCGGTGGAGCACGTCCATCGGGATCCCGTAGGCCTGGGCATTGGCGATGAAGGTGTCGCCCATCGCCGCCAGGGCGATGCTCAGGCCGCCGGAGGCCGAGCCGGTGATGCCGGCCAGCACCGTGATCGACACCGCCTGGTTGACCAGGGGGTTGGGGATCGCCTGCAACGCGTTGGCCACCACCAGGAAGCCGGGCAGGGCGGCGATGACCGCGCCGAAGCCGTACTCGGAGGCGGTGTTCATCGACGCCAGCATGGCGCCGTTGACCGCATTCTTGGTGCCCTCGGCGAAGCTGCTGGCCACCGGCTTCCAGGCGAAGGCCAGCACGGTCAGGATCCCGATCAGCAGCGCGCCCTGGACCGCCCAGATCGCTGCGACCTTGGCCACTTCCTGCACCACCGGCGCCGGATTGCCGATGGTGGAGGGGACGAACTCGTGACTGGGCCCGTACAGCATCGGGATCCACCGGGTGAGCAGGAAGTTGGACACGGCCACCAGCACCAGCGGCAGCAGCGCGACCAGCGGATGGGCCAGGCGGTCGCCGCGGAACGGTTCCGGCTCGTTGCGCAGTTCCACCCCGGTGCCGTAGCCGTCACCGTTGCGCAGGGCCACGCGGCGGCGCCACTCCAGGTAGCTCATGCCCACCGCCAGGATGAACACGCTGCCGACGGTGCCCAGCACTGGCGCCGCCCAGGAGGTGGTGCCGAAGAACGCGGTGGGGATGATGTTCTGGATCTGCGGGGTGCCGGGCAAGGCGTCCATGGTGAAGGTGAACGCGCCCAGGGCAATGGTGCCGGGGATCAGCCGCTTGGGAATGTCGTTCTGGCGGAAGAGCTCCGCGGCGAAGGGATAGACCGCGAACACCACCACGAACAGCGACACGCCACCGTAGGTCAGCACCGCGCACACCAGCACGATCGCCAGCATCGCCCGTTCGGCGCCCACCAGCTTGATGGTCGCCGCGACGATCGACTTGGAGAACCCGGAGGTCTCGATCAGCTTGCCGAACACCGCCCCCAGCAGGAACACCGGGAAGTACAGCTTCAGGAAGCCGACCATCTTCTCCATGAACAGGCCGGTGAACATCGGCGCCACCAGCGAGGGGTCGGTCAGCAGGACCGCGCCCATGGCCGCCACCGGGGCGAACAGGATCACGCTGTAGCCGCGGTAGGCCACCACCATCAGGAACGCCAGCGCCGCCAGCACGATCAACAACGACATCGCCCACCCCGCCCGCCTCCCATGGCGGTCGCCGGGCAGTATCGGCACCGCCCCGGGGCCGGCCCACTGTACCAACGGACGATGCCGCCGCCCCGGCCGGCCCCCTAAGGTGCGCAGCATTGGCGGCATCCTGCCGCTGCAATGTCCTGCATTTCGGGAGGAGAGGACTGATGAAGCGCAAGAATCTGAGCCTGGCGATCGGTTGCGTGCTGGTGGCCACGGCGATGCCGGCCTGGTCGCAGGAGGCGCCGTCCGGGTCGGGCGCCAAGGCCACCGAACTGGAGACCGTCACCGTGACCGCGCGCAAGCGCGAGGAAACCCTGCAGGACGTGCCGGTGGCGGTGACCGCGTTCACCCCCCAGACCCTGGACAAGCTGAACATCCGCGACCTGGGCGACCTGGGCGCGCAGGTCCCGAACCTGACCATCTATGCCGCGCGCGGCTCGACCAGCACGGTCACCGCCTATATCCGCGGCGTCGGCCAGGCCGATCCGCTGTGGGGCGTGGACCCGGGCGTGGGCATCTACCTCGACGACGTCTACATCGCACGTCCGCAGGGCGCCCTGCTGGACGTGTTCGATGTCGAGCGGATCGAGGTGCTGCGCGGCCCGCAGGGCACGTTGTACGGCAAGAACACCATCGGCGGCGCGATCAAGTACATCTCGCGCGGCCTGCCGCAGGAGACCAGCGGTTTCGCGTCCGTCACCGTGGGCAACTACGGCCAACTCGACGCCAAGGCCGCGATCGGCGGCGAGATCGGCGGCAAGGACAGCGGCGTCCGCGGCCGCGTGGCCGTGGCCAAGATGAGCCGCGACGGGTTCGGCGAGAACCTGTACAACAATGGCGGCGACGTCAGCGACAAGGACATCACCGCGATGCGCATGCAGCTGGGGGCGTATTCCCAGGACGACTTCGACGTGCAGTTCGCGCTGGACTGGATGGACGACAAGTCCGGCGTGCGTGGCGGCAAGATGCTGGCGCCCAACACCAATGCGTTGGCAAATGTAGTGTTCCCGGGGACGTCCGCGATCAAGCCGCTGGACAGCCGCTATGACATCCGCAGTGCCATGCCCAACGTCAATGACACCACGATGAAGGGCGCTTCGGTCACGGTCAACTGGCGTCCGAACGGCGACTGGGCCTTCAAGTACGTCGCTGCGCTGCGCGAATCCGACACCGAGACCAGCATCGACTTCGACCAGTTGCCGGCGAAGATCGCCGACGTCCGGGCCTTCTACAGCGACCGCCAGGTCAGCAACGAGCTCCAGGTCAACTACGACGCCGGCGGTCGCGCCCGCGGCGTGACCGGCCTGTACTTCTTCAATGGCGACGCCGGCGGCCAGGTGCTGAACAACTTCTTCAACCTGAGCTTCGGCGACACCCAGGGCGTGGTCAACACCAAGAGCGCGGCGCTGTATACCGACTGGACCTTCGACCTGACCGAGCGCCTGAAGCTGGACGCCGGCGTCCGCTACACCGACGAGGACAAGCACGCCATCGCGCACAACATCGGCTACACGGATGCGACCTTCACCAAGCCCAATGGCGTGGTGGCGGCCAATTTCAACAAGACGATCAACTTCAAGAACGTCTCGCCGCGCGTGTCGCTGGACTACCAGGTCACCTCGGACATCATGGCCTATGCGCTGTTCAGCCGTGGCTTCAAGTCCGGCGGCTACAACATCCGCGCCAACACCACCGCGGTGCCGCGCTCGGGCCAGCCGTTCGACGACGAAAGCGTGGACAGCTTCGAGATCGGCAGCAAGATGGCACTGCTCGACAACCGCCTGTTCCTGAACCTGTCGGCCTTCCACAACAAGTACAAGGACATCCAGCTGTCGGTGTTCACCCAGTACATCGACGCCGCCGGCAACCCGCAGTTCTTCGGCGACTTCACCAACGCCGGCCGCGGCACCGTCAACGGCCTGGAAGCCGAGTATCAGTGGCTGCCCAGCGACCACTGGCTGATCAGCGGCAACCTGGCCTGGCTCGACACCAAGTACAACGAGTTCATCGACGGGGGGGTCAACGTCGCCCACAAGCAGCGCTTCACCAATGCCCCCGATTTCTCGGGTGCACTGAACGTGGAGTGGCGCAGCGACCTGGCCAATGGCGGCAACCTCTCGGTCCGCGGCACCTACAGCTACCAGAGCGAGGTGTGGCCGACCACCGACCTGAGCCCGATCATCATGCAGCCTGGCTATGGACTGCTCAGCGCCGGCGTCACCTACCGCCACAACGATGCGTGGTCGTTCTCGCTGCAGGGCACCAACCTGGCCGATGAGGAATATCGCACCACCGGCTACAACCTGGTCACCGCGCTGGGCGTGCTGACCGGCTTCTACGGTCCGCCGCGCCAGTACATGCTGACGGCGCGCTACGACTTCTGACGCAGGAGTCCGATTTCGCGGCTGCAAGCGGACGGCGGCGGGCTTCGGCCCGCCGCCGTCGCGTTATGCTTGGCCCGATGCCGCATCCGCCGGAAAAGCCTGTGCCCAAGCCGATCGTCGCGCCATGCTGAACCTGTGGCTGGTCGCCCTGGCCGGCCTGCTGTGGCTGGCGCTGATGTTCGGCACCGCGCTCTACGGCGAGCGCCGCCCGGCACTGCTGGCGCGCCACTGGAACCATGTCTACGCGCTGTCGCTGGCGGTGCACTGCACTTCCTGGACCTTCTACGGCACCGTCACCCAGGCCGCGCGCTACGGCTGGCCGCTGCCGCCGACCTTCGTCGGGGCGATCCTGTTCTACGCGCTGGCGGTGGCCTTCATGGTCCGGCTGGTGCGGCTGGCGCGCGAGACCAACGCCACCTCGCTGGCCGACCTGATCGCCACCCGCCTGGGCCGGGACGCATGGCTGGCGGCGACCGTCACCGCAGTCGCGGCGCTGGGCCTGATCCCGTACATCGCCCTGCAGTTGAAGGCGGTGACGATGAGTTTCGCCACCCTGACCGGCAGTGCCACCGACGCCGGGCCGTTCTGGCGCGACGGCGCGCTGTACGTGGCCCTGGCCATGGCCCTGTTCGCGATGCTGTTCGGCACCCGCCGGGCCAGCGCGGCCGAGCACAACCGTGGGCTGGTGCTGGCGATGGCGTTCGAGTCGGTGTTCAAGCTGGCGGCGATGCTGGCCCTGGGGGCGTTCGTCTGGTTCGGGCTGGACGCGTTGCCGGCCGGCACCCCGCCGCCGCGGCCGCAGGCTTCCCCGACCAGCGGCTTCCTGCCGCTGGTGCTGCTCGGGGCGCTGGCGATGTTCATCCTGCCGCACCAGTTCCACGTCGGCGTGGTCGAATGCCGCGACGAGCGCGACGTGCGCACTGCGCGCTGGCTGTTCCCGCTGTACCTGCTGCTGATCGCCGCACCGACCCTGCCGCTGGCCCATGCCGGCAGTGCGCTGCTGGGGGGCGCGGTGCCCTCGGACATGTACGCGCTGGCGCTGCCGTTCGCGCAGGGGCGGGAGGGCGTGGCCCTGTTCGCCTTCCTCGGCGGCCTGAGCGCGGCTACCGGCATGGTCGTGGTCAGCACCCTCACCCTGAGCCTGATGATCGGCAACCACTGGTTCGCGCCCGGCCTGCTGCGCGGGGCCTGGGCGCGCGGCGGCGCGAGGCCGAGCACCCCGTGGGGGAGTACACCGAAGACGCCTACGCGGTGCAGGGCATCGAGCGCCCCGGCGCGACGCGGCGCGCGGTGATCCTCGTGCTCGCGTCGATGCTCTTCGCCTCCGCGGCCATGGCCTCGGCCGCGTACTTCCTGCGGTGGTACCCCGCCCAGCAGCGCGAGGACCGCATCGCGGAGCTCATGCGCCGCGCCAACGACGCCTACCACCTCGGCCGCCTCACCAAGGACGCCGACGGCAACGACGTCGAGACCTTCACCGACGCGGTGCTCGCGGAGTCTCCCTCGCACACCCGCGCCCGCGCGCTGCGCCGGAGCGCGGCGGTCCAGCTACAGAACGAGGCGACCTCCCTGCGCAACGCGAACCAGCCGGAGCGCGCGGTGCCCATCCTCACGGCGGCCCTGCGCCTGTCGAGCGACCCCTCGATCCGTCAGGACCTCGAGGCCGCGCGCCGCGAGGTGGAGAGCCGGAGCGTGACCCCCACCCCGCCCCCCCCCC
>JAFLEA010000057.1 GCA_017302035.1 Lysobacterales bacterium
GCCGCGGCGCAGGCGGCGCGCAGCGGCAGCCCGCGCGCCAGGTTGGCGGCGACCGCCGAGGCCAGGGTGCAGCCAGTGCCGTGCGCGTCCACCCGCAGGCGCGGATGCGCGGTGCGCTGCTCGCCGTCGGCATCGGCGAGGACGTCGATCACGTCGCTGCCGCCGGGCAGGTGGCCACCCTTGAGCAGCACCGCCGGCGCGCCGAGCGCACGCAGTTCCGCCGCGGCCCGGGACATCGCGGCTGCGTCGTCGATGCCATGGCCGAGCAGCAGTTCGGCCTCGGGCAGGTTGGGGGTAATCACCGTGGCCAACGGCAGCAGGCGGGTGCGCAGGGCGTCCAGCGCGTCCGCCTCGAGCAGGCGCGCTCCGCTGGTGGCCACCATCACCGGATCGACCACCACCTGCGGCGGGCGATGGCGTTCGAGTGCGCGGGCCACCGCTTCGATCACCTCGGCGTTGGCGAGCATGCCCAGTTTGACCGCACCGATGCGGAAGTCGTCGAAGCAGGCGTCCACCTGCGCGTCGAGGAATGCCGTCGGCGGCACGTGCACCGCGGTCACCCCACGGGTGTGCTGTGCGGTCAGCGCGGCCAGCGCCGACAGGCCATGCACGCCATGGGCGGCGAAGGTCTTGAGGTCGGCCTGGATCCCGGCGCCGCCGCCGGAATCGGAGCCGGCGATGGTCAGGGCGCAGAGCGGGCGGGCGTCGTTCGCGGCTGAGTTCGGGGGCGTGGACATGCCCCTATTCTGCACCGGCCGCCGGCGGTGGATGCGTGGCGGTTTCCACCAGCGAGGCCGCCAGCCGCAGTGCGCGCTCGTAATTGGAGACGAAACGCACCTGCGCGTGCATCTTGCCGAAGTCCATGTCCGCCAGCACCCGGTTCGGTTGCTGCTGCAGGCCGGATACCACCAGCACGATGCCGTTGCGCGCGCAGCGCCGGGCCAGGTTTTCCAGCGCATGCACGCCGGAGGCGTCGATGATCGGCACCAGGCGCATGCGCAGGATGAACACCTTGGGCGGGTCGAGGAACTGGTCGAGCAGGCTGTCCAGCCGGTTGGCCGCGCCGAAGAACAGCGGCCCGTTGATCTGGAACGCCTCCACCCCGGGCGGCAGGCGCTCGCGCTGGTGCTCGTCGGCCAGGCGCTCAGGCAGCAGGTCGTCGTCGGCCGCGCGCACGCCCGAGCTGATCTCCACGCTCTCGGCCATGCGGTACATGAACACCAGGGTCGCCACCACCAGGCCGGCCTGGATGGCGACGGTGAGGTCGAAGAACACGGTCAGGCCGAAGGTCAGCAGCAGCACCACGCGGTCGCCCCAAGGCGCCGACAGGGTATGGCGGAAGTGCTGGTATTCGCTCATGTTCCAGGCCACCACCAGCAGGATCGCCGCCAGCGCCGGCAGCGGCACGTAGCGCATCAACGGCGCCAGCAGCAGCATGAACACCAGCAGGAACCCCGCGTGCAGCATGCCCGCCACCGGCGAACGCCCGCCGGCGCGGATGTTGGTGGCGGTGCGCGCGATCGCGCCGGTGGCCGGCAGCCCGCCGAACAGCGCCGAGCCGACGTTGGCCACGCCCTGGGCGACCAGTTCGCCGTTGGAACGGTGGCGTCCGCCGGTCATGCCGTCGGCCACCACCGCCGACAGCAGCGATTCCACTCCGGCCAGGAAGGCGATGGTGAAGGCGCTGGGCAGCAGTTCGAAGGTGCGTTCGAACGGAATCTGCGGGAAATCGAAACTCGGCAGCGCCGAGGGCAATTCGCCGAAACGGCTGCCGATGGTCTCGGCCGCCAGGCCGAAACCCAGCACCGCGAAGGTGCAGGCCAGCAGCGCGATCAGGAAGCCGGGCCAGTTCGGTCTCCAGCGGCGCAGGCCGAAGATCAGCGCCAGGCCCAGCACGGTCAGGGCGATGGCCACCGGTTGCGCGGTACCCAGGTGCTGGACGTAGGCGGTCCAGCGCGGGATGAACTCGGCCGGTACCGATTCCATCTGCAGGCCCAGCGCGTCCTTCACCTGGCTGGAGAAGATGCTGACCGCGATGCCGGCGGTGAAGCCGGTGATCACGGGCTGCGGCATGTACTTCATCAGCGTGCCCAGCCGCAGCAGGCCGGCGCCGATCAGCATCAGCCCGGCCAGCAGCGTGCACAGGATCAGGCCGCCATAGCCGAACTTCTCGATCACCACGAACACGACCGGGATGAAGGCCGCGGTCGGTCCGCCGATCTGCACCCGCGAGCCGCCCAGCGCCGAGATCAGGAAGCCGGCGATGATCGCCGTGTGCAAGCCCTTCTCCGGGGTGGTGCCGCTGGCGATGGCCAGGGCCATGGCCAGCGGCAGGGCGACGATGGCCACGGTGAGCCCGGCCACCGCGTCGGCGCGCAGGTCGCTCCAGCGATAGCCCTGGCGCAGCACGGTCAGCAGCTTGGGCTCGAATTGCGCCAGGTACTGGCGGCGATCGAATCCACCGGAGGACATCAGCGCGGCTCCTTCAGGCGCACGCCGCGCCCGCGGCCGGCGCTGGGCTGTTCGTTGCCGATCAGTTCGATGCCGGCCGCATCCAGTGCGGCGACGATCCGGGTCAGCGTGGAGACCATCCCGCGCACGTGTTCCTCCTTGCTGGCCTCCATGCGCTGGATGGTGGGCAGGGACACGCCCGACATCGCCGCCAGCGTGCGCTGGTCGATGCCGAGCAGGGCGCGCGCAGCGCGCAGTTGGGTGGCGGAAATCATGGGCGGGCAAATAGCGTGGATAGGCAATGGTTCCACTTCAAGCGTGCATATACAAGCTTGATACCCATATTATGATGTACTGAACATCAACATGCTGATCCTGACCTCGCCTCGCGGCTTGACCCGGTCAGGCGTGGCGCAGCGGCAGCCGGGGGCAACGCATGCAGGCTCAGAGAGACGCGCGACTGGTCTTGGCGCCGGCGATCCAGGTCGCCAGCCGACGCGGGTCGTGCAACTGTCGGGCTTCGGCGGGCATGCCTTCGAGCAGTTGGCTTGCCTCGGCCAGGGCACGGTCGCGTGCCGGCGTGCCGGCAGGCCGGGTCAGCGCATCCACGTACAGCGCGTAGGCGAAATCGAGCAGGAAGAAGGCGTTCGATGCGCCGGTCCTCTGCCGTTCGCGATTGAACTCCAGCGCTTGCGCCACCTCCGTCCGCGCTTCCTCGTTGCGCCCCTGCAAGACCAGGGCATGGGCGATCCACGCCCGGGCCTGATTCGAGGCGATCCGGACGTCCAGCTCGGTGGCGCGACTGGGTGGGGTGGCCAGCAGTTCCCGCGCGGTTGTTTCCGCCTGCGCACCACGGCCCAGGGCGAGAGCGGCCCGCGTGGCAGTGCCCAGGCTGTCCCGCCGCTCGGTCTCGAGGGTAGAGAGGGCGACGGCATTGGTTTTGGAAACGGCGATCCCGTCCAGGCGCTCCAGGTCTGCGCTGGCATTGGCCCAGGCGGTGGCAGGATCGCCCAGGGACAAGGTGACGCGATTGCCGTAGCGTTCGATCGCATCGGCGAGGATCTGGCGCCGCGGATCGTCCGCACTGAGCTGGGCGATGCGCGCCTCCAGGTCGTGCTGGCCGGCCTGGAGCGAGCGCCGGGCCGCCGCCGCGTCGCCTCTCATGCCCTGCACGACGGCCAGCGTGCCGCGGAGTTGCACGAGCAGCGTGTCCAGTCCGGCCGGTGCTCGCGGGTCGTCCTTCAATGCAAGTGCGGCTTCGAGACTGGCGATGCCCTGGCCGATCTCGCCGCGGTCCCAATGCAGCCTGCCCATCGAGCCCAGCCCGCGGATCCAGTTGAGCCAGGTGTCCAGGTCCGCCGGATTGAAGCGCACGCTGTCTTCGCCGGCCTGCACCGCCCGGTCGGCGAAGTCCATCGCCACGGCATCTTCGTGCTGGAGCTGGGCGACTTCGCTGAGCATGTTGGCCGCCAGGTAGCGGTTGTCCAGCGAGTGCAGGTTGCCGGGCTCGCGCACCAGCACCTTCTCGGTCAGCGCGTAGACCTCGCGCGCCAGTGCCTTGGCTTCCTCGACCCGGCCCAGCGCGAGCAGGTGGCGGGACTGCGAATCGGCCAGGTCGGCATAGCTGGAGGTGGCCCTCAGATCGGACAGGTCCAGGGCGCCGATGGCGGCCAGCACCTTGCGGCCCTCCTCGGCGGTGGCCACGCCGGTGGCCTTGTCCTGGGTGTGGCTGAGGTAGTTCAGGGTCTCGGCGTAGGCCAGCTTCGCATCGCGATTGCCTTCGGGGCTGTATGCCAGCGGCCGCAGCAGGTCGGCGGCCCGGGACAACTGCTCCGGGGTCCCGCGCAGGCCAAGGAGTACGCCGCGTCCCTGGTTGAACAGCGCCAGGCCCAGGCCGTAGGCGACCTCGTCGCGGGTGTCGCCTTCGGCCTGCAGCTGTTCGAATACCGCCTGCGCTTCGGCGAAACGGGCATAGGCGCTTTCGGCGTCGCCGCTCGAACTCAGCGCCGAGCCTTCGCGCACCAGGGCCATGGCGCGCAGGGCGCGGGTGCGCGGGGTGACCAGCTCCGGCGGCAGGCCGTCGTAGTAGCTGACGGTCATCTGCGCCAGTTTGCCCAGCGTTTCCAGGCGCCCGGTCGGTTCCAGCTCGGAGTAGAAGTCCTCGATCAGGAAGCCGACCAGCTTCTCGGCGTCGCCGCGCGCCCGCTGGGCCTGGGCATCGGCCTTGCGTGCGCGTTCCAGGCTGATCCAGCCGAAGGCCGCGCCGATCACCGCCACCACCATCAGCAGCGCGCAGACGCTGGCGACGGCGCGCGCGCGCACCAGTGCGCGCTGGGTGGCGGCCTCGCGCTCCCGCTGCAGGGCGAGCTGGCGCTGCGCCTCGTCGCGCGCCTCGCGTTCGTGGCGGCGCTCACGGCTGGCCACGACCATGCTGCACAGCACGTCGTGGGTGAGCTCCACCCGGCGCATGTCCAGGCGCTCCTCGATCCGCAGCAGGCGCCGGTCGACCAGGGTGGCCAGCGCGTCGGGGCCGGCGCCGGCGGCGGCCAGTGCCTTGAGCAGGCGTTCCTCGGCGACGTTCTCGCGGTAGCCCGAATCGGTCAGCAGCTCGTCCTCGACCACTCGGCGCACGCCGGCCGGCTGGTCGCCCAGGGCGCGCTCGTAGAACTCGCTGAGGATGGTCTCGCGCGAACCGGCGAGCAGGTCGGCGGAGATCTCGGCACGGCCCTGGGCCAGGCGCACCGTGTTCAGTTCGCGGCAGATCAGGCTCAGCAGCGAAGGCTCGATTTCGGCGTTGACCAGTTCCGAACCGCCGGCGACGAAGCGCACGATCGACTCGGCCACCTCCTGCGAGACCAGCGCGCCGCCGGGCTTGAGCACCGCGCTCAACGCCTGCGCGCCGTTCATCCGCGCCAGGCGCATGCGGTTCTGGGTGATCGAGGGCATCAGCGCCTTCAGCCCTTCCAGGTGCGCCAGGTAATCCTCGCGCAGCGCGATCAGGATGCGGTAGTCGGCGCGGGCGAAGTCGAAGTTGTCCGCGGCCTCCTCGTCCTGTTCGATCTTCGCTTCCAGCGCCGCCGGCGGCCGGTTCTCGGCCAGGTCGGCCAGGTCCTCGAGGAACTGGCGCGCGCGCAGGCGGCCGGCATCGTCGGCCTGACCGAGGGTGAACACCTCCTCGAACTGGTCGAAGATCAGCAGCGGCACCAGGGCGCGGCCGTCGGCATCGCGCAGCAGGTCGCCGCGGTGGTGCATGAACTCCCACAGCGACTCGCCGGCCACCGCGGTGCCGGGCTGGGTCCAGTACCCGGCGCCGGCGGAGGCCTTGAAGATGGCGGCCTTGATCTGTTCGGACGGCGAGGGTGATTCGAGGGAGTAGTCGACCCGCACGTAGACCGGGCAGTAGCCTTCGGCGCGCAGCCGCGGCACCAGCCCGGCGCGCAGCAGCGAGGTCTTGCCCAGGCCGGATTGCCCGAACAGCACAGTCAGCAGCTTGCGCTGCACGCGCCGCGCCAGTTCCGCGGTTTCCTCGTCGCGCCCGTGGAAGTAGGCACGGGTGTCCTCGGTGTAGGAGAACAGGCCCAGCCAGGGATTCTGCGGGTCCAGGACCGCGGCGGCGGCTTCCGGTTGCGTGCTCATGCGCGGGCTACCGAGAACAGGTCCTGCAGCCGGCGCAGGAATTCGGGCGGCGGCTCGCCGCCGGGCAGGCGCACGATGTGCAGTGCGCGGAACAGCTCCGGCACCAGCGCCTCGGCCTCGACGGTATCGTCGATGCAGGCCGGCAGCACGAACACCGCGCCGTCGGCCATGTTGCGGGCGCGGTCGACCGCATAGCTCCATTCGCGGCGGAAGTAGGCTTCCGGACGGTGCTGGGTGCCGGCCGAGATCACAGGCAGGAAGTAACTGCAGCGCGCGATGTTTGCGCGGATCTTGCGGTCGTAGTCGTCGCCGCCCTCGAGCCGGTCCAGGTCGAACCAGGTAACCAGGCCGGCCGCATCCAGCGCGGCCTTGAGCCGCTGCACCGCCGGCAGGTCCTCGCGCGCGTAGCTGATGAAGATCGCGTTCTCCGGCATTTCCCGGGCCGGGGGCAGGAACCGCTGCGGCGCGCCGCGGTTCGCCTCGCCCGCTTCCGCCGGTTGCCGGCGCATCCAGCGCTCATGCAATTCGGCGACGAAGGCCTCGGCCCCGCCATAAACCCGGGTGCGCACGCTGACCTGCTGCAGAAAAGCCACCAGGCGTTCGTCCTGGAGGGTGTGGTCGTCGGCCAGGATCTCGCTGAAGTCGCGCGGATCGGACAGCCGCTTGCGCTTGGCCATGCGCAGGAACAGCCGCGCCAGCCAGTTGGAGAAGTCGCTGCCGATCAGCAGCAGGTGGCTGTGCTCGAGTTCGTGGAACAACTTGTCCGGGGTCAGGTGCTCGGACTGCAGCGCGCAGATGAATTCGAGCATGTCCTCGTCGGAGACCACATAGGTCGGCGAGGCGGAGAGCTTGCCCAGCAGGTGGTAGACCACGCTGCGCTGCAGCTGGCCGCGTTCGGCCGGCAGGTCGCTGACCCGGTTGGGCGCGTAGGCGATGACGTCGGCGGTGGGCTGGCCGCCGTAGCGCTCGAGGTTGACCGCGCGCTCGAGCAGCGGGTCGAAGGTGGTGGTGACAAACAGGTCGAAGTCGGTGATCTGGGCCAGCTGTCGCAAGGCCGGCGGCGGCTCGAACTCGACCTCGCGCAGGATCGAGCGCAGGCGGGTGTAGGCCTCCTCGCGCCGGCCACGCTGGCCCAGGTAGGAGCAGACCACGTCGTTCAGGGTCAGCGGCTGCGGCAGCCCGGCCGGGTCCACCGACAGGCGGCTGGCCAGCTTGCCGGCCAGCCACTCGTACAGCGGCATCAGGCCGCGGTCGGTCTGTACGCGCAGGAGGTCGGGCCCGATGATCGGGATCACCCGGCGCTCCTCGATGTAGTTCAGCAGGTCGTCCCAGGCGTCTTCGTCGAAGTCGTGGAACGGAGCCACGGAAGCCAATACGCTGGACATGGGCCCGGCACCTCGGAATACGTGTTGCTCACCAGATGGCCGTCTGGTCGGCAGAACCCGTTTGGTGCCCCCTCTCCCCGGGGCGGGGCGTGCTGCAGCCTGGCCCCGGCGCCGAGCTTACGCCCCGCGGCCGGGTTTTGCATGCGGGCCCTACAGCACTTCCGAGGCGAAATCCGCCAGCCGCGAGCGCTCGCCGCGGCGCAGGGTGATGTGCGCGCTGTGCGGCCAGTTCTTGAAGCGGTCCACCGCGTAGGTCAGGCCGGAGGTGGTCTCGGTCAGGTACGGGGTGTCGATCTGCTCCACGTTGCCCAGGCACACGATCTTGGTGCCGGGGCCGGCGCGGGTGACCAGGGTCTTCATCTGCTTCGGCGTCAGGTTCTGGGCCTCGTCCAGGATCAGGTAGCGGCTCAGGAACGTGCGCCCGCGCATGAAGTTCATCGAGCGGATCTTGATCCGCGAGGCGAGCAGGTCGTTGGTCGCCGCGCGGCCCCAGGCGCCGCCTTCCTGATTGTGGGTGAGCACCTCCAGATTGTCGGTCAGGGCGCCCATCCACGGGGTCATCTTCTCCTCCTCGGTGCCGGGCAGGAAGCCGATGTCCTCGCCCACGCTCACGGTGGCGCGGGTCATGATGATCTCGCGATAGCGCTGCTGGTCCATGGTCTGGGCCAGGCCGGCGGCCAGCGCCAGCAGGGTCTTGCCGGTGCCGGCGGTGCCGAGCAGGGTGACGAAGTCGATGTCCGGGTCCATCAGCGCATTGAGGGCGAAGTTCTGCTCGCGGTTGCGCGCGGCGATGCCCCACACGGCGTGCTGGCCGCTGCGGTAGTCGTCGACCAGGGCCAGGGTGGCCTTGCCGTCGGCGACCTTGACCACGCGCAGTTCCACGTCGTCCTCGCCGGGCAGGTACAGGTACTGGTTCGGGTGCCAGTCCTCGTCCGCGCGCGCGGCCACCTCGTAGCAGGTGCGGCCCTTGTCCGACCACGAGCGCAGGTCGTGCTCGTGGCGGTCCCAGAAGTCTTCCGGCAGTTCGGTGGCGCCGGTATAGAGCAGGCTGAAGTCGTCCAGCGCGCGGTCGTTCTCGTAGTCCTCGGACACGATCCCGGCGATGGCCGCCTTGATCCGCAGGTTGATGTCCTTGGACACGAACACCACCGGGATCTCCGCCGGGGTGGTTTCCTTCAGTGCCAGGATCGCGCCGAGGATGGCGTTGTCCGGGATCACCGCGCCGAAGCTCTTGCCGGCCTCGAAATGGCTGGTCTGGAAGCGCAGCAGGCCGGCGCTCTGGCGCCCGCGCAACTGCAGGCCCTGCGGCTGCACCAGCGGCAGGCCGTCGGCCAGGTGCTCCAGGCCGGAGGCCTCGACCAGTTCGTTGAGGAAGCGGCTGACCTGGCGCGCGTTGCGGCTGGCTTCGGAAGTGCCCTTCTTGGCGTTGTCCAGCTCCTCGATGACCTGCATCGGCAGGTAGATGTCGTGCTCGTCGAACTTGAACAGCGCGGTGGGGTCGTGCATCAGCACGTTGGTGTCCAGCACGTAGATGCGCTTGCCTCGGGTCATCGTGGCTTCCTGGTGGGGAGTGCGTGGCGTGGAGGGGAGGGCATGCCCGCGAGGGCCGCGGACGTGGGTGGCGGGCAGCGGCGAGCCGTCGCGGCCTGCGGGGCAGGGCGACGGCGCGGGAGGGCACGGGTGGCGGTCACTGCGCGGCTTCGGCCTGCAGGGCTTCGAGCACGGCCTGGGCGTGGCCGGGAACCTTGACCCCGCGCCACTCGCGCGCGATGCGCGCATCGGGGGAGACGAGGAAGGTGCTGCGGACCACGCCCAGCACCTTGCGCCCGTACATGTTCTTCTCGTGGATCACGTCGAAGGCGCGGCACAGCGCCTCGTCGCCGTCGCTGACCAGAGCGAACCCGAAACCCTGCTTCGCACAGAAGTTGTCGTGCGACTTCAACGAATCGCGCGACACGCCCAATACCTCGGCGCCGAGCTTGCGGAATTCCGGCAGCAACGCGTCGAAGTCGAGGCCCTCGGTGGTGCAGCCGGGCGTGCTGTCCTTCGGGTAGAAGTACAGCACCAGCCAGTGGCCGGCGAAGTCGGCGAGGGTGGCGTGGCGGCCGCCGGACAGCGCCAGCGGCAGCTTCAGGATGGAGCGGTCCAGCTTGGGGTGGTTCGCTTTGGCCGGCATCGTTTCCAGGCTCAGAACTTCATCGGATCCATGATCGCGTCGAGGTTCAGGTGGTCACAGAACTCGAGGAAATCGTCGCGCAGCGCGGCGATGTGCATGTTCGCCGGCACCCCGATGGTCACCTGCGCCGAGAACATCTCCGCGCCGGTCTGCATCGCCCGGTAGCGGGTGCTCTGCAGGTTCTCGATGGTGATGCCCTGGCGGTCGAAGAAGTCGGCCAGCTGGAACAGGATGCCCGGCTTGTCGGCGGCCACCACCTCGACGATGTAGGGCAGCAGGTTGGACTGGCTCTCCTTGGCCGCGGTGCGGTACCAGTTGAGCTTGAACCCGTCCTCGCGCTCCAGGCGGCCGAGCATGGCTTCCAGCTTGGCCACCGCGTCCCAGGAGCCGGTCGCCAGCGCGGTCATCGACACGTCGCGGCCCACGGTGGCCAGGCGTGCGTCCACCAGATTGCAGCCGCTGTCGGCGATCCGGCGCGTCACCGGCAGCAGCGGCGACTCCGGATGCGTCGTGTAGGCGTTGATCAGGAGGTGGTTCTCGTTCGGCGAAGGCCGGGGCGGGGTGTCGGTCAAGTCGGCTTCCGGCATTGCGTTGCGTAGGCTGAATGGCGGGCCTTGCGGAGACCCTGGCGCATGGCCAGCATACTTGCCGGTGCTTTCGCGCCGCAAGTATGATCGGAGCGCCCTGAAGCCGGCTTGGGATGCCGTCGGCCCGCTGCCGGAAACGGCGCCGATCCGCGCCAGTCCGCACCCGGTCCAGCACGAGGGCCGCCACCCCGGCGGTCCGCCCCCGAACCCTGCAGAGAGCATTGCCGATGTCCCAGACTTCCCGCCTCGCCCGCGCCTCCGCGGCCGTGTTGCTGGCCTTCACCGCGGTCGCACTGCTTGGCGGCTGCTCCTGGTTCCGCAAGGGCGCCAAGGGTGATTACGCACTCAGCCCGGAGGTGCGTCCGCTGGAGGTTCCGCCGGACCTCAACCTGCCCGACACCTCCGGCGCGATGGCGCTGCCGCCCGCGGCGGGCGCCCAGCAGGCCGCCGCGGCGCCGGCGGCCTCGGCCACCGCCTTCACCGCCCCGGGCTCGCGCGACGAGGTGTTCGGCCGGGTGGGCACGGTACTGGAAGGCATCGATGGCCTGGTCATCGCCAGCCGTTCGCAGCTGCTGGGCACCTACGACGTCACCTACCAGGGCACGAACTTCCTGGTCCGGGTGGCTGCGGTGGAAGGCGGCGTCTACGTGGGAGCGGTGGACCCGCGCGGCGTCGCGGCCACCGGCGAGGCGCCGAAGCAGGTGATCGCCACGGTGCGCTCGGCGGTCGCCGGGCGCTGACCGTCCCGACCTGTCCCGGAATGCAGAAGGCGCCCGACGGGCGCCTTCTGCATTCCGGGACATCGGGACCGGCGCATGTCCCCGGGGCGGGCCCAGTCCGGAACGCTCAGCGCTCCAGCAACGGCAGCTTGCCGGGCTTGCCGTCCCATTCGGCGGCGTCGGGCAGCGGATCCTTGCGCACGGTGATGACCGGCCAGGCCTGCGACAGTTCGGCATTGAGCGCGATGTAGCCCTCCTGGCCGGCGGGTACGTCGTCCTCCGGAAAGATCGCATTGGCCGGGCATTCCGGCTCGCACAGGGTGCAGTCGATGCACTCGTCCGGATCGATCACCAGGAAGTTGGGGCCTTCGTGGAAGCAGTCCACCGGGCACACCTCGACGCAGTCGGTGTACTTGCACTTGATGCAGTTCTCGGTGACGACGAAGGGCATGGCGGACGACCGTGGAGCGGAGGAGTACAGCCAGTCATTCTAGTCCAGCGCCCGGGCCGCGTCGCCTCGGCCGCCGCCGGCGCGCGCCATGGCGGGAGCGGCCGGCCCTGGCCCGGAAACGGAAAACCCCGCCTGGGCGGGGTCTTCCTGGGTGTCCTGGCCAGCGGGATGGCGCTCCCTAGGGGACTCGAACCCCTGTTTTAGCCTTGAGAGGGCCACGTCCTAACCACTAGACGAAGGGAGCGTCGCGGGTGTCGCCGGCGAAGGCGCGCTAGTATATTCACGCGCCCGGCGGACGGCAATCCGTCCGCGCCGGCCCGTTCATGAAAACACGCCACGGAAGCACGCCCATCGACCCGCAAGCCCTCCCGCAGCCCGTCCTGCGCCTCATCCCCCGCGAGCAGCACATCCTTTCGCGCCGGGATGTCAGTCCCAACGCGCTGCGCGTGCTCTACCGCCTGCGCGAGGCCGGCTTCGGCGCCTACCTGGTCGGCGGGGCGGTGCGCGACCTGCTGCTGGGCATGCATCCCAAGGACTTCGACGTGGCCACCGACGCCACGCCCGAGCAGGTCAAGCAGCTGTTCCGCAACTGCCGCCTGATCGGCCGCCGCTTCCGCCTGGCCCACGTGGTCTACGGCCGCGAGATCATCGAGGTGGCCACCTTCCGCGCCAACAGCGACGATGGCAGCGGCGACCGCGAGATGGAGGACGGGCGGCTGGTGCGCGACAACGTCTACGGCAGCATCGAGGACGACGCGATCCGCCGCGACTTCACCTGCAACGCGCTGTACTACGCGATCGAGGACTTCTCGGTGCGCGACTACGTCGGCGGCTACGAGGACGTGCAGGCGCGCACGATGCGTCTGATCGGCGACCCTGAGACCCGTTACCGCGAGGACCCGGTGCGGATGCTGCGGGCGGTGCGGCTGGCGGCGAAGCTGGATTTCGAGATCGAGCCGGCCACCGCCGCGCCGATCCCGAGGCTGGCTGCGCTGCTGGGCGAGGCCGCGCCGGCGCGGCTGTTCGAGGAAATGCTCAAGCTGTTCCTGTCCGGGCACGCGGTGGCCAGCTTCGAGCGCCTGGAGGCCCATGGCCTGCTCGGCGCGGTGCTGCCGGAGACCGAGGCGGCGTTGCGTTCCAACCGTAGTGGCGCGTTGCGGCGGATGGTGCTGGCCGGCCTGCGCAATACCGACGCGCGGGTCGCGGCCGACGAGCCGGTGTCGCCGGCGTTCCTGTTCGCCCTGCTGCTGTGGCCGGCATACTGCCGCGCCCTGGCCGGGCTGCAGGCGCAGGGGATGCACGTGGAAGAGGCGCAACGCCGTGCCGCCGACCGGGTGACCCTGCACCAGGTACAGACGATCGCGCTGCCCAAGCGCTTCTCGCTGCCGATGCAGGAGATCTGGCTGCTGCAGTCGCGCTTCTCCAGCCGCCAGCGCAAGCGCGTGTTCCGGCTGCTGGCACATCCGCGCTTCCGCGCGGCCTACGACTTCCTGGTGCTGCGCCAGGCCGCCTCCGATTCGCACGCGGCCGACGTGGAGTTCTGGAAACAGGCGCAACAGGCCTCAGGCGACGAACTGTCGGCGAACCTGGAAGCCACCGCCGCGGGCGGCGGAGACCCGGGCGAGGACGTGCCGCCGCAGCGTCGCCGTCGTCGCCGCCGTCGCGCCTCCGCCGCGGCGGGCGAATGAGTGCCGGGGCCGGCCCGGTCCATGCCTGCATCGGCCTGGGCGCCAACCTGGGCCGGCCGCTGGAAAACCTGCGCCGGGCGGCGACCGCGCTGGCGGAACTGCCCGGAACCCGGCTGCTGGCGCTGTCGCGTTTCTACCGCACCCCGGCCTGGGGCCGCCTGGACCAGCCCGACTTCGTCAACGCCGCTGCCCTGCTGCAGACCCGGCTCGAGCCGCGCGCGCTGCTCGATGCCTTGCTGCGGATCGAGCGCGCAGCCGGCCGCGAACGCGATGCGGGCGCGCGTTGGGGGCCGCGGGTACTCGACCTGGACCTGTTGTTGTACGGCGGTCGCAGCATCGAACTGCCTGGCCTGCGGGTGCCGCATCCGCACCTGCACGAGCGCGCCTTCGCCCTGGTGCCGCTGGCGGAGATCGCCGCCAGCGAGCCGTTTCCCGGCCACGGCAGCGTCGGCGACGCACTGCACGGGATGGACGTTGAAGGGATCGAGGTGCTGGAAGATCCGACCGGAACGGACTGATGCGCCGGCCACGCGGGTCGCGGACGTCCCTGTCACCGGCCGTGGGCGATAATGGCGGTCCGCCGATTCCGGCAACCCGTGGACAGTCGTCAATGAGCGTGCATGCCGAGCACAAGCCGTGGACCGTACCGGCGCTGGCCGAGGCCAAGGGCCAGGGCCGGCGGCTGGCGATGCTGACCGCCTACGATGCGGGTTTCGCCCGGGTCCTGGACCGCAATGGCATCGATCTGGTGCTGGTGGGCGATTCGTTGGGCATGGTGGTGCAGGGCCACGCGTCGACCCTGCCGGTTAAGGTGGCCGACATGGCCTACCACACCGCCGCGGTCGCCCGCGCGCTGCAGCAGGCATTGTTGGTCGCCGACCTGCCGTTCCAGGCCGACGCGACCCCCGAGCGGGCGCTGGACGCCTCGGTGATGCTGCTCCAGGCCGGCGCGCAGATGGTCAAGCTGGAAGGTGCGGGCCCCAAGCTCGGAGTGATCGGTTTCCTTGCCGCGCGCGACATCCCGGTCTGTGCGCACCTGGGCCTGACGCCGCAATCGGTGCTCAAGCTCGGCGGCTTCAAGGTCCAGGGGCGCGAGGCGCAGGCTGCCGCGCAACTGCTCGCCGATGCCAGGGCGGTGGCCGCCGCCGGCGCCTCGCTGCTGGTGCTCGAGTGCGTGCCGAGCGCGCTGGCGGGCGAGATCACCGCTGCGGTCGGCATCCCCACCATCGGCATCGGCGCGGGCCCGCACTGCGACGGCCAGGTGCTGGTGCTGCACGACCTCCTCGGCCTGGACAGCGGCCATCGCCGTCCGCGCTTCGTCAAGGACTTCCTGGCCGAGGGCGGCTCGGTGGCCGGCGCGGTGCGCGCCTATGCAGCGGCGGTGCGCAACGGCAGCTTCCCCGACGCCGCGCACGCCTACGCCTGAACCATGTCGGGACCATGGCCATGATCGAGACCCTCACCGCGCTGGACGCCCTGCGCGGGCGCGTGCGCGGCTGGCGGCGCGAAGGCCTGCGGGTGGGCTTCGTGCCGACCATGGGCAATCTGCACGCCGGCCACTATTCGCTGGTGGCGCTGGCCCGCAGGCACGCCGACCGGGTGGTCTCCAGCGTGTTCGTCAACCCGACCCAGTTCGGGCCGAACGAGGATTTCACCCGCTACCCGCGCACGCCCGATGCCGACACCGCCGGGCTGGAAGGCGCCGGCTGCGATGTGCTGTGGCTGCCCACGGTCGAGTCGATGTATCCGTTCGGCGCGGAACTGGCCTCGCACGTGCACGTGCCCGGGGTCAGCGCGGTGCTGGAAGGCGAGCATCGTCCAGGCCATTTCGACGGGGTATGCACCGTGGTCAGCCGCCTGTTCAACCAGGTGTTGCCGGACATGGCCGCGTTCGGCAAGAAGGACTACCAGCAACTGGCGGTGATCCGGCAACTGGTGGCCGACCTGCAGTTCCCGGTCGAGGTCGTCGGCGGCGACATCGTCCGCGAGGCCGACGGCCTGGCGATGAGTTCGCGCAACCAGTACCTGGGCGTGGCGGAGCGGCCGCGCGCGGCTATCATCCACCGGACCCTGCTCGGCATGCGCCGGGCGCACCAGGCCTCGGTGCCGCGCGCGGCGCTGGAGGCGCAGGCGACCGGACAGCTGCGCGAGGCCGGCTTCGCGGTCGACTACGCGGCGCTGCGCCGGCCGGACCTGTCCGAACCGGCCGACGGCGAGCCGGGGCCGCGGGTGGCACTGGTCGCCGCGCGCCTGGGTGCCACGCGCCTGATCGACAACCTGGAATTCTGAAGGCGCCGCGCGCCTGCCAGCTCCCCCGCTACAACCGGAAGACCCATGCACCTGACCTTGCTCAAAGCCAAGATCCACCGTGCCACCGTCACCCATTCCGAGCTGAACTACGAAGGCTCGGTGGCGATCGACGGATTGCTGCTCGATGCCAGCGGCATCCGCGAGTTCGAGCAGGTGCACGTGTGGGACGTCAGCAATGGCGCCCGCTTCACCACCTACGCGATCCGCGCCGACGAGGGCAGCGGCATCATCTCGCTCAACGGTGGTGCCGCGCGCCACGTCCAGGTGGGCGACCTGGTGATCATCGCCGCGTTCGCCCAGCTGGATGCGGTCGAGGCGGCCGCGTTCAAGCCCGACCTGGTGTACGTGGATGCCGCCAACCGCATCATCCGCACCCACCACAGCATTCCCAAGCAGGCGGCCTGATGAGCGCTTCCGCATCCGGGTTCGACGCGCTCAAGTCCCACGCGCAGCGCCTGCAGGGCACCCGCATCGCCGGGCTGCTGCAAAGCGAACCGGGACGGGTGGCCGGCCACGCCCTGCAGGTCGGGCCGCTGTACGCGAACTTCGCCCGCCAGCGCTACGACGACGCGGCCTGGGCGGCGTTGCTCGGTCTGGGGCGGCAGCGCGACCTCGCCGGCGCGTTCCGGCGCCTGTTCGACGGCGAGAAGGTCAACGTCACCGAGGGGCGCGCCGCGCTGCACACCGCGTTGCGCGGCGACCTGTCGCCGGCGCCGGCGGCGCGCGAGGCGCACCGGGTCGCCGTGGAG
>JAFLEA010000058.1 GCA_017302035.1 Lysobacterales bacterium
GCGCATGCGCGAGCAGGCGCTGCAGCGAGTCGGGCCTCACCCGCAGGTCGGGCTTGACGAAGGCCAGCCAGGGGGCGTCGCAGGCGGCCGCGCCCTGGTTGCAGGCCACCGCGAAGCCGGGATTGTCCGGGTTGGCGATGAAGCGCAGGCGTGGATCGGCCAGCGCATGCCGCTGCACGATCTCCAGGCTGTCGTCGTCGGACGCATTGTCGACCACCCGGATCTGGGTCACGCCACGGGCGGCGCGCAACCGCAGCAGGCAGTCGTCCAGGGTCGAGGCGCTGCGATGGCTCACCACCACCGCAGCGATCCCGTCGCCGCGCGCGTTGCCGCCGGCCGCGGGTACGGCGCCGGCCGGCACCAGGTCCGCCGGTCCGCCGGTCATGCCTCCGGCTCCCCCGCCGCCGTGGCCGTGGCCCCGAACAGGTCGTGCTGCGGCGTGTGCCGCAACTGCGCGTGCAGCGCCTGCAGCCGTTCGCGCGTGGCGCGCAGCGGATCGTGCATCAGGAACCCGGCCAGCCGTGCATGCCAGGCCGGCCAGCGCGCTGCCAACGCGTCCATGTCGCCGTCGGCCGGACCGCCCTCGCCGCCGCGCGCCACGAATCCCGTCTCGCACAGCGCGTTGCGCCAGCCCAGCCCGGACAGGCGCAGCGACAGGTCGATCAGGGCCGCGTAGCGGGAACCGAAGCTGGCCGTGTCGAGTCCGCCGGCGCGCTGCCGCGCACTGCCGCGCAAGGCCAGCGCATGGTCCACCGCCGCGGGCAGCTCCGGATGCAACGGCGGCATCGCCGCGCAGGCCTGCGCGGTCAGCGCCGGCTCGGCCGGGATCGGCGAGATCTCGCCCAGGTTGGGCCAGCCGGCGGTCTCGCCGGCATTGCACCAGGGCGTGGCGGTGGCGATCGAGGCGTCGCGCGCCAGGCACGCGGCGAGCTGGGCCAGCCAGCCCGGCAGCGGCTGCGCGTCCGGCGCCAGCACGACCACGTCGGCATCGCCGCAGGCCTGCAGCATTTCCTGCAGGTGCGCCACTTCGCCGATCGGATGCGCGCGCCGGGTGTACTCGGCACGCAGGCCGGTACGCTGCAGCCAGCGCTCCACCAGAGCGACGCCGCGCGGCCCGGCCTGGGCGTCGTCGGCGAGCCAGACGGGGGTGCCCGCCGGGGTGTTCGCGTCCAGCGCGGCCAGACAGGCGTCGAGCGCGTCCTCGTCGGCAGCGAGCGGCAGCAGGACGATGGGCAGGCCGCTCACGGTCCGTCTCAGCCCAGCCACACCCGCGCGTTGCGGAACATGCGCATCCACGGCGATTCATCGCCCCATCCGGCCGGGTGCCAGCTGAGGTTGAGCGTGCGCACCACCCGCTCCGGGTGCGGCATCAGGATGGTGGCGCGGCCGTCGTCGCTGCACAGGCCGGCGATGCCGTCGGGCGAGCCGTTCGGGTTCAACGGATACACCGTCGCGGGGTTGCCGTCGCCATCGACGTAGCGCAGCGCCACCCGCGCGGCGGCCCGGTCTGCCGCGCTGTCGAACTCGGCGCGGCCCTCGCCGTGCGCCACCGCCACCGGGATCCGCGATCCGGCCATCCCGCGCAGCAGGACCGACGGCGATTCGGCCACTTCCAGCAGGCTGGTGCGTGCCTCGAACTGCTCGCTGCGGTTGCGCAGGAACTTCGGCCAGTGCTGCGCACCGGGGATCAGGTCGCGCAGCTGGCTCAGCATCTGGCAGCCGTTGCACACGCCCAGCGAGAAGGTGTCCGGGCGGGCGAAGAACGCGGCGAAGGCTTCGCGCAGCGCGGTCCGCTCCAGGATCGAGGTGGCCCAGCCGCGGCCTGCGCCGAGCACGTCGCCATAGCTGAAGCCGCCGCAGGCGGCCAGGCCGGCGAAGCCGTCCAGGGCGATGCGCCCGGCGACCAGGTCGCTCATGTGCACGTCCACCGCGGCGAAGCCGGCGCGGTCGAATGCACGCGCCATCTCGATCTGGCCGTTGACGCCCTGCTCGCGCAGGATCGCCACCCGCGGCCTGGCTCCGCTCGCAATGAACGGCGCCGCCACATCCTCGGCGGGATCGAACGCCAGCTTCGGCTTCAGTCCGGATGCGGCGAAATCGCGCGCGACCCCGCGCTCCTCGTCGGCGCAATCCGGGTTGTCGCGCAACCGCTGCATGGCGTGGGTGGTCGCCCACCAGGCGTCGAACAGCTCTTCCCAGCGCCACTCGGCCAGCAACCCGCCGTCCAGGCTCACCCGCACCCGCGCGGCCGTGGTCGGCCTGGCGATGCGCTGGGCACATTCGGTCAGCGCATGGCGTTCGACCAGGTCGGCGAACGCGGCGCGATCCTCGTCGGCGACCTGGACCACCGCGCCCAGTTCCTCGTTGAACAAGGTGCGGAACGGATCATCGCCCCAGGCATCGAGCACGATGTCCAGGCCGCGGCGCGAGGCGAAGGCCATCTCGCACATCGCGGCGAAGGCGCCACCGTCGCTGCGATCGTGATAGGCCTGCAGCAGCCCGGCCTCGCGCGCATCGCGGACCAGGGCGAAGAAGTTGCGCAGGCGCTCCGGGTCGTCCAGGTCCGGCGCTTCGCCGCCGAACGCCGGCAGCGCGCTGGCGTCCGCATGCACCTGGGCCAGCACCGAACCGCCCATCCGCTGGCGGCCGCCGCCCAGGCCGATCAACCACAGTTCACTGTCATCGCCCTCGGCCAGCAGCGGGACCCGCTGGCCGCGCACGTCGGCCACCGGCGCGAACGCGGTAACGACGAGCGACACCGGCGACACCGACTTGTGCGCCCGGCCGTCGGCCTGCCACTGCGCCTGCATCGACAGCGAGTCCTTGCCCACCGGGATGCTCAGCTCCAGTTCCGGGCACAGCTCCATGCCCACCGCACGCACCGCGTCGTACAGCAGTGCGTCCTCGCCCGGGTGGCCGCAGGCGGCCATCCAGTTGGCCGACAGCTTCACCTGCTCCAGCGCCTCCACCGGCGCCGCGCACAGGTTGGTGATCGCCTCGCCCACCGCCATGCGCGCGGCGGCGGCCGAATCCAGCAGCGCCAGCGGGGTGCGCTCGCCGATCGCCATCGCCTCGCCGGCCACGCCGTCGTAGTCGGCCAGGGTGATCGCGCAGTCGGCCAGCGGCAGTTGCCAGGGTCCGATCATCTGCTCGCGCGCGGTCAGCCCGCCGACGCTGCGGTCGCCGATGGTGACCAGGAAGTTCTTCGCGGCCACGGTCGGATGCGCGAGCACGCGCAGGCCGGCCTCGCGCAGGTCGAGTGCCGCGGTGTCCAGCGCCGGCCACGGCGCAGCCGGCGGACGGATCGCGTCGCGGTGCATCTTCGGCGGCTTGCCGAACAGCACGTCCATCGGCAGGTCGATCGCCGCGTCGGCGGGAATGTGGCCCGGACGCGCGCCATACGCCACCACCAGCCGTTCCTCGGCGGTGGCCACGCCCACGGCGGCGAACGGACAGCGCTCGCGCGTGCAGATCGCGGCGAATTCGTCCAGCCGGTCCGCCGGCACGCCGAGCACGTAGCGCTCCTGCGATTCGTTGCACCACAGTTCCAGCGGCGACAGCGACGGATCGTCGGTCGGCACCTTGCCCAGGTCGATGATCCCGCCCACGCCCGAATCGTGCAGCAGTTCGGGGATGGCGTTGGACAGGCCACCGGCACCGACGTCGTGGAAGAAGTGGATCGGATTGCGCTCGCCCAGCGCCACGCAGCGGTCGATGACCTCCTGGCAGCGGCGCTCCATCTCCGGGTTGTCGCGTTGCACGCTGGCGAAGTCCAGGTCCTCGGCGCTCTCGCCGGAGGCCACCGAACTGGCCGCGCCGCCGCCCAGGCCGATCAGCATCGCCGGACCGCCGAGCACGATCACCGCGTCGCCCGGCTGCAGCCGGATCTTGTCCACCTGCACCCGGTCGATCGCACCCAGGCCGCCGGCGAGCATGATCGGCTTGTCGTAGGCGCGGGCGAGGTCGCCCTCGGCCAGCTCGAAGCTGCGGAAATAGCCCAGCAGGTTCGGCCGCCCGAACTCGTTGTTGAACGCGGCGCCGCCGAGCGGGCCGTCGGTCATGATCTCCAGCGCCGGGGCCATGCGCGGGTTCAGCGCGCGCGGTGCTTCCCAGGGCTGCGGCAGCGACGGGATCCGCAGGTGCGAGACCGAGAACCCGGTCAGGCCGGCCTTGGGCTTGCCGCCGCGGCCGGTGGCGCCCTCGTCGCGGATCTCGCCGCCGGCGCCGGTGGAGGCGCCCGGGAACGGCGAGATCGCGGTCGGGTGGTTGTGGGTCTCCACCTTGATCTGGAACGCCGAGGGTACCGCCGCCTCGGTGCGGTATTCGCCGCTGGCCGGGTCCGGGCGATAGCGCGAGGCCACGTGCCCGGCGATCACCGCGGCATTGTCGCTGTACGCGCTGAGCGTGTGCTGCGGGGTCTTCTGGTGGGTGTTGCGGATCATCCGGAACAGCGAGCGCTCCTGCGCCTGCCCGTCGACGGTCCAGCTGGCGTTGAAGATCTTGTGCCGGCAGTGTTCCGAGTTCGCCTGGGCGAACATCATCAGTTCCACGTCCGAAGGGTCGCGGCCCAACTCCGCGTAGCGCGCACGCAGGTATTCGATCTCGTCCTCGGCCAGGGCCAGGCCCAGGCGCCGGTTGGCGTCTTCCAGGCCGGCCAGCGCGATCCGCTCCAGCCCGCCGCGCGGCTGCGCGGCGAACAGCGCCCGGGCGCGCTCGCGCGAGGCCAGCAGCGACTGGGTCATCGGATCGTGCAGCCGCCGCGCCAGCGCGATTTCGATCTCCGAGCGGCAAGAGCTGTCATCCTGGCCCGGCCAGCCGGCCAGGTCCAGGCGCATCCCGCGCTCCACCCGCGCCACCGGCAAGCCGGCGCCCTGCAGCAGTTCGGTGGCCTTGCTCGACCACGGCGAGCGCGTGCCCAGCCGCGGCACCACGAAGCGCGAGGTCGCGCCGGCGGCCAGCGGCGCCTGCGCGTCGCCGGCCTGGAGGATGCGGTGGAGCGCGGCCGGGTCCGGCGAGCCATCGCCGGGCTGGACGAAATAGACGTGCCAGGCGCCTTCGATGCCCAGGCCCGGGACCACGGCCTGCAGGCGGGCTTGGAGACGCTGCCGGCGGAACGGCGAAAGGGCGGGCCCGCCCTCGAGGACGATCATGTCCGGGGAAGTCGCAGGGGATGGCCCGCCATTGTACCGGAGCGGGCCGGCCGGGACCGGGCGGTCCCGCCCCGGCCGAATCCGGACGCCGGGGCGCTCAGCGTGCCCCGCCGGCGGCCTCCGCCGCCTTGTTGCCGTCCAGCACCTGCAGCATCTGCTGCGGCGGCAGGTAACCGCCCAGTTGGCTGCCGTCGGCGGCGAACACCGCCGGGGTGCCGGTCACGCCCGCCCGCTGGCCGACCTGGTACTGCATCTCCACCGGGTTGTCGCAGCGCTTCTTCGACACCGGCTTGCCGGCCTTGGCGTTGGACAACGCGCCCTTGCGATCGTCCGCGCACCACACCGACTCCATGTCGACCCAGTCCTGGCTGGCCGGGCCCATGCGCGGGAACGCCACGTATTCCACCGCGATCCCGAGCTTGTTGTACTCGGCGATCTGCTGGTGCATGCGCCGGCAGTAGCCGCACTCGATGTCGGTGAACACGGTGACGGTGTGCCTGGGGTTGGGCGGTGCGAACACGATCCGGTCCTGCTCCGGGATGCTGGCGACCAGGCTGGCCCGGTATTCCATCAGCCCGTCGCTGGACGCCGGCTTGCGCTCCTGCAGGTCGAACGGCTGCGACTGGATCAGGTAGCGGCCATCGTCGGACACGTACAGCACCTGGCCGCCGAGCAGCACCTCGCGGAACCCGGGGAACGGCGCGGCGCCGATATAGTCCGGGGCCTCCGGGACGATCAGGCGCAGCGCATCGCGGACCTTCGCCTCGGGGCTGCCGGCGGCGGACGCCTGCCCGGACTGGGCCGCCGCGGCGCCCGCGGCGGGCTTCGCGGCACCCGGCTGCGCCTGCGCGGCCGGCGAAGCGGGCTGGGCACAGGCACCCAGGCTGATCGCGCACAGCAGCGCGGCGGCGATGATTCGGAACATGCGGGGGCACCGATGGCGGGACGATCCGCGATTTTCGCACATCGGGACCCGGGGAACCTGCCGCCGGAACCGTTTCCCGGGCACCCGCACCGCGATCCCGGCCGGAGGCCGCGCCCTCACCCCCTGGGGTGATGCCGGGCGTGGAGCTGCTGCAGGTGCTCGCGCGCGACCAGGGTGTAGATCTGGGTGGTGGACAGGCTGGCGTGGCCCAGCAGCATCTGCACGGCGCGCAGGTCGGCGCCGTGGTTGAGCAGGTGGGTGGCGAAGCTGTGGCGCAATCCGTGCGGGCTCACCCGGCGCGGGTCGATCCCGGCCACGGCCGCATGGCCCTTGAGCGCGGACCAGAACGCCTGCCGGGTCGGCGCGCGCCGCCCGGCAGTCAGGAACAGCGGCACCTGGCCGCCGGCGTCGGCGGGCACCGGCTTGCCGGCCGCCAGTTTCGGCCGGGCCTGGGCCAGGTAGCGTTCCAGCCAGTGCTGGGACTCCTCGCCCAGCGGCACCAGCCGCTCCTTGCCGCCCTTGCCCAGCACCCGGACCACGCCCTGGCGCAGGTTGACCGCATTGGCCGGCAGGTTCACCAGCTCGCTCACGCGCAGGCCGGCGGCGTACATCAGCTCCAGCATCGCCCGGTCGCGCAAGCCTTCGGGACCCTCCAGGTCCGGCGCCGCCAGCAGCGCTTCGACCTGGGATTCGGTCAGCGCCTTGGGCAGCGGGCGCGGCAGCCGCGGCGGGTCGAGCAGCGCGGCCGGATCGTCGCCGCGCAAGCCCAGGCGGACCAGATGGGCGTAGAAGGCGCGCAGGCTGGCGCGCAGGCGCGCGTTGCTGCGCGGCAGGTAGCCATGCGCTGCGCGCCAGCGCAGGTAGTCGAACAGAGCGGCGCGATCCATGCCCTGCAGTCCGCCGCCGGTGCCGTCGCGCCAGCGCGCCAACTGCTCCAGGTCGCGGCGGTAGGCGTCCTGGGTCTGCCGGGCCAGGCCGTGCTCGGCCCAGGCCGCCTCGATGAAGCGCGAGATCGCGCGCGCGTCGGCCTCGCGCAGCGGCGGCAGCGCACGGGCCAGGCGACGACGGTCGGCGGCGGTTTGCGAGACAGTGGCACCCATCCGCCACAGGATAGCCGGCGGCAGCCGCTATCCTGTGCGCCGATGGAAGACACCGCGCCGCCCGACCCCGCACCGGGGATCTCCGAAGTCGCTTCCGCCCCGCCGCGCCCGCGTGCGCTGGTCGGCTGGCGGCTGCTGTCCCTGTTCTACGACCTGTGGCCGGTGCTGGCGCTGTGGATGCTGGTGGCGCTGCCGTTCGTGGTGCTGGATGCGGTGCTGGCCGGGGACGTCCGCCACAACATCGCCCCGGGCAGCGTGCTCAGCCACCTGCAATTCCTGGCCAGCCTGGGCGTGGCCGGGCTATACGCGACCCTGAGCTGGCGCCGCGGCGGCCAGACCCTGGGCATGCGCCCGTGGCGACTGAAGCTGATCGCGACCCACGGTGGCGCGCCGGGATGGAAGGCACTATGGCTGCGCTTTGCGGTCGGCCTGCTGTCGCTGCTGGCCGGCGGACTGGGGTTCTGGTGGGCGTGGTTCGACCGCGACCGCCTGGCCTGGCACGACCGCGCCAGCGGCACCCGCCTGGTCCGGGTTCCCAAGCGCTAGGTTCGGGCGCGCGGCGGATCAGCCCGACTTGCGCCGGAACAGCAGCCACGAGATCAGCAGCATCAGGATCGGCGGCAGCGCGTAGGCGATGCGGTAGTCGAAGCGCGTCGCCCCGGCCATGCGGCCGAACAGCATCTGCAGGAGCATGAAGCCCAGCGCGAACAGGATGCCCAGGAACAGGCGCTTGCCCATGCCGCCGCTGCGCAGGCTGCCGAACGCGAACGGGATCGCGGCCAGGCACAGGGCCAGCACGTTGAGCGGATAGAACCAGCGGCTCCAGTAGGTGTCCTCGTACTCGCGCGCATCGAGCTTGTTGCGATGCCGGTAGTCGATGCTGGCGCGCAGGTCGGCCCCGGACAGGTTGCGCGGGCGGGTCACCCCGGCGGCCAGCGCGTTCGGATCCAGTTGCGATTCCCAGCGGTCCTCGGCCAGCCGCTCCTCGCTGGCCCGGCCCGGGGCGAAGGAGAAGACGATCCGGCGCACGTCGCGCAGGCGCCAGCCGCCGCGGTCGTACTCGGCCGACGCCGCACGGGTCAGGGACTGCAGGCCGCCATCCGGGGCCAGTCGGTACAGGCGCACGTCGCGCAGTTCCAGGGTGCGGCGGCCATCGATCACCCGCTCCTCGCCATCCACGGCATTGAGGAAGGTGTCGCCCTCGCGCGCCCACAGGCCCTGGTAGCGGGCCATGGCCACGTTGTTGGTCTTGGCGGCGAGCTTGAGCTGGTCGGCCTGGAGCTGGGCCCACGGCGCCAGGGTCTCGCCATTGATCACCATCAACGTGGTGAGGATCGCCAGCGCGGCGGCCACCGAGGCGCTCAGCCGCCGTCGCGACAGACCCAGCGCGCGCAGTGCGGTCAACTCCGAAGTCGAGGCCAGCTGGCCCAGTCCCATCAGCGAGCCGATCACCGCCGCATACGGAAAGATGGTGTAGGCCCGGCGCGGCGCGCTGTAGGCCACCACCGCCAGCGCGGTCGGGAAGTCGTAGCTGCCCTTGCCCAGGTCGCCGAGCTGGCCGGACAGCGCCATCATCAGGTCGAAACCGAGCAGGACCGCCCAGGTCAGCAGCACCGACGCCAGCACCACCCGGCCGACGTAGAGATCGTGCAGGCGAGGACGCAGGGTCATGCCGCCGCCCTCCGCGGACGCGGCAGGCGTCCGTCGCGCAGGTACAGCCACACCGCCAGGCCGAGCACCGGCAGGGTCAGCCACCACAGGCCCAGCAGCCCGGGCAGGCGCCCGTCGGCCAGCATCCGGGTGCCGATGAACATCAGGTTGACGCACACCAGGTAGGCGAGGAAGCCCAGCATCAGCCGCCCGTAGCGCTGCTGCCGCGGCGAGCTGCGCGCCAGCGGCAGGGTCAGCAGGGCGAAAGCCAGCGCCAGCAGCGGCGGCGCCAGCCGGGCGTGCAGCTCGGCGGTGGCGGCGGGCCGTCCGTCGCCCAGCAGCGCGGCGGTGGGCAGCAGCGCCGGATCGTCGCGCTCGCGGGTCTCGGCGCGTTCGGGCAGGGCCACCTCGTTGGTCGCGAAGCGCATCATGCGGAAGTCCAGGCCGCCGTCGAGCGGACCCTCGCTGTGCTGGCCATCGCGCAACTGCAGGTAGCGGTCGCGCTCGCCTTCGAACTGCAGCGCGCCCTCGTGCGCGGTCATCACGTCGATCCGCCCCTCGCGATCCCGGTACAGGAACACGCCGCGCAGGGTAGTGCTGTCTTCGTTCATCCCGTCGATGTAGACGATGCCGCCACGGTTGGGCAACGAGGTGAAGCGACCCGGCTCCAGCCCGGCCACGATCAGGCTGCGGTTGGCCTGTTCGATCATCCCCGTGGCGGTGCGCTGCGCCCATGGCCCCAGCCACAGCGAGCAGGTGCCCACCGCCAGCACCACCGGCACCGCCACCCAGAGCAGCGGCCGCAGCAGCCGGCGCGGGCCGACCCCGACCGCGTTGATCACCGCCATTTCCGAATCGCGGTACAGCCGCACCACCGCCAGCATCAGGCCCAGCATCAGCGCCAGCGGCAGCACCAGGGGCAGGTAGACCAGCAACTGCAGGCCCAGCTGCGACAGCATCAGCCGCGCCGGCAGGCCGCCGTCGGCGATCTCGCCGAGCACGTCCACCAGCACCCCGCCCAGGCTCACCACCAGCAGCACGATCAGCGTGGCCAGGAAGCTCTGGAGGAAGTCGCCCATCAGATATCGGTCGAGCTTCGGCATCGGGCGGGGCAGTCCTATAAAATCCCGGGTTCGCTTGCGGGTGCCACCGGCCCGGGTCCTTGCAGGACAAGGGCCGGCTTGGGCGATCCGCGATTGTACTTAACCTGTCATCGGAATCCGGGAATCTGCCCAATGGCCCTGCAATTCGTCCTGAACCGCGAATCCGCCGCCGCGGCCGCCTTCGACTGCGTCGTGGTCGGCGTGTTCGCCGACAAGACCCTGACGCCTGCCGGCCAGGCCGTCGACGCGGCCAGCGGCGGCCGCCTGGGCGCCCTGCTCGAACGCGGCGACCTCAGCGGCCGCACCGGCCGCAGCCTGCTGCTGCACGACCTGCCCGGCGTGGCCGCGCCGCGGGTGCTGGTGGTCGGCCTGGGTGAAACCGCCAAGTTCGGCGTGCCGCAGTACCTCAAGGCGGTGGCCGACGCGGTCCGCGCGCTGAAGACCGGCCCGGTGGCCAAGGCCCTGTTCACCCTGTCCGAAGTGGCCGTGGCCGGCCGCGACGCCGCCTGGAACATCCGCCAGGCCGCCATCGCCGCCGACCACGCCGCCTACCGCTACACCGCCACCCTGGGCAAGCCAAAGGACGAGCCGGGCCTGCGCGAGCTGGCGATTTCCGGCGAGGACGCCACCGCCCTGGCCCAGGGCGAGGCGATCGCCGCCGGCGTGGCCTTCACCCGCGAGCTGGGCAACCTGCCGCCGAACGTGTGCACCCCGGCCTACCTGGCCGCGCAGGCCCGGGCCTTCGCCGAGGCGCACGCGCACGAGGGCGCCAGCGCCGAGATCCTGGACGAAGGGCAGATGGAGGCGCTGGGCATGGGCTCGCTGCTGGCCGTCGCGCGCGGCTCGGCCAACCGGCCGCGGCTGATCGTGCTGAAGTGGTCCGGCGGCGGCGAGGCCAAGCCCTACGTGCTGGTCGGCAAGGGCATCACCTTCGACACCGGCGGCGTCAACCTCAAGACCCAGGGCGGGATCGAGGAGATGAAGTACGACATGCTCGGCGCCGGCAGCGTGCTGGGCACCTTCGTCGCCGCGGTGACGATGAAGCTGCCGCTGAACCTGGTCGTGATCGCCCCGGCGGTGGAGAACGCGATCGACGGCAACGCCTACCGTCCCTCGGACGTGATCACCTCCATGTCCGGCAAGACCATCGAGGTCGGCAACACCGACGCCGAGGGCCGCCTGATCCTGTGCGACGCGCTGACCTACGCGCAGCGCTTCGAGCCGGCCGCGCTGGTCGACGTGGCCACCCTCACCGGCGCCTGCATGGTCGCCCTGGGCAAGTACGCCTCCGGCCTGATGAGCAAGCACGACGACCTGGCCGGCGAACTGCTGGCCGCCGGCGAGCAGGTGTTCGACCGCGCCTGGCGCCTGCCGCTGTGGGACGAATACCAGACCCTGCTCGAATCGACCTTCGCCGACGTCTACAACATCGGCGGCCGCTGGGGCGGCGCGATCACCGCCGGCTGCTTCCTGGCGCGCTTTGCCGAGGGCCAGCGCTGGGCGCACCTGGACATCGCCGGCAGCGCCAGCGACGAAGGCAAGCGCGGCATGGCCACCGGCCGCCCGGTGGGCCTGCTCAGCCAGTGGCTGCTGGACCGGGTCGGCTGAGCATGCCCCGCGCCGACTTCTACCTGATCGCCAAGCCACGCTTCGCCGCGCAGCCGCTATTGCTGGTGTGCGAACTGGCGCGGCGCGCCTGCGACGGCAACCAGTTCGCCGTGGTGCTGGCGCGCGACGCGGCCCAGGCCGAGGAACTGGACGACCTGCTGTGGGCGTTCGATCCGGACGCCTATGTCCCGCATCAGATCGCCGGCAGCGACGACGAGGACGAAGTCACCCCGGTGCTGATCGTGGCCCCCGGCACCGAGGCGCCGCCGCGGCCGCTGGCGATCAACCTGCGTGATGCAGCCTGGACCGCGCCCTGCGAGCGCGTGCTGGAAGTGGTGCCCGCCGACCCGTCCGCGCGCGGCCCGCTGCGCGAGCGCTGGAAGCAGTACCAGGCGCTGGGCTACGACCTGAACAAACACGACATGTGATGCATCCCGACCCTTCCCCCGCCCGCCGACCGGAGTCCTTGCCGTGCGCCTGCTGATCGCCCTGCTGCTGCCCTGGCTGGTGTTCTTCACCATCGGCCGCCCGTTCGCCGGCATCCTTTGCCTGATCCTGCAGGTCACCTGCGTCGGCTGGATCCCGGCGGCGATCTGGGCGGTGTACGCGCTCAGCCAGTACAAGACCGACCAGAAGATCCGGCAGGCGCTCGGCCCCGACGGCCGCGTGCCCTGATCGCCCCCTCTCCTTCCGCTTCGAACCAAGCCCCGCGATGACCACCCTGCCCTCCGGCTACGAACCCAAGACCTTCGAATCGCGCCTGTACGCCGAATGGGAGGCCAGCGGCTGCTTCAAGCCCAGCGGCCGGGGCGTGCCCTACTCGATCCTGCTGCCGCCGCCCAACGTCACCGGCACCCTGCACATGGGCCACGCCTTTCAGCACACCCTGATGGATGCGCTGGTCCGTTACCACCGCATGCGCGGCTTCGACGTGCTGTGGCAAATGGGCACCGACCACGCCGGCATCGCCACCGAGATGGTGGTCGGCCGCAACCTGGCGCTGGAAGGCAACGGCGAGACCCGCGACTCGCTCGGCCGCGACGGCTTCATCGCCAAGGTCTGGGAATGGAAGGCGCAGTCCGGCGACACCATCGAGCGGCAGATGCGCCGGCTGGGCGCCTCCGGCGACTGGTCGCGCAGCACCTTCACCATGGACCCGCAGGCGTCGGCGGCGGTGACCGAAGCCTTCGTGCGCTGGCACGAGGACGGCCTGGTCTACCGCGGCCAGCGCCTGGTCAACTGGGATCCGGTGCTGAAGACCGCGATCTCCGACCTGGAGGTGGAGAACGTCGAGGAGGACGGCTTCCTGTGGTCGATCCGCTACCCGCTGGCCGACGGCGCCCGCTACGAGCACGTCGAGCTGGACGCCGACGGCAACGAAGTCCTGCGCGAGGTCCGCGACTACCTGGTGGTGGCCACCACCCGCCCGGAAACCATGCTCGGCGACGTGGCGGCGATGGTGCACCCCGACGACCCGCGCTATGCGGCGCTGGTCGGCAAGCAGGTGGAACTGCCGCTGGCCGACCGCCGCATCCCGGTGATCGCGGACGACTACGTGGACCGCGGCTTCGGCACCGGCGTGGTCAAGGTGACCCCGGCGCACGACTTCAACGACTACCAGGTCGGCGTGCGCCACGACCTGCCGGTGATCAACCTGTTCACCCCGGTGGCCGCACTCAACGACAACGCGCCCGAGAAGTACCGTGGCCTGGACCGCTATGACGCGCGCAAGGCGGTGCTGGCGGACCTCGAGGACCTTGGCCTGCTGGTCGAGACCCGGCCGCACAAGCTGCAGGTGCCCCGCGGCGACCGCACCGGCCAGGTGATCGAACCGTACCTGACCGACCAATGGTTCGTGAAGATGGACACGCTGGCCAGGCGCGGCATGGCGCTGGTCGAATCGGGCGAGGTGAAATTCGTCCCGCCGAACTGGATCAACACCTACCGCCACTGGATGGAGAACATCCAGGACTGGTGCATCAGCCGCCAGCTGTGGTGGGGGCATCGCATCCCGGCGTGGTACGACCAGGCCGGCAACTGCTATGTCGGCCGCGACGAAGCGGAAGTGCGCGCCAAGCACGGCCTCGGCGCCGACGTGGCGCTGCGCCAGGACAGCGACGTGCTGGAGACCTGGTTCTCCTCGCAGCTATGGCCGTTCTCGACCATGGGCTGGCCGGACGAGCACGCGATGGCGCTGCGCGGCTTCGAGCGCTACCTGCCGTCCTCGGTGCTGGTCACCGGCTTCGACATCATCTTCTTCTGGGTGGCCCGGATGATCATGGCCACCGACTGGTTCACCGGCCAGGTGCCGTTCCGCGACGTCTACATCACCGGCCTGATCCGCGACGCCCAGGGCCAGAAGATGTCCAAGTCCAAGGGCAATGTCCTCGACCCGCTGGACATCATCGACGGCATCGCCCTGGAGGACCTGGTCGCCAAGCGCACCGGCGGACTGATGCAGCCCAAGCTGGCCGAGAAGATCGAGCGTGCCACCCGCAAGGAGTTCCCCGACGGGATCATCGCCCATGGCGCCGACGCGCTGCGCTTCACCATCGCCGCACTGGCCGGCCACGGCCGCGACATCAAGTTCGACCTCGGCCGCGCCGAGGGCTACAAGAACTTCTGCAACAAGCTGTGGAATGCCAGCCGCTTCGTGCTGATGAACACCGAGGGCGCCAGCTTCGCCGGCGCGCCGCAGCCGTGCACCGACGCGGAGAAGTGGATCCTCGCCCGCCTGGCGGCGGTGACCACCGAGGCGCAGGCGCAGTTCGCCGCCTACCGCTTCGACCTGCTGGCGCAGGCGCTGTACGAGTTCGCCTGGAACGAGTTCTGCGACTGGTTCGTGGAACTGGCCAAGCCGGCGCTCAACGGCGACGATGCGCGGGCCGCGGCCAGCACCCGCCATACCCTGCTGCATGTGCTCGAATCGCTGCTGCGCCTGCTGCACCCGCTGGTGCCGTTCGTGACCGAGGAACTGTGGCGCCAGGTCGCCCCGCGCCTGGGCATCGAGGACGGCTCGATCTCGCTGCAGCCCTATCCGCAACCGGAGGACTTCGCCGGCCAGGACCACGCCGCCGCCGAGGCCGACGTGGAATGGCTGAAGGCGATGGTCTCCGCGCTGCGCCGGGTGCGCAGCGAACTGGGCGTGTCGCCGGGCAAGGCTGTGCGCCTGCTGCTGGCCGGCGGCAACGACCAGGATCGTGCGCGCGCCGAACGCTTCGCCTCGCAACTGCGGTTCCTGCTGCGCCTGGAGGCGATCGAATGGCTGCACGCCGGCGCCGAAGCGCCCGCCGCGGCCACAGCGATCGTGGGTGAACTGAAACTGCTGGTGCCGCTGGAAGGCCTGGTCGACCTCGACGCCGAGCGCGCGCGCCTGGACAAGGAGCTCGTCCGGGTCTCGGCGGAGAAGGACAAGAGCGAGGCCAAGCTGGCCAGGTTCACCGACAAGGTGCCGGCATCGGTGGTCGAACAGGAGCGCCAGCGCCTGGCCGACTGGAGCGCCCAGCTCTCCGGCCTGCAAACCCAGCGCGCGCGGCTGTAGCTCCCCCCATCGCTGAAACGGGATAGTTGGCTGCGTGCGACCTGATGTGATGCCTGCTTGCGCTCATGTCCCCCGGTTCCGGCTATAGCCGGAACCTCCTCCTTTACTTCGCTCCAGCAGGCATCACATCAGGTCGCCCATGGCGAACTGGCCTTTCCATCAGAAGCGGGAGACATGACGCTCGCGAAGGATGTCGATGCGTGGGTGTGCTGCGCGAACGGCACATGGAGAGTCGATCGCCACGCCGGCGGTGCGCGCGTTTGGGGGCGCTGCCCGAGCGGCACATGGATGTGACGCACCCCAGTCACCCCTACAGCGGCGGCATCCGCTCCATGTCGCCGTCCACCAGTTCCATCGCCATCACCAGCGCATCCTCGCGCCCCTGCATGGCCGGGTAGTAGCGCGGCCGGCGCCCGATCTCGTTGAAGCCCTCGCTGTGGTACAGGGCGATGGCCTGGGGATTGGAAGGACGCACCTCGAGGAAGACGCGCTGCACCCGGTGGTCGCGCGCGGTGCGCAGCAGCGCGCGCAGCAGGTGCCGGCCCAGGCCCCGCCCCTGCCGCTCCGGTGCGGTGCACAGGTTGAGCACGTGTGCCTCGTCGGCGGCGATGCTCATCACCGCATAGCCGGCCGGGCGGTCGTCCTCGAGCGCCAGCAGCGCCTGGTGCCCGGCCAGCAGGCAGTCGCGGAAGATGCCGCGGGTCCAGGGAAAGGGATAGGCGCGGCCCTCGATCGCCATCACCGCATCCAGGTCGCCCTCGCGCATCGCGCGCAGGCGCCAGGCCGGAGCGGCATCGCGCCAGGCCGCACTCATGCCGGGCGCTTCCGCAGTGCCCGCAACCGCGGCCAGAACGCGCGCTTGGCCGCGGCATCGCGGCGCAGTTCCTCGACCGGCCATTGTGCCATCGCCGCCATCGCCGCCGGGTCGGCCGGATCCAGGCCGGAGGCGCGCAACAGCGCCAGGCGCAAGCGGTCGGGCATTTGCGCCGGGCGAGGCATGGTCCCGGTCCGCACGGGGGGACGCGCCGGCACCGGCTCGCCCGCGGCATCC
>JAFLEA010000059.1 GCA_017302035.1 Lysobacterales bacterium
TTGGAGCCGCGCAGCGCCGGCACCAGCAGCACCGCCAGCAGACCGGCAGCCAGGCAGCCACGGAGCAGGCGTTCGAGCGCAGGATCGATCCCGTCCCCGGCCCGGCGGGGGGCGAGGACGGCGTGGGTAGGCGACCCGTTCGGCATGGCGGCGGCTCCTGATGCAGTGGAACCGCAGCCTGCGCGACCGCCATCTCAATGGCTGCGATTGGCGCCGCCGACCGCTACTTGTCGTACTGCGACAGGGCCAGCGACAGCAGCGACTTGGCCTGCTCGCGCAGCACCGCCGGCTCGACGATCTCGGCATCGGCGCCGTAGTGCAGCACGTCCATCAGCAATTCCCGCGGCACGCTGTAGGGCAGCTTGAGCTCGTAGCGCCCATCGGCCAGGAAGCGCCCCTGCTGCTTCGAGTGCCAGTGCTCGTCGGCGACCCAGCGCGCTACCTTGGGGCTGAACACGATCGTCGCCCAGCCCTTGGGCTCGCCGGAGAAGATGCCGTAGCTGGAAGCCAGGTGCTGGTCGAGCACGGCCTCTTCCTCGTCGCGGGCGGCCTCGTCAAGCACCCGCGCCTGGCTGATCCGGTCCACCGCGAAGCTGCGCAGCGCCTCGCGGTCGTGGTCCCAGGCATCCAGGTACCAGTTGTCGCGGTAGTGGGTGATGCGCTGCGGCGACACGCGCCGGCGGGTGGCCTCGTCGGTGGAACGGGCGCGGTATTCGAACCCGAGCTGGCGCCGTTCCAGCACCGCCGAGGCCACGCTGCGGAAGCTGGCCTCGTCCAGGCGGCGGCCACGGTGCGGGATCACCCGCACCCGCTCCACCGGCCAGCGCCCGGCGCCGGATTGCGCCGCGAGCAGGCCCTCGATCCGCTGCTGCAGCGGCGCCAGCATGGTCGACAGCATTCCGCCGCCGCCGGTGCGGCGCAGCAGTTGCTGCGAGGCCAGCAGCGCGTACAGCTCCTCCGAGCTGAGCCACAGCCCGGGCAGTTCGAAGCGGTCGCTCTCGGCGGCGGCGTAGCGGAAGCCGGCCTCGCCGTCGCCTTCCACCGGCGCCATCAGCGCATCGCGCAGGAATGCCAGGTCGCGGTAGACCGTGGCCCGCGAGCAAGCCAGTTCCTCCTGCAGCCGCGGCACGGTGACCGGGTAGCGTGCGGCCTTGAGGATGCGGTGCAGGGCGTTGATGCGTTCGTAGCGGTCCATGGGCGGATTATGGCGCGGTTGCCATGGGCCGGCGACCGGCGTCGCCAATCCGCCGACCGGCGCCCGGAACCGCACCGCGACCGATGGCAGAATCCGTTCCAGGGGAAACACTCAGGCGGCCAGACCGCCGATCCGGGGAGCATGCAGCCGATGAACAACCACGACCACGGCCCGGCCACCGCCGGCAATGCGGCGACGCATCCACCCTTGCACGCATGGCTGTCCGTCCTGTGCGGCGCCGGTTGCGGACTGGTGCTGTGGCTAGCGCTCAGCAGCACCCTGCTGCCGGACACGACCGCGACGGTGCGCAGGCTGATCGAACTGCAGGCCCGGGGCCTGGGCCTGGGTGCGCTGCTGGCGATGGCCGGCCTGGGCGTGCTGCTGCCACGCCCGCCCGCCGCCGGTGCCTGGTGGAACCGCAGCGTGGCCGCGCTGGTCGTGGTCGCCGTCGGCAGCGCGGTTCTGGCCCTGCACCGGCTGGGTCCGCAGCCGGACCCGGTTTGGCTGGCGCTGCTGGCGGCGGTGACCTGCGTCGGGGCATTGACCGCGATCGTGGGCCTGGCACTGCTGGAAACCGGACAGCCCCGGTTGCGGCTGCCACTCAGGCTGGCACAGGCGCTGCTGGGCGGGGCGACCCTGCTGTTCGCGCTGTTCGCGCTGCGCTGGCCGGCCGGGTCCGGGCTCGCGGCCGGTCCCGTGCCCTCGCTCGCGCTGCTGGTAGTGGCGGTCGCCGGCCTGCTGCTGGCGATGTGGCATGGACAGGGCGGATTGCGCCCATGGCGGCACCGGCGCGGCCGCTGGCTGGCGCTGGCGCTGGCCGCCGGCTTGCCGCTGCTGCTCGCGGGCCTGCTTTACCTGCAGCCTGGCTGGGCGCGCGTGCTGTGGCCGTTGATCGCGTTGTCGGTACTGGCCGGGACGGCGACCGAGCGCCTGCAATCGCGCTGACACTCCCGCCCCTGGCCGGCCGCCACGCGCGGGCCGGTTGCGGTCAGCCCAGGAAGCGCGCCGCGCCCAGCGCCAGCAGATCGGTGGCGACCGCCTGGCCCAGCGCCTGCGGCGCGCCAGCCACGCCCTCGCCCATGGCGCTCACGCCACTGCCATCGGCCGCGGAGCCGACCCAGGCGCGCAGCCGCAGGTGCTCTCCGTGCAGTTCGGCGAATGCGGCCACCGGCACGTGGCAGCTGCCGTGCAGGGCCAGGTTGAGGGCGCGCTCGGCCTCGATGACGATCCGGGTGGGCGCGTGCTCGAGCGCGGCGACCCGCAACGCGGTACGGTCGTCGCCTTCGCGCGTCTCCACCGCCACCACCGCCTGGGCCGGTGCCGGCAACCAGTCCGGCGGCGCCAGGCGGGCGCGGATGCGCCCGTCCAGGCCCAGCCGCTGCAGCCCGGCGCAGGCCAGGACGATGGCGTCGTATTCGCCGGCGTCGAGCTTGGCCAAGCGCGTGTTGACGTTGCCGCGCAGGTCGCGCAGCTGCAGGTCCGGGCGCCGGGCGCGCAGCTGCGCCTGGCGGCGCAGCGATGACGTGCCCACCACCGCGCCCCGCGGCAGCGCGTCGATGCCGTCGAAGGCGTGGCTGACGAAGGCGTCGGCCGGATCGGCGCGCTCCAGCACCGCCGGCAGCTCGAAGCCGGGATCCAGCTCCATCGGCACGTCCTTGAGCGAATGCACCGCGCAATCGGCTTCGCCGCGCTGCATCGCCAGTTCCAGTTCCTTGAGGAACAGGCCCTTGCCGCCGATCGCCGCCAGCGAGCGGTCCAGTTGCTCGTCGCCGCGGGTACTCATCGGCACCAGCACGACGTCCAGCCCGGGGTGGGCCGCGCGCAGGCGGGCGGCGACGTGTTCGCTCTGCCACAGGGCAAGCGGGCTCTTGCGGGTGGCGATGCGCAGGGTATCCATGGCCGCATTATCCGGGATCGCGGCCATGCAGGGAGCACGACCCGCCAAAGCCGGGCGCGCATGGAGCCTTCTTGGCTGTCCTCCCGCGGCCGCGCCCGGCAGCAGCCGCCTGCCAGTGGGCCGCCTTTGCCTTGGTGCGAAAGCCGTCGCCGGACAGCGGTCCTACAGGTGGCGAAGGGTCAGCCGCAGCTGCGGCACGCAGCGGCGGCTGACTTCCAGCAGCGGGCCGCCGCTGCGCAACACCGCATGGACGTGGCCGTCGGTGCCGCGGCGCAGTTCGACCAACTCCTGGCGCGCGACCAGGCAGTTGCGGTGGATGCGCACGAAACGGTCGGCGAACTCCTCCTCCAGCGACCTGAGCGATTCCTCGATCAGGTCCTCGCCGCGGGCGTGGTGCACCACCACGTACTTCTCCTCGGCCTGCAGGTACTGCACCTCGTCCAGCGGGATCAGGCGCAGGCTGCCGCGCAGGCGCGCGCACAGTTGCGTGCGCCGGCCGCTTTCCGGCACCGGGCGGCCGGCATGGAACGTGCGCACGCGCTCGAGCGCGGCCGCCAGCCGTTCCGGCCGTACCGGCTTGACCAGGTAGTCCAGTGCGGCCGCCTCGAATGCCGACAGCGCATGCGCGTCATAGGCGGTGCAGAACACCACCGCGGTGTGCGGGCTGGCCTCGGCCAGGCGCCGCGCAGCGTCCAGGCCATCGATGCCGGGCATGGCGATGTCCAGCAGCACCGCATGCGGGCGCAGCGCGGCACAGGCATCCAGCACCTGCTGGCCGTCGCCGGCCTCGCCCACCACCTCCACGCCGGCCTCGTCGGCGAGCAGCATCCGCAGGCGCTCGCGCGCCAGCGGCTCGTCGTCGGCGATCAACAGCTTCAAGGTGGGCATCAGGCAAGCGGCAGCGTGACCTCGCAGGCATAGTAGCCGTCGGCCCAGCCGGCCGTCACCCGTGCCTGCGGGCCGAAGCGCCAGGCCAGGCGATGGCCGATGTTGCGCTGGGCATGGCCGGCGCCGCGGTGCAGGGTGGCAGCCGCCGCATCCGGCGCCGGTGCCGGATTGCGTACGCGCAGGCGCAGCGCCCGGCCCTCGGTCCACAGCGCGATCTCCACCATGCCGCCTTCGGGCAGGCGCGAGACGCCGTGCAGCACCGCGTTCTCCACCAGCGGCTGCAGGACCAGGCGCGGCAGGGCCAGCTCCCACGGCAGCGGTTCGCGCCGGTCCCATTCCACCCGCAGGCGCTCGCCCAGGCGCAGCTGCTCGATCGACAGGTATTGCGCCGCCAGTTCGCACTCGGCGGCCAGGGTCGAATCGCCGTCGCCTGCGCCCAGCGCGGCGCGGAACAAATCCGACAGGTCCAGCACCGCGCGCTCGGCCAGCACCGGGTCGCGGCGCAGCAAGCCGGCGATCAGGTTCATGCTGTTGAACAGGAAGTGCGGGCGGATCCGCGCCTGCAATGCATCCGCCTCGGCGCGCGCGTTGGCTTCGGTCTGCGCCACCCAGCGGTCACTGACGTAGAAGTAGCGCAGGGCCAGGGCGACGATCAGGGTCGCGACCGCGGCGCTGCCGCCGCTGAAACGCCAGAAGCCCACGCCCAGCGGTTCGCTGCCGATCGCCGAATAGAGCGCGTGGATCACGCCGGCGCCGAGGAACGCGACCAGCGCGGCCAGGGCCACCGCGGCCACCGCGCCGATCCGCTGCGGCAAGCGCGAGATCGGTGCGCGCAGCTTGCACAGCAGCACCGCCACTCCCAGCGCCAGCCACAGCGCCAGGCCGCTGGCCGAGACGAAGCGCGCCAGGGTCCAGGTGCGCGCGTCGTCGGGGGCCAGCACCAGCACCAGCACCACCAACTCGGCCATGCCCAGCAGCGCCGCCAGCCGCGGCAGCCGGCACAGGTCCGGCAGCCAGGGCGTGGCGTGGCGCGGATCGCCCATTCAGTCCGCCAGCCGCCGTTCCAGCCAGTCGCCCAGGTCGGCGATCTCCTGCGCGCAGACCTGGTGCGCCATCGGGTAGCGATGCCACTCGACCTCGAAGCCCGCCCGCTCCAGCGCCTGCGCACTGGCCAGGCCGTATTGCACGGCGATCACCGGATCGCCGTCGCCATGGGCGTAGAACACCGGCTGCGCGACCGCATTGGGCTGCCGCCGCGCGGCCGCTTCCTGGCCGCCGGGCAAGTAGGTCGACAGCGCGACCAGCCCGGCCAGCGGCGCCTGCCGGCGCAGGCCCGCGGCCAGGGCGATCGCTCCGCCCTGGGAGAAGCCGGCCAGCACGATCCGCGCCGCCGGCGTGCCGCGTTCGCCCTCGCGTGCGATCAGCGCCTCGACGTGCTGCACCGATTCCTCGATCCCGGCCGCATCGGCGCGGTTGGCGAAATCCATGCCGACGATGTCGTACCAGGCACGCATGCGCATGCCGCCGTTGATCGTCACCGGCCGCACCGGCGCGTGCGGGAACACGAAGCGCAACGCCGGCCAGTGCGGGCGCACCAGCTCGGGCACGATCGGGGCGAAGTCGTGGCCGTCGGCGCCCAGGCCGTGCAGCCACAGCACCGTCCACGCCGGCGCCGGGCCGGTTTCCTGTTCGACGCATTCCAGCAGCATGCGCGGGCTTCTTCCTGTACGGGACCGGCGGCCATTATGCCTGCGGTGCCGGAGCGCGACAGCGCCGCTGCCGGACCGCCTACTCCGTTTCTTCCGGCACCACCACCCGGTCCGGATCCACGGCCAGGCGCCCGGCCATCAGCACCGCCTGGGTCCGGTTGTTGACCCCGAGCTTGCGCAGCACCGCGGTGACATGGGCCTTGATCGTGGCCTCGGACACGCCCAGGTCCCAGGCGATCTGCTTGTTCAGGCGGCCCTCGCCGAGCATCTGCAGGACCCGGAACTGCTGCGGAGTCAGTTCGCGCAGGCGCCGCGCCACCGCTTCCTCGTCGCGGTCCATCGCCGGCGCGGCGGCCGCCTCGGCCGGGGCCCAGCGCTCGCCGTCGAGCACCTGCCCCACGGCCACGCCGATGGTTTCCGAATCGGCCGACTTGGGGATGAAGCCGAGCGCGCCGTGGTCCAGCGCGCGCCGCATCACGCTCGGCTCCTCGCGCGCCGACACCACCACCACCGGCAGCTGCGGATGCAGCGCGCGCAGGTGCACCAGCGCGCTGAAGCCGTGCGCGCCGGGCATGTTCAGGTCCATCAGCAGCAGGTCCGCGTCCGAATGCGCCTCCACCAGCGCGTACAGCGCATCCACGCTGTCGGCTTCGTGCAGGGTCGCCTGCGGCAGGATCCGCTGCACCGCGCCGCGCAGGGCCTCGCGGAACAGCGGATGGTCGTCGGCGATGAGGATCGTGGACATGGGCTCCCGTGCGGTGTGGCGCCGTTATCTGACCTTGCGCTCGCTGACCAGCGAATCGACCACGCTCGGGTCGGCCAGGGTCGAAGTATCGCCCAACTGGTCCGGCGCGTTCTCGGCGATCTTGCGCAGGATCCGGCGCATGATCTTGCCCGAGCGGGTCTTGGGCAGGCCAGGGGCCCACTGCAGGTGGTCGGGGGTGGCGATCGGGCCGATCTCCTTGCGCACCCAGGCGACCAGCTCCTTGAGCAGTTCCTCGCTCTGCGCCTCGCCGGCCTTGAGGGTCACGTAGGCGTAGATGCCCTGGCCCTTGAGGTCGTGCGGGAAACCGACCACCGCCGCTTCGGCCACTTTCGGGTGCGAGACCAGTGCGCTCTCCACCTCGGCGGTGCCGATGCGATGGCCGGAGACGTTGATCACGTCGTCGACCCGGCCGGTGATCCAGTAGTAGCCATCCTCGTCGCGGCGGCAGCCGTCGCCGGTGAAGTAACTGCCGGGATAGGTGCGGAAGTAGGTGTCGATGAAGCGCTGGTGATCGCCGTAGACCGTGCGCATCTGCCCCGGCCAGGAGTCGAGCAGGACCAGGTTGCCCTCGGTCGGGCCGTCCTGGACCTGGCCGTCGGCGTTGACCAGCGCCGGGCGCACGCCGAAGAACGGCAGGGTCGCCGAGCCGGGCTTCTGGTCGATCGCGCCGGGCAGCGGCGAGATCAGGATGCCCCCGGTCTCGGTCTGCCACCAGGTGTCCACCACCGGGCAGCGGCTGTCGCCGACCACCTCGTAGTACCAGCGCCAGGCCTCCGGATTGATCGGTTCGCCGACGCTGCCGAGCAGGCGCAGGCTCTTGCGCGACGCCTTCTTCACCGGGGCCTCGCCCTCGCGCATCAGCGCCCGGATCGCGGTGGGGGCGGTATAGAAGATGCTGACCTGGTGCTTGTCGATCACTTCCCAGAAACGCGACACGCTCGGGTAGTTGGGCACGCCCTCGAACACCACCGAGGTGGCGCCGTTGGCCAGCGGCCCGTAGACGATGTAGCTGTGGCCGGTGACCCAGCCCACGTCCGCGGTGCACCAGTAGACGTCGTCCTCGCGCAGGTCGAATACCGCCTCGTGGGTGTAGGCGGCGAACAGCAGGTAGCCGGCGGTGGTGTGGAGCACGCCCTTGGGCTTGCCGGTGGAACCGGAGGTATAGAGGATGAACAGCGGGTCCTCGGCGTTCATCCGCTCCGGCTCGCACTGCGCCGGCTGGCCCTCGACCACGTCGTGGAACCAGCGGTCGCGCGGCGCCTGCATGTCCACCGCGCCGCCGGTGTGGCGCACCACCAGCACCGTCTCCACGGTGTTCGTGCCGGGCATCTTCAGCGCCGCGTCGACATTGGCCTTGAGCGGGATCCTCTTGGAGCCGCGCAGGCCTTCGTCGGCGGTGATCACCAGCTTGCTGCCGCAGTCGGCGACGCGGTCGGCGATCGAGTTGGCGGCGAAACCGCCGAACACCACCGAGTGGATCGCGCCGATCCGCGCGCAGGCCAGCATCGCCACCACCGTGTCCGGGATCATCGGCATGTAGATGGTGACCCGGTCGCCCTTGCCGATGCCGAGGTTGCGCAGCGCGTTGCCCAGCTTGCACACGCGCTCGTGCAACTCGCGGTAGGTCACCTTCTGCGCAGGAGTATCCGGGCCGTCCGGCTCGAACAGGATCGCGACCTTGTCGCCACGCGCGGCCAGCTGCCGGTCCAGGCAGTTGACGCTGACGTTGAGTTCGCCGTCGGCGAACCAGCGGATGCGGAAGTCGTCCAGGTCGTAGCTGACGTCCTTGATGACGGTGGGCTCGCGGAACCAGTCCAGGCGCTCGGCGGCCTTGCGCCAGAAGCCCTCGGGATCCTGCACCGATTCGCGGTACAGGCGCTGGTAGTCGTCCTTGCCGATGCGCGCCTTCGCGGCGAACTCCGGCTTGACGGGATACAGGTCGGACATGGCTCACCCTCCTCAAGGTGCCTCTGCGGCCGGCCACGGTCGGCGCGGCGGGCGGACCCCCAGTTTGCCGCATCCGCCGTGACGCATCGCAACAGCGGGTTTAGACCTTGGTCGAAGCGCGGCGGATGCGGACGCCCGGTGGCACGCGCCCCGGGCCCGCGACGGCGGCCGGCTTCGACTAATTGCGAATAGGCGCTGCCGAAGGCGCTTGCGAGTCTGCGCAAGCGGCCCATCGCGCGCAGCATCGCGATCGTTCGCCATCCGGACAGTCTGGTCCTCCGCAGAGGCAGGGAGAGAGCAATGAACAAGAGTGCGCGCAAACCGGTACGACGGCCGCTGGCCGCCGCGTTGTTCGTGGCGCTGATCGCGCCCGGGGCGGCCTTCGCCCAGACCGCCAAGGAGAAGGAACTGGAGGCGCGCGTCGCCCAGCTCGAGGCGCAGGTGCAGGCACTGCTGGCGGCGCAGCAGACCCAGCAGGGCCAGATCACCGAGGCGCAGGCCCGGATCGCGGAGGTCAAGGAGGCGCAGCCGGCGCCGCTTCCCGCCGGCCAGCAACCGATCCAGCGCACCGCGATCGCCACCGCGGCCAACCCGGGCACGAAGTTCTCCTTCGGCGGCTTCGTCAAGTTCGACGCGATGGTCACCAGCACCAGCGACGGGCGCATCGCCGACGGCTCGGCGGGACGCATGTTCTTCCTCCCGTCCAGCATCCCGGTCGGCGGCCCGAGCGCCGACGGCGGCGATCCCTACACCAACTTCCACGCCCAGTTCTCGCGGGTTTGGTTCGGCGCCGACCACGTCACCGACGGCGGCGACAAGTTCAAGGCCCTGGTCGAGTTCGACTTCTTCGGCGGCGGCAACAGCGCGCTGTCCGGCAACCAGATAGCCACCAATACTTATTCGGTCACCCTGCGCCACGCCTACGTGAGCTGGAACAAGTGGCTGGCCGGCCAGACCTGGTCCAACTTCCAGGACGTGGCCGCGCTGCCGGACGCGGTGGACTTCGTCGGCGTGACCGACGGCACCACCTTCGTGCGCCAGGCCCAGGTGCGCTACACCAGCGGCCCGTGGTCGTTCGCGCTGGAGAACCCGTACACCACCATCCAGGGCTACGCGCCCTATGCCGCGGCCGCCGGCACGCGCATCAACATCGGCGACAACAGCGTGCCCGACCTGACCGGGCGCTACAACATCAAGGGCGACTGGGGCCATTTCTCGGTGGCCGGCATGCTGCGCCAGTTCAAGTACGGCGACCACACCGACGCCGGCGCCGCGATCAGCGTCTCCGGCAAGTACAACCTCGGCGCCAGCGACGACATCCGCTACATGGTCAACGCCGGCAACGGCATCGGCCGCTACATGGCCTTCGGCCTGGGCGCCGACACGTCGCAGACCGGCACCGGCGACATCGAGGCACTCACCGGCTACGGCGGCTTCGTCGCCTGGCGCCATGCGTTCAACCCGAAGCTGCGCGGCAACCTCATGTACGCGGCCTCGCACTTCGACAACGACGCCTCGCTGATCGGCTGGGGCGTGACCGAGCGCACCCAGTCGTTCCACGCCAACCTGATCTATTCGCCGTTCCCGAAGCTGGACGTCGGCGCGGAGATCGGCTGGGGCCAACGCTCGCTCGAGGACGACCGCGAGGGCGACCTGAAGCGCTTCCACACCCACGTCAAGTACAGCTTCTGAGGAGGGGATCCACATGAGCGCAACGACGCACCACCACTCGCCGCGGGGCGAGCTCAGCCAGGGCCACAAGAAGGTCATCTTCGCGTCGAGCCTGGGCACGGTCTTCGAGTGGTACGACTTCTACCTGTACGGCTCGCTGGCGGTCATCATCGCCAGGCAGTTCTTCAGCGGCGTGAACGAGACCACGGGCATGATCTTCGCCCTGCTCGCGTTCGCCGCGGGCTTCTTCGTGCGCCCGTTCGGTGCAGCCTTCTTCGGCAGCCTCGGCGATCGCATCGGTCGCAAGTACACGTTCCTGGTCACCATCCTGATCATGGGCATCTCGACCTTCCTGGTCGGCGTGCTGCCCAGCTACGCCTCGATCGGCATGGCCGCACCCATAATCCTGATCGCACTGCGCCTGGCCCAGGGCCTGGCGATGGGCGGCGAGTACGGCGGCGCGGCGACCTACGTGGCCGAGCACGCGCCGGACGGCAAGCGCGGCCTGTACACCAGCTTCATCCAGACCACCGCCACGCTGGGCCTGTTCCTGTCGCTGGCGGTGATCCTGACCTGCCGCCTGACCCTGGGCGACGAGGCATTCAACGCATGGGGCTGGCGCATCCCGTTCCTGGGGTCGATCATCCTGCTCGGCGTCTCGGTGTGGATCCGCCTGCAGCTGAGCGAGTCGCCTCTGTTCCAGCAGATGAAGAGCGAGGGCAAGGGCTCCAAGCAGCCGTTCCGGGACTCGATCAAGGGCGGCAACCTGAAGCTGATGCTGCTGGTGCTGTTCGGTGCCACCGCCGGACAAGCCGTGGTGTGGTATGCGGGCCAGTTCTACGCGCTGTTCTACCTGCAGAGCGTGCTCAAGGTGGACTCCACCTGGGCCTACCTGCTGATCGCCGCCGCGTTGCTGCTGGCCACGCCCTTCTTCCTGTTCTTCGGCTGGCTATCCGATCGGATCGGCCGCAAGAAGATCATCATGGTCGGCTGCATCCTGGCCGCGGCGACCTATTTCCCGATCTTCAAGGGCCTGACCCACTTCGCCAACCCGGCGGTGGAGGAAGCCAGTCGCAACGCGCCGATCCTGGTCGTCGCCGATCCGGAGACCTGCAGCTTCCAGTTCGACCCGATCCCGGGTACCCGCAAGTTCACCAGTTCCTGCGACATCGCCACCGCTGCGCTGGCCCGTGCCGGTGTCCCGTACAGCGTCGAGCCTGCGCAGCCCGGTTCGCTGGCCGTGGTCCGGGTCGGCCAGGCCGAAGCGCCGTCCTACGAGGCCGAGGGACTGGCCGGCGATGCGCTCAAGGCCCACCAGGGCGAGTTCGGCGGGGTACTGAAGGCGGCGCTGACCGAAGCCGGTTATCCGGAAAAGGCCGATACCAGCCGGATCAACGTGCCGATGACGATCCTGTTGCTGTGGATCCTGGTGCTGTACGTGACCATGGTCTATGGCCCGATCGCCGCGTACCTGGTGGAATTGTTCCCGACCAAGATCCGCTACACCTCCATGTCTCTGCCGTACCACATCGGCAACGGCTGGTTCGGAGGCTTCCTGCCGGCCATCTCCTTCGCCCTGGTGGCGGGCAGCGGCAACCTGTACTTCGGATTGTGGTACCCGATCGGCATCGCCCTGATGACGGTGGTGATCGGCACGCTGTTCCTGAAGGAAACCAGGAACGTGGACATCACCCAGTAACCGCCCCGCCCATGCGGACGCTTCCGGCGCCGGCCCCGCGAGGGGCCGGCGCTTTGCTTTCAGCGGCCGGGGGCGGGCCGCGGGGCGGGATGGGGCCCCTGCGCCTCGCGCAGGGCCAGGCCCAGCAACAGGCCGCACACCGCCGCGTACATCGCGGCGGAGGCCTGGTGCGCGAACATCGACTGGGTCAGTCCGCCGAGCAGGAACACCGCCACCACCATCGCGCCGGCCGCGGCCGATCCGCGCAGCGGGCCCTGGCGGACGCCCCGCCGCAGGCGCAGGAACAGCCACAGCGGAATCCCGTACAGCATCGCCAGCGCCAGCACGCCCGGCACACCCATGGTCGCGGCCCATTCGGCCAGGTCGTTGTGTGCGTGCCCCAGGTGGCAGCGCTCGATCTCCTGCCCGGCGTCCTCCCGGCATGCCGGCAACCGCGACATGGCACGGTCGAACTCGCCGTATCCCACCCCGGTCCAGGGCGCGTCGAGGAACGCGTACGCGGCCACCTGCAGGCGCTCCAGGCGCGCGCCGGCGGAAGAGTTGTGGTCGCCATGGTCCATCCGCTCCAGGTCCTGGCGCAGCTCGGACAGGCGCGTGTGCTCGGTCAGCGCCGGCACCGAAGCGAACAGCAGGATGCCTCCGGCCACCAGCGCGCCCGCCAGCAGGACGCGGCTGCGCCGGCTGCGCCAGCCGCCGTCGAGCATCAGCACCAGCAGCAGCAAGCCCATCCCCGGCCATACCCCGCGGGTACCGCTGAGGATGATCGCCAGGGTACCCAGGAGCAGGCCGGTGCCGGTCCAGTGCCAGCTTCGCGCGGGCCGGCAGAACACCGCCAGCACCATCAGCACGAGCACGATGTTGGCGAAGACGATCGCGTGCAGCCAGCCACCGGGCCGCGGCTCCCCGCCCAGGATCTGGACCAGGGCCAGCGCCGCGGCGGCGGTCAGCCCGACCAGGGCGCCCCGCCACAGCATCTCCCGCGGCGGCCGCAGCACCCAGGCCCAGGCCATGGTCCAGGGCAGGGCCAGCCACCGGTCCGGGCCATCGATGCCCTCCTGGGTCCCGCTCACCCGGATCGAAACCGCCACCACCAGCAACGGGACCAGCACCGCGGCCAGCGCCAGCCACCAGGGCCAGCCGATCTCCCGCGCCCCGCGCGCCAGGCGCAGCGGGATCAGCAGGCTGGAACCCAGCAGCAACAGCCCGAACGGCAGCAGGCCCTTGGGCAGGGTCAGGACCAGGGCGGTCAGGCACCACAGGCCGGCAGCCGCACAGGCCCGGGCCCAGCGCAGCCTGATTCCGTCCTCGTTGTGGTCCTGGATCGATTCCATTCGTTGGTTCCGGCCGGGTGCTGCATGTTCCTTGGCGTTTCCGGAACATGCGCTGAGCCGGCCCTGCTTCCGCTATTCGCGCGCCTGACCGACCACGGCCCGTTCCCGCTCCGTCTCGGTGGCCACGCATTCACCGGCCACCGCGCCGGGCGGTACCAGCCACCAGCGGCGGCGATTGGCCACCCCCGCCAGCTCGATCCGCTCGCGGTCCAGGCACGCCTCCAGCGCGTCCTCCTCCACCAACAGCCAGCGGCCGGGGGCCTGCGCCTGCCAGGCCACGCCGCGGCGCAGCTGCTCGTCCCACGGCACCTTGAAGCCGAAGTCGGCGGCCGGGCGGTCGGCCATGAGCAGGTTCTGCTCCTTCCAGGCCACCAGTCCCAGTCCGGCCTCCGGTCCGATCCGCCGGCCCACCTCGGCCATCAGCCCGCGCGCCGAACTGGAGTCGTTGAGCAGCCGGTAGCCGACCAGGCCGAACACCACCCACAGCCCGGCCAGGGTCGCCAGCAGCGCCACCACCGCGCGGCGCCGGAACAGGATCACGCAACCGGCGCCCCAGGCGCCGATCGCCAGCAGCATCCAGCCGCCGGCATGGATCCCGGCCGGATCCAGTCCGCGCTGGGCCTGCAACCGCGCCACCAGCGAGCCGCTGCCCTGCAGCAGCACCGTGCCGCCGGCCAGGAACAGCAGCGCCAGCGCCGCCGCCAGGACCAGCAGCACCCGCCGCGCCCACGCTTTGCGCAGCAACCCCGGCAGCAGCGGCGCCAGTGCCAGGCACATCATCGGCAGCGCCGGCATCACGTAGACGTCGCGCTTGCCGTCGGGGATCGAGAAGAACAACAGCACCAGCGCCCACCACGCCAGCGGCAGCAGGTAGCGCGCGTCGCGCCGCTGCAGCCGCCGCCACCAGGCCGGGATCGCCCAGGGCAGGGCCAGCACCGGCGGGATCCACATCACCAGCATCACCTGCAGGAAGTACCACGGCGGCTGGTGGTGGTCCCAGGACTGCGAATAGCGCTTGGCGGTCTGCCGGAACAGGATGTCGTCCAGGTAGGCGCGGTATTCGGGCAGGTCGCGGGCCAGCGCGGTGGCCACCACCGGCAGCAGCCACACCGACACCGCGGCCAGGAACGCCAGCGGCCCCAGCCAGAAGCGCGGATCGCGCGCATGCACCCGCACCCGCGGCCAGCCGCGCACCGAGGCCACCGCCGCCGGCAACACCATCAACAGCGCGACCGCACCCACGCCCTTGCTGATCGTGCCCAGCCCGGCGGCGAACCAGCCCAGCGCCCACCAGCGCCAGTCCGGCCCTTTCAGCAGGTGGCGCAGCAGGCCGTAGTTGGCCAGAGTGATGAAGAAAGTCACCAGCGGATCGATCTGCGCCTTCTTCGACTGCCAGGTGAACTGGAACGCGAACAGCAGCGCCCAGGCCGCGTACAGGCCCACCCGCCGCGTCCACAGCCGCCGGCCCAGGTCCTGCACGCACCACAGCGTGCCCAGCGCGGCCAGCAGCGAGGGCAGCAGGAACGCCACCCGCCAGTTGCCGAACACGCTGTAGAACGCCGCCTGCAGCCACATCAGCATTGGCGGCTTGTCGGAGTACAGCTCGCTGCCGCGATGCGGGAACAACCAGTCGCCGCTCTCCACCATCTGCTTGGCGACCAGGGCGAAGCGCGGCTCGTCGGCCGGCCACGGGTCGCGCAGGCCCAGGCCGGCGCCCAGCACCAGCACGGCGGTGATCCAGAACAGCCAGGTTTCGCGCCGGCGCGGGTCGAAGGAACTCATGGGCGGGGATTATCGGCCGCCGCTCTGTCGGATTTTTGCAGGCAGGCATAGAAGAAGCCGTCCATGCCGCCCTCGCCGGGCAGGCGCTGGCGGCCCGGGCCGGCGGGATGGCCGAAGGCATCCGCCAGCGCCACCGCGCGCGCATCGGGCGTGCGCGCGAGGAAGGCCTGCACCTGCCCGGCGTTCTCCTCGGCCAGGATCGAGCAGGTCGCGTACAGCAGGGTGCCGCCAGGGCGTAGCAGCGGCCAGGTCGCATCGAGCAGGCGCGCCTGCGTCTGCACCAGGGCGTCGACATCCTCGCTGCGCCGGTGCAGGAGGATGTCCGGTTGCCTGCGGACCACGCCGGTGGCCGAGCACGGCGCGTCGAGCAGGATCGCGTCGAAGGTGAAGCCGTCCCACCACAGCGCCGGCAGGGTCGCGTCGGCGGCGCGCACCTGGACCCGTCCGCCCGCGCCGGGCGCGGCAGGGACGCCCGGGCGGCGCAGGTTCTCCTCGATCCGCGGCAGCCGCCGCGGGTCCAGTTCCAGCGCCAGCAGTTCCAGGGTCGGATCGCGCTCGAGCAGGTGCGCGGCCTTGCCGCCGGGCGCGGCGCAGGCGTCGAGCACGCGCGCACCGCGATCCGGTGCCAGCGCGTCGGCGGCCTGTTGCGCCGAGCCGTCCTGGACCGAGACCAGGCCAGCGCCGAAACCGGGCAATGCATGCACCGGCACCGGTTCGTCCACGCGCAGGGCATCGGCCAGGCCCGGATCGGCCACCGCGGCGATGCCGGCTGCCTGCAGTTGCGCCAGGTAGTCCGCGCGCGACACCCGGCCTGGATTCACCCGCAGCCACAGCGGCGCCGGCTGGGCGCTGGCGGCGAACACCGCCACGGCCTGGTCCGGCCAGTCAGCTTCGACCCGGCGCCGCAGCCATTCCGGCCAGGCAGCGGCCGGGTCGGCAGGCGGGAAGCCTTCGCGCTGGGCCCGGCGCAGCAGGGCATTGACCAGCCCTGCCTGGTGCGGCCGGCCCAGCGCGCGCGCTGCCTCCACGGTCGCGTCCAGCGCCGCATGGGCCGGCAGGCGCAGGGCGTCGAGCTGGGCGCAGCCGGCCAGCAGCAGCGCCAGCAGCGGGC
>JAFLEA010000006.1 GCA_017302035.1 Lysobacterales bacterium
ACTTTCAATCGTGCCGCCAGGACCAGTCGGCGCTTTTTTTTGCAACCTGCCAGCAGCGGCCGGGGGCGAGAATGGGTGCCGATTGTGGCTCTTGGAATTTCAAGCTGCCAATGATCATTGGCTATCCTTTGAGGCCCGACAACCGAGTTTTCTGGAAGCTGGCCTGCGCCGGACCTGGCACTTCATTCAAGTCGATACCGCCCAGCAAGGCGGGGCAATTCCGGCTCAAGCCCTCAGCATCGATCAATCTCAAGCCCCATATGAAGAAGTTTCCCAGCTTCGCTGATCCTCGGCGCAGGCCAGGACCCGATCAATGCGTACTTCCCGAACTCGAACAGGCAATCCAGGAGGAGGCGAAACGTCTACGGACTATTCTGGAACAGGCGGGCGCAAGTTGAGGCCCGGCAACTTGCTCATGCTGAAGTCGCCTCGCAACCCGACCCGATTCAAACGCTAGCCATCGCAGGAGATCACCATGCAGATCATCTACATCCTCCTATGCATTGCCGGCATGGCCCTGCCGCTCTCTCAGTTTGTTCCGTGGCTTTCTGCATATGGCCTCAACGTGCCGCTCCTGTTCCAGCTTGCCACATCAAATCAGATTGCGGCATTCGCGTGGGCGGATGTCGTCATCACGGGCATCGTGGTCGCTGTTTTCATGGTCTCCGAGGGCCGCAAGCTCGCAATGCGTCGACTATGGCTACCGCTGTCCTGTCTCATGGTTGGCCCCTCGTTGGCACTGCCGCTTTTCCTTTTCATGCGGGAGCGCCATCTTGCGGCAGCGGGGCCCAACGGCTCATTCAAGCCAGCTTTGCTTCACAAGGCGACTTAAATCAGGCGCCATACCCATGCCTAGCACCCTGATCACATTGACCGCCCTGCTACTTGCCGCATCCGTCACGGTACCCAACGCCTCGATCGTTCCAGACAGCGAGCTCGCCATCGGGCACATCTCTCTTGGAGACACAGAGTCGACTGTAGTCCGGCGGCTTGGACCACCCACCTCAATTGCCGAGACAGGCGACTTCCTCAGTGTTCAGCTCAACTACACGGGTCTAACTATTTGGCTCGGCGAGGGGCGCAGGGTTGGGGAGATTCTGAGTACGAGTCCTGAGCACTGCACTACAGGGGGCATTTGCCCCGGCATGGACGTCTCCGAGGTGCTAGCGCGGTTCGGCCCCGCCGTGATGGCTGACCGGGAGCACGGTCGATTCCACGAGTACTTCCCTGAATCCGATATTCCCTGCTGGCTCCAGGTGGCTGCCTCGGCCGGCGTAGTGGTGTCTATTCGCTCGGAGTGCCAGCCGTGACCGGAGACAGGAAGCCATTCAGGCCAACGCCGCTTTGCAACGCAGTTGAATTCAGCTATTTAAAGTGCCAAGCCTCCAGGAGCCGCCATGCCACGGCATGAAAAGATCAATTACGTTGAGTTTCCGTCCCGGGACCTTGCGGAGACGAAGCGCTTCTTTGGACAGGCGTTTGACTGGACGTTCGAAGACTACGGCCCTGACTATGCCGCGTTCTCCGACCAGGGGTTGGATGGCGGCTTCTTCAGGTCCGACCTGGCGGCACGCACCGAGACCGGGAGTGCGCTTGTCGTTCTTTACAGCAAGGACCTTGAGGGAACCCTGGGAAAGGTTGAAGCCGCTGGCGGCAAAGTGGTCAAACCCATATTCTCCTTTCCAGGCGGGCGCAGGTTCCACTTCATCGAGCCAGGCGGCAATGAACTGGCCGTATGGTCAGAGCCCGGGGCCTGACAGCCGCCGCGTCCTCGCAATACGGCTTAGTCCATGCGTTAGCCAACAGACGGGAATGACCACCGTGGCCCATACAGACCAATCCATCGACACGCTGATTTCAATCAGCGGCACCCTGGCAAGCATCGGGCTTGCCCTCGTCGCGATCCTCGCCGCCAAGACCTCAATCGACCATGTCGAAATGGCGGCTGACGACTTGTTCCTGTTCTCGTCCCTGGGTTTCCTCTTTGTTGTCGTACTTGGATATTTGGCGCAAAAGAATTCCGCAAGTCCACGCACCAACAAAATTGTCACCGCTGCCGAGTGGATCTTCTCCGGCTCCCTAGTAGCCACGGTGATTGGCGCGTTCCTGATGGTCTACACGTCCGTCTGAGCGGTCATCGGCCCACAAGTCATTGCCGAAGCCCCTCTGTTTCCTTGCCCTGCCCCCGCCGGACCGGCCTGCCACAACCCGTTGGTCGACCCCCGTGACGGGACCAGGCTGACTCTGATCCGGTCCAACTCGGGCTTCGGCGACTACCAGCCCGATAGACCCCGGTACGGTTTGACCGGCGACCTGCTGATACGCGTCAATTGCAGCAATGGGCTGCCTGTGGGTGCCACGCCCGGCGCGTCCTGACGATTCATCCAAGTCGATGCCCTTCTCAACATGATCCGGCCCGCGCGCCAGGCGCCACCGGAGTCCTCCATGAAACCGGGATATCCCCATGCCAGCCACCCCGACCCTGGACCACCTGCGTCGCTATGCCGTCGCGCGCAGCCTGTTCGAGCCGACGTCCCTGCCGCGCGCCATCGCCAGGCTGGGGTTCGTGCAGGTCGACCCGATCCGGGCACCGGCCCGTGCGCAGGACCTGACCTTGCGCCATCGGGTCGACGGCTATCGGGCCGGCGATCTGGAAAGGCGCTACCCGCGCCTGCCCGTCGAGGAGGATTTCTTCGTCAACTACGGCATCCTGCCGCGTGCCATCCAGTGCCTGATGCACCCGCGGACGGCACGCACTGCATGGCCGCGTGCCCGCTGGAAACAGGCGGAAGCCGTCCTGGCGTTCGTGCAGAGCCACGGCGTGGTCCACCCGCGCGACGTGGATGCCGCCTTCGAGCACGGCACGACCCGGAACGGGTTCGGCGGCAACAGCCGGGCCAGCACGCAGCTACTGGACGGCATGCACTACCGCGGCCTGCTGCGCGTGGCGCGGCGCGAAAACGGGATTCGCCTGTATGCGCCGCAGCTGGCGCATGAACGCGATCCGCCGTCGGAGCCGGATGCCGCGCTGGACGCGTTGATCGACGTGGTGGTGGCCAAGTACGCCCCGCTGCCCGCGGCCACGCTCAACCGCCTGGTTTCGTGGGTGGGTTCGACGGCGGCTCCGCAGTGGCATGGGCGACGGCGCGCGGCACTGGCACGCGCCAAGGCGCGGTTGCCCCAGGCCACGGTGGACGGGGACCGCTGGTACTGGCCGGCCGGTGAGGATCCCTGCAGCCGGCGCTATGCCCGCGGCGAGGGGCCGGACGATCGCGTGCGCCTGCTGGCGCCCTTCGACCCGGTGGTATGGGACCGCGAACGTTTCGAACGCTTCTGGAACTGGGCCTACCGCTTCGAGGCCTATACCCCGGCATCACGGCGGATACGCGGCTACTACGCGTTGCCCATGCTGTGGCGCGGCCGGGTGATCGGCTGGGCCAACGCCGCGGTGCACGACGGGCAGCTGCGGTTGCAGCCGGGCTACGTGGACGGGCGCGCCCCACGCGACGCCGCCTTCGGGCCCGCATTGCGGGACGAGCAGGCGCACCTGGCACGATTCCTGGGGCTGTGACCGGACCGCCATGGCGGCCGGATTGCAATAGCATTGGCAACGCTCACTCTCTGCGGCAACCAGTCGCCTGGCCAAAGGAGCATCCATGCGCGACGAGACCCTGTGGACCGTACTCAGATTGACCCTGGCTGGCCTGCTTGCCGCCCACGGATGGGCGCGCCTGCTCGGCAATGGGATCGAACCCTTCGGCGCCTGGTTGAACGACCAGGGATTCATGATCGGGCACGCCATCGCCTGGAGCGTGACGATCTACGAAATCGCCGGTACCGCGCTGCTTGCGGCGAAGTGGCATGTATTCCCCCTGACCGTCGGCTTCAGCCTGATCTACCTGGCCGGCCTGTTCCTGGTCCACCTGCCCTCGGGGTGGTTCGTGGTCGGGCTGGGCCGCAACGGGATGGAGTACGGCGTGTTGCTCATCGTGGCGCTGCTGTGTGTCGGACTGCACCATAGGAGGCGACCGAGCGCTGGCAGGCGATAGGCCCTCACCGGGCGCCCGCCGACAAGGCGACCGGGGCATGGTCGAGACTGGCCGAAGCCGACGCCTGTCCGCCTGGCGTCGCGGCCCGCACCAGGCCGGCGGAGGGCCTCAATAGTTGAGTTCGCTGGTCTTGCCCCAGAACACGCGGTAGCTGTAAGCGCTGTAGGCGAGGATGGCCGGCAGGGTGACGGCGGCACCGAACAGCATGATCCTGAGCGACTCCGGTGCGGCGGCCGATTCCCACAGCGTCATGCGGTCGATGACCAGATAGGGGACGATGCTGTAGGCCAGCCCCGCGAATGCCAGCACGAACATGCCGATGCTGGCCGCGAACGGCACCCACTCGCGCTGCGGGGTGCCCCGTCCCAGCCTGACCAGCGCCTGCAGGCAGGCCATGAACAGCAGTGCGGTCAACAGCGGGATCGGCATCAGCAGGAACAGGTTGGGCAACGCGAACCATTTCTCGAAGATGCGCGGACTCACCAGCGGCGTGGCCAGCGACACCGCCACGATGCCGATGCCGGTGAACCACAGGCTGCGCCGCGCCCAACCGATGGCGCGCCTGCGCAGGTCGCCTTCGGTCTTCATGATCAGCCAGCCTGCACCGAGCAAGGTGTATCCCGCCACCAGGCACAGCGCGATGGCGATGCCGAAGCCCACGCCCGCTAGGTCGTACTCCAGCCCGGTGATGTACAGGCCGAGCATGAAGCCCTGCGACAACGCCGCCAGCAGCGACCCGGCGTGGAAGGCGGTGTTCCAGAACGGCTTGTGCTCGTCGTGCACCTTGACCCGGAAGTCGAACGCCACGCCGCGCACGATCAATCCGACCAGCATGAAGGCCACCGGCAGGTACAAGGCGCCGAGGATGATGCCGTGCGCCGCCGGGAAGGCCACCAGCAGCAGGCCCACGCCCAGAACCAGCCAGGTTTCGTTGGCATCCCAGAACGGGCCTATCGACGCGATCATCACGTCCTTCTGCGCCGCGTCGGCCTGCCGCAGCAGGATGCCCACGCCCAGGTCATAGCCGTCGAGCACCACGTACAGCAGCATCGACAGGCCCATCAGGCCCGCGAACACGATCGGAAGCCACTCGTTCATGCGCCCACTCCTTCGTCCACCGCCGGTGCATCCGCTGCCGCGACCACCGGCTTGCGCCGGCGTGCCAGGTGGAACAGCACCGAGACGTAGGCCAGGATCAGGCCCAGGTACAGCGCCAGGTACATCGACAGGCTCAGCCCGATCAGCGGCGCCGGCGTGGCCGAAGCGGCATCGGCGGTGCGCAGGACGCCCTGGACCAGCCAGGGCTGCCGCCCGATCTCGGTGACGTACCAGCCCGCCAGCACCGCCACCCAGCCGGAGAAGGTCATGGCCACCAGTCCGCGCGCAAGCCAGCGCGCCGGTTCGCCGCGGCGCATGAGTTGCCATGCGCCCAGCCACGAGGACAGCAACATCAGCAGACCCACGCCGACCATGACCCGGAAGGCGTAGAACACCGGCCTGACCGGGGGATGGTCCGCGAACCGGTCCAGTCCCTGCACCTGGCCATCCAGGTCGTGCACCAGATACAGCGACGCCAGTTTGGGAATCGCGATCTCGTAGTCGTTCCGCCGCGCCGCTTCGTTGGGCACGGCGAACAGCACCGCGGGCGCGCCATTCTCCGTACGCCAGATGCCCTCCATCGCCGCCAGCTTGGCGGGCTGGTGTTCGAGCGTGTTCAGGCCATGCAGGTCGCCGACCGCGATCTGCACCGGGATCAGCAGCGCGCCCAGGTACACGCCGGTCCGCAGGGCGGCCATCACCGCCGGCGAGCGATCGCCGCGCAGCCACTGGTACGCGGACAACCCAGCCACCAGGAAGGCCACCGTCAATCCGGAAGCCAGCAGCATGTGCGCCAGCCGGTACGGGAACGAGGGATTGAACACCACCTCCCACCAGTCCATTGCGTGGGCCTGGCCATTGACCATCTCGAACCCAGCCGGCGTCTGCATCCACGAATTCAACGCCAGGATCCAGAACGCCGACAGCGTGGTGCCCCCGGCCACCAGCAGGGTGGCCAGGGTGTGCATGCGTTCGGACACCCGGTCGCGCCCGAACAGCATCACCGCCAGGAAGGTGGCTTCCAGGAAGAACGCCGTCAGCACCTCGTAGGCCAGCAGAGGACCGGCGATGTTGCCGACGGTATTCATGTAGCCCGGCCAGTTGGTGCCGAACTGGAAACTCATGGTGACGCCGCTGACCACGCCCATCGCGAAACTGAGCGCGAACACCTTCACCCAGAATCCGTAGGCCGCCATCCACTTCTCGTCGCCGGTGGCGCGGAAACGCAGCTTGAAGAACAGCAGCACCCAGCCCAGGGCGATGGTGATGGTGGGGAACAGGATGTGGAAACTGATGTTGGCGGCGAACTGGATGCGCGCCAGTGCGACCGGATCGATGGCGTGGTCGATCATGACCGTGCTCCCGCGGATCGGGCTGCAGGCGGCAGTTTCATCCGCTCCTTCAGTTCCAGCAGCTTCTGCACTTTCCCGCCCAGGTCCATCAGCCGGGTCAGGGTCTCCGGAGAGAGCTTGCGCACCTCCTCGAACCACTCGGTGACGCGTTCGATCAACTCGTACATCTCGCGCATGCGTTGCTGCGCGTGGCGCTCTTCGGCAGACTCCGGCGACTCGAGCAGGGCCGCGCGCAGCATCGACAGCGTCGGGTCGATTTCCCGGCGCTGGCGCTCTTCGGCCAGGGTACGGAAGATGTCCCACACTTCCCGTGGAGCGCTGAAGTAGTCGCGACGGTCGCCGGGGCGGTGCTCGAGCCGCACCAGCCGCCAGGCCTGCAGCTCGCGCAGGCCCATGCTGACATTGGAACGGGAAACACCCAGCTTCTCGGTGATGTCGTCGGCGTGCAATGGTCGATCGGACACGAACAGCAGCGCGTAGATCTGGCCCACGGTGCGGTTGATGCCCCAGCGCCCCCCCATCTCGCCGAAATGGAGGACGAAGCTCTGGGTCAGCGGAGGAAGTTCCATGATTTCAGAAATTACTGAAACTTCAGGAAGGATAGACACCCCCGAAGCCCTTGTCCAGTCTCACGCCATCGTCAGCCGCCAGGCCCGGTGGATGCGGGCGTTGCGCTCGAAGTCCGGCGGGATGGTCGAGGCGCTGATCTCCTCGCATTCGGCGAACTGCGCCACCGCCTCGGTATCCAGGCGGAAGCGGCGGAAATTGTTGGAGAAGTACAGCACCCCGCCCTGCGCCAGCCGCGCGCAGGCCGCGCGCAGCAGGCGCACGTGTTCGCGCTGCACGTCGAAGTCGTCGGCGCGGGCGGAATTGGAGAAAGTGGGCGGGTCGCAGAAGATCACGTCGTAACGGTTGCGCTCGGCCTCCAGCCAGGCCAGGGCGTCGCCCTGCACGAGTTGGTGCGAGGCACCGCCCAGGCCGTTGAGCGCCAGGTTGTCGGCGCACCACTGCAGGTAGGTCGGCGACAGATCCACGCTGGTGGTCGAGGCGGCACCGGCCACCGCGGCCTGCACGCTGGCCACGCCGGTGTAGCAGAACAGGTTGAGGAAGCGGCGGCCCGTTGCCTCCCTGGCCATGCGCCGGCGCAGCGGGCGGTGGTCGAGGAACAGGCCGGAATCCAGGTAGTCGAACAGGTTCACCCACAGCCGCGCGCCATGCTCGCGCACGACGAAGCGTTCGCCCTGTTGCTGGAACCTGCCGTACTTGGAGCCACCCTTGCCGCGCTCGCGGGTCTTCAGCGCCACGCGCTCGGGCGGCACGGCGAAGGTTTCGCGCGCGGCGGCCAGCAGTTCGCCGCGGCGCCGGCGCACGTCGGCCTCGGGGATCTCGGCCGGCGGGGCGTATTCCTGCACGTGCAGGAAGGTGCGCTGCTCGCCGCCGTCCTCGGCATAGACGTCGATGGCGGCGGCGTATTCGGGGATGTCGGCGTCGTAGGCGCGGAAGCACGACACCTGCTCGCCGCCGCGCCAGTGCTTGAGCTTGCGCAGGTTGCGCTGCAGGCGGTTGGCAACCATCCGCGCGCCTTCGGACAGTTCGCGCGGGGCATCCTCGCGCGGCGGCGGGCGCAGCGGGTCGCAGACGATCAGCGCGCATTCCAGGGCACCGTTGAACATCTGGTACTTCTTCGCCGCGCGCAGGCCGGTGGCCTGGGCCAGTTCGGCGTCGCCGCACAGCAGGCTGGCGCGCCAGGTCGGCACCGCTCGCTGCAGGGCGGTGCCGAGGCGGCGGTACAGGGCACCATCCGCCGCCAGGCGGCGGTCATAGGGGGGATTGCACACGACCAGGCCGCATGGCTGCGGCGGTGTGGCCAGTGCGTCGATGTCGCGGACCTCGAAGGCGACAGCCTGCGCCACCCCGGCGGCACGCGCGTTGGCCTGCGCGGCGGCGATGGAGTGGGAGTCCAGATCGCTGCCATGGAATACCGGACGCAGCGTGGCCATGCCGGCCTGCGCGCGCGCGCGCGCTTCGGCGACCAGCGCGGCCCACGCTGCGGCATCGAAACCCGTCCAGCGCGCAGGCAGCGGCGCCCCCTCCTCGCCAGCCGGCATCCGCCCCAGCCCCGGCGCCACGTCGGCGGCCATCAACGCGCCTTCGATCAGCAGCGTGCCACTGCCGCACATCGGGTCGAGCAAGGCGCCGCCGTCCGCATACAGCGCCGGCCAGCCACCACGCAGCAGTACGGCGGCGGCCAGGTTCTCCTTCAGCGGCGCCTCGCGCTGCTCGGCGCGCCAGCCGCGCCGGTGCAGCGGGCCACCGCCGAGGTCCACCGACAGCGTCGCCCGGCCCTTGCGCAGCGACAGGTTCAGGCGCAGGTCCGGTGCCTCCACGTCCACCGAGGGGCGCTCCAGACCCTGGGCGCGAAACCCGTCGACCACCGCGTCCTTGACCCGCTGCGCGGCGAAGCGCGCATGGGTGATCGCCTCGCCGGACACGTGCGCGTCCACCGCCAGGGTGTCGCCCTCGCGCAAGTGCTCGTGCCAGGGCAGCGTGGCGGCACCGGCGTACAGCGCCTGTTCGTCGGCGCAATCGAACGCGGCCAGCGGCCACAGCACCCGGCTGGCCAGGCGCGACCACAGCACCGCGCGCTGCGCATCGGCCAGGGTACCTTCGGCGTTGGCCCCGGCAATCGTGGCGGTGGCGCGCGCGGCGCCGAGCGCCTGCAGCTCGTCGGCCAGCAGGTATTCCAGGCCCTTGGCGCAGGAGACGAAGAATTTCATGGGCGGCGGGCGGCGGCTATCACAGCGACGCGAGCAGTTCGGCGAAAGCGCGCGCGGTGGTCTCCACGTGCGCAGTCAGGCGGTGGCTGTCGTCGAGCATGAGCAACCGCGCCGAGCGGGCGCGCGCCCATTCGATCACCTCGGCCGGCGGGATCATTTCGTCATGCCAGGCATGCACCACCGAAGTCGGCACGGGCGCGGCATCCAGCGCGGGCATCGGCCCCATCCGGGTGGGCGGCACCATCAGGAACAGCGCGCGGGTGGGCACCTGCAGCGAGGCGATGGCGGAGATGTAGGCGCCCAGGCTGGAACCGGCCAGCACCAGCGGGCCGCGGCCGGCGGCGGCCTGGCCGGCGATGTCCAGCAGGCGTTGCAGGCGCGCGGGCACGTCGCCCAGGTTGCTGACCTGGTGGCGGGCGTCCAGGTCGGTGTAGTCCGGGCGCTCGGTGGTCCAGCCCAGGCGCTCGGCGGCCTGCGCCAGGGCGGTGACCTTGGTCGCGTCCGGGCCGCTCTCGAACCCGTGCGAGAGGATGCAGTGGCCGCGGCTCACGCACGCCCCCGGTGGCCGCCAGGCAGGCAGGTCGGTGGCATCGTCGGGGCATCCGCCAGGTTCGCGCGCATGCCGCGAATGCTAGCATCCCGGCCCATGCCGCCTTCCGCGCCACTGCAGGTGATCGACGCGCCGCTGCCCTACGTGGCGCTGCTGGAGCAGCGTGCGCCGGAGCGGATCGACCTGGCGGTGGTCCACTGCACCGAACTGCCCGACCTGGCCACCGCGCGCGAGTACGGCGAGCGCGTGCTCTACCCCAGCGGCACCGGCAACAGCGGCCACTACTACATCGACCGCGACGGCACGGTGCTGCGCTACGTGCCCGAGGAGCGCGTCGCCCACCACGTGCGCGGGCTCAACCCACGCTCCATCGGGATCGAACTGGTCAATGGCGGCCGCTACCCCCACTGGCTGGACTCGCGCCACCAGGCGATGGACGAGCCTTATCCCGACGCGCAGATCGACGCGCTGGTGGCGCTGCTGCACGCGCTGGCCGCGCGGCTGCCGGCGCTGCGCCACATCGCCGGGCACCAGGACCTGGACCGGGAACGGGTACCTGCAAGCGACGACCCGTCGATACAGGTGCACCGCAAGCTCGATCCCGGCCCGCACTTCCCGTGGACCCGGGTGCTGGCCGCAGTGCCGCTGCAGCGCGTACTGCCGCTGTAGGAGCCGGGCCCGCCTGCGGCACTCCACGGCAAGCAGACGGGCATCGCGGCCACGGCAGACCGGGCTCCCGCGGGGCATGGTCACCCTGGCCTTCGGGATGGCGCCGGTATACTCGCCGCTTCCCCGCCGCCCCAGGTCACGCCCTTGCCCCCCGCACTCGGCCCCGTGGTTTCCGAACTGATCGACCTGCTCGCCCTGGAGCGGCTGGAGGACAACCTGTTCCGCGGCCAGAGCCGCGACATCGGCACCAAGTACGTGTTCGGCGGCCAGGTGCTGGGCCAGGCGCTGGCCGCCGCCCAGGCCACCCTCGGCAACGGCCGCCAGGCGCATTCGCTGCACGCCTACTTCCTGCGCGCCGGCGATATCGAGCATCCCATCGTCTATGACGTGGACCGCACCCGCGACGGTGGCAGCTTCTCGGTGCGCCGGGTCAGCGCGATCCAGCACGGCAAGGCGATCTTCTTCTGCGCCGCTTCGTTCCAGGAGCACGAACCCGGTGCCGAGCACCAGTTGGGCATGCCGGAAGTGCCGCAGCCGGAGGACATCGCGCCCTCCCCGCCGGTCTCGCCGGAGATCATGGCCACCCTGCCGACCAAGGTGCAGCGCTGGCTGCAGCGCGGCGGTCCATTCGAGTTCCGCCACGTCTACCCGCGCGACGAACTGTCCCCGCCCAAGCGCCCGCCCTACCAGCAGGTCTGGTTCCGCCTGCGCGAAAGCGTCGGCGACATCCCGGCCGAGCTGCACCAGGCGCTGCTCGCCTACGCCTCCGACTTCCACCTGCTCGGCACCGCGACCTTCCCGCACGGCATCAGCTACTACCAGCCGAACGTGCAGATGGCCTCGCTCGACCATGCACTGTGGTTCCACCGCCCGTTCCGCGCCGACGAGTGGCTGCTGTACTCGATCGACAGCCCCAGCAGCCAGGGTTCGCGCGGCCTGGCCCGCGGCCAGATCTTCGACCGCCAGGGCCGGCTGGTGGCCAGCACCGCGCAGGAAGGGCTGATCCGGGTCGTGGCCGAACCGGCGAAAGGTTAGCCAGCCGTGCGCCAGGTATTCACCAGCCAGCGCCTGGAGACCGTGGAAGGCGTGGCCAGGATGCTGGAGGAGGCGGGCATCGCGGTGCACGTCAGCCAGCCGCGTTCCTACCGCGGCGCCCGCCGCGGCCAGTTCAGCTATTCCGAGCCGGCGCCGGCGAACCAGCAACCGGCGGTCTGGGTGCGCCTGGCCGAAGACCAGCCGCGGGCGCGCGAACTGTTGCGCGACGCCGGACTGATGGCGACCACGCGCACCTATTCGGGGCTGCCGCAGGCCGAGGCCGGAGGCGCCTCCCCGGACGCCGGGGAAGATCGCGGGCGCTGGGCTTGGCGGATCCGCATCGGCCTGATGCTGGTGATCGCGGCGGTGGCGGTGCTGGTGTGGATGGGACGCCGGCAGCCGCAGGCCGCGATGCCCGTGGCAGCGCCCGCGGAGGCGGTGCCGCCGCCGGCATCCGTGGACGGGGATACCGGCGAGGAGGAGATCCGCGTGCGCATCTCCCCACCGCCGGCCGATCCCGCACCGCACTGATTGCCCGGCGTCCGCGGCATCACTTCGTGGGTGCCGGCACCGGTGCCGCCTTCCGGCCGGCGTCCCGGCCGCGCGCGCCGGCGGCGGCCATGCGGCTTGCGTGCGCCGCCTCGAATTCGGTCTTGCTCAGGCTACCGTCGTTGTTGGCATCGGCCGACCTGAACCATGCGTCGCGGTGCTGCTTCATCGCCGCCTCGCGGTCGGCACGGTCGACGAAGCCATCCTTGTTCGCGTCCATCGTGTCGAAGCGTTCGGCGAACTTCGGCGCGGTGGCGGCTTCGGCCTTGCTGATCCGGCCGTCGCTGTCCTGGTCCAGCTTGTCGAAGTGCAGGCGGGGGCCGTGCGGGCCGCGATGCCCCGTGCCGCCCCTTGGCGAGCGCGGCAGTTCGGCGCGGTCCAGCTTGCCATCCTTGTTCCGGTCCAGCCCGTCGAAGCGTGCGGCCAGGCGCGGATGCGCGGCCGCTTCGTTGCGGTCGATCACGCCGTCGTTGTTGGCATCCAGCGGCTTGCGCTCCACCGCGGGGGCGGGGGCCGGCGGGGGTGTGCCGGTCTGGGCCAGGGCGGTTCCCGCGGTGACGGCCAGCAGCGCGGTGGCGATCAGGTAAGAGGTCTTCTTCACGATGTTCTCCAGTCGGTCATGGGCTCGGTGGCCACGCCAAGGGAAACGCCGCCGGGCTGCGCCGGTTGACCTGCGCACAGGTCCGTTCAGGCAACGGCGGGACGACGATCCCGGCGATCGCAGCGGCCGCGACCGGGCGACGGTATGCTGCCGGCAATCGCCGCGACCGCCGCCATGGGCCACGACTCCCCTCCCGCCGACGACCTGCGCCTGTTCCAGACCGGCGGCCACGCCTGCGGCTACTGGCCCGAGCGCCGCGCCCGCGACCTGGTGCTGGACCCGCGCGATCCACGCCTGGCGACGGTCTATCCGCAGGCGCTGGACTGGGGCTTCCGCCGTTCCGGCGACCTGGTCTACCGGCCGCACTGCCAGCACTGCCACGCCTGCGTGGCGGTGCGCATCCCGGTGGCCGGCTTCGTGCCCGATCGCAGCCAGCGCCGCTGCCTGGCGCGCAACGCGGCGGTGGAAACCCGGGTGGCACCGGCCCGGCGCAGTGCCGAGCATTTCGAGCTGTACCGGCGCTACCTCGCCGCGCGCCATCGCGATGGCGGCATGGACGGACACGGCAGCGCCGAGTTCGACCAGTTCCTGGTCGGCAGCTGGTCGGACACGCGCTTCCTGGAGCTGCGCGCGCCCGGCGACGGCGGCCCCGGGCGCCTGCTGGCGGTGGCGGTGACCGATCGCTTCGGCAGCGGCCTGTCCGCGGTGTACACCTTCTTCGACCCGGACCTGCCGCACCTGGGGCTGGGCACCCTGGCGATCCTGCAGCAGATCGGATGGGCGCGCCGCGAAGGGTTGCGCCACCTGTACCTGGGCTACTGGATCGATGGCCACGGCAAGATGGACTACAAGCGCCGCTTCCGGCCGCTGGAGGCGTTCGACGGTCGCCGCTGGCGGGTGTTCGAGAACTGATCGATGCCGGCGCAAGGCACGCCCCGCGCCCCAGCGCGCCGCACGCCGTCATCGCCGCGACACCGCCCCATGCCAGAATCGCGTCCATGCCTGCCTTCCTTCGCTTCCTGCCCGCCACCCTCGCGCTGATGCTGTCCGCCTGCGCCAGCCCTTCCCCTTCCAGCCGCACCGACGCGGCCGCGGGTGCGCCGGCGGCCACGCTGCGCGTGGCCACCTACAACACCTCACTCTACGACGACCAGGACGGCGGCCTGATCCGTCGGCTCGAGGCCGGCGACGCCGGTGCGCGCAAGGTGGCCGCGGTGCTGCAGCAGGTACGTCCGGACCTGGTCCTGCTCAACGAGTTCGACTACGACGCGCACGGGCGCGCGGCCGACCTGTTCCAGCGCGACTACCTGGAACGGCCGCAGCCCGGCGGCGGACAGGCGTTGCACTATCCCTATCGCTATTTCGCCGAGGTGAATACCGGCGTGCCCAGCGGGCTGGACCTGGATCGCAATGGTTCCGTCGGCGGCGAAGGCCGCGAACGCGGCAACGACGCCTGGGGCTACGGCCTGCACCCGGGCCAGTACGGGATGCTGGTGCTGTCCAAGCACCCGATCGACGCAGCCCAGGTACGCAGCTTCCGGTTGCTGCGGTGGGCGTCGATGCCCGATGCGCAACGGCCCATCGACCCGGCCAGCGGCCTGCCCTGGCACGACGATGCGGTCTGGGAGCAACTGCGCCTGTCGTCCAAGTCGCACTGGGACGTGCCGGTGCGCACGCCCGCCGGCACCCTGCACTTCCTGGTCTCGCATCCCACCCCGCCGGTGTTCGACGGGCCGGAAGACCGCAACGGCGCGCGCAATGCCGACGAAATCCGGTTGTGGCGCGAATACATCTCGCCCGGCGCGCATGCCTGGCTGTGCGACGACGCCGGCCGCTGCGGCGGGCTGGCCGACGGCGCGCGCTTCGTGATCGCCGGCGACCTCAACAACGACCCGGTCGACGGCGACGGTCGCCACCCGGCCATTCTCGAACTGCTCGAGCACCCGCGGGTGCTGCGCCTGGCCACGCCGCGCTCGCCAGGCGGCGCGGAGACGGCGCAGGCCTATGCGGCCAAGGGCCTGGTCCGGCGCGGGGCGCCGGCGCACGTCACCGGCGACTTCGGCCCGCGCGCCGGGGCGATGCGACTGGATTACGTATTGCCCTCGACCGGGTTCGAGCCGCGCGGCAGCGGCGTGTTCTGGCCGGCGTCCGGCGACCCGGCCGCCGCCATCGCCGACGGCAGCGACCATCACCTGGTCTGGGTCGACCTGGGGTTGTAGGGCACTTGGTGTTGGGTGTACCTGGGGGTGCCGATGGACCGTCGGCGCCTATACCGCCCGTGCGCGCAATGCAGGTGCCGACCGTCAGGCGGCACGCACCTCGATGCCGATGGCCGCGGCCGCCTCGCGGGCGATGGCGCGCGCGGCGTCCACATCGCCGGCCCGTGCCAGGGTCACGCCGACCCGGCGATGACCCTCCACCCACGGCTTGCCGAACAGGCGCAGCGCGGTGTCCGGGGCCTGCAGCGCCGCCTCCACGTGCGAGAACACCGGCACCCCGCGGCCATGCGCCAGCATCGCGCACGAGGCCGACGGGCCATTCTGGCGGATGACCCCACCCGCGCCGGCCCCGACCGGCAGGCCCAGGATCGCGCGCGCGTGCAGCGCGAACTCGCTCAGTTCCTGCGACACCAGGGTCACCAGGCCGGTGTCGTGCGGGCGCGGCGACACTTCCGAGAACCACACCTCGTCGCCCTTCACGAACAGTTCCACCCCGAACACGCCCCAGCCACCGAGGTCGCCGGTGACCGCGCGGGCGATTTCCTGCGAGCGCTGCAGCGCCAGCGCCGACATCGGCTGCGGCTGCCAGCTCTCGCGGTAGTCGCCGTCGCGCTGCAGGTGGCCGATCGGCTCGCAGAACGAGGTGCCACCGGCGTGGCGCACGGTCAGCAGGGTGATCTCGTAATCGAAATCGACGAAGCCCTCGACAATGCAACGCCCGGCGCCGGTGCGGCCGCCGGTCTGCGCATGCGCCCACGCCGCCTCGACCTGCGCCGGCGTGCGCACCGTGCTCTGGCCCTTGCCGGAGGACGACATCACCGGCTTGACCACGCAGGGCAGGCCGACGTCGGCGATCGCCTCGCTGTATTCCTCGAACGTGTCGACGAAGCGGTACGGCGAGGTCGGCACGCCCAGGGTCTCGGCGGCCAGGCGGCGGATGCCTTCGCGGTCCATGGTCAGGCGCGCGGCGCGCGCGGTCGGGACCACCTTCTGCCCATGTTCGCGCTCCAGGTGGACCAGGGTTTCGGTGTGGATGGCCTCGATCTCCGGCACCACCAGGTCGGGCTTCTCCAGCGCGATCAGCTCGCACAGGGCGGCGGGATCGAGCATGTCCAGCACGTGGCTGCGATGGGCCACCTGCATGGCCGGAGCATCGGCATAGCGGTCGGCGGCAATCACCTCCACCCCCAGCCGCTGCAGCTCGATGGCCACCTCCTTGCCCAGTTCGCCCGAGCCGAGCAGCAGGACGCGGGTGGCGGACGGGGTCAGCGGGGTACCGAGCGTGGTCATGGGCGGGCCAGTCCTGGACGAGGCGCCATTCTAGCCAGCCCGGTCCCGGGTCTGGCGGCAGGATCGCTTGACACTGATATCTTTCTGATATCAAATTGCCCGGAACCCCGAGGAACCCACCATGAAAGAAATGCCCATCCGCTCCCTGCCCGGCATCCCCTTCCTGTTCGGCGTGATCGTCGTCGGCCTGCTGTCCGGCTGGCTGGTCGTCACCGGCATCGGCCCCAATCCGGACGCCTACGGCGCAGCGTCCGGCACCAAGATCCTCATCGGGGTCGTGGTCGGCATCCTGTCCTTCCTCAGCCTGGTCGGCCTGTACTCGATCCAGCCCAACCAGGCCGCGGTGCTGAGCCTGTTCGGCAAGTACGTGGGCACGGTCAAGGAAGCCGGCCTGCGCTGGAACAACCCCTTTTACTCCAAGCGCAAGATCAGCCAGCGCGTGCGCAATTTCGAGAGCGGCAAGCTCAAGGTCAACGACCTCGACGGCAGCCCGATCGAGATCGCCGCGGTGATCGTGTGGCAGGTGGTGGACGCGTCCGAGGCGGTGTTCAACGTCGACGACTACGAGAGCTTCGTCCACATCCAGTCCGAGGCGGCGCTGCGGGCGATGGCCTCCAGCTACCCCTACGACCAGCATGACGAGGGCCAGACCGCGCTGCGCAGCCATCCGCAGGAGATCTCCGACCACCTGCAGGCACAGATCGCCGAGCGCCTGGGCACGGCCGGGGTGGAAGTGATCGAGGCGCGGATCAGCCACCTGGCCTACGCCCCCGAGATCGCCCAGGTGATGCTGCAGCGGCAGCAGGCCAACGCGGTGATCGCTGCGCGCACGCGGATCGTGGCCGGCGCGGTGGGCATGGTCGAGATGGCACTGGCCGAACTGCAGAAGAACCATGTCGTCGAACTGGACGAGGAGCGCAAGGCGCAGATGGTCAGCAACCTGCTGGTGGTGCTGTGCGGCGACCGCGGCATGCAGCCGGTGCTCAATGCCGGGTCGATCTACTGAGATGGCCGAGAAGAAGGCCTATCCGCTGCGCATCAACGCCGACGTGCTGGCGGCGGCGCAGCGCTGGGCCGACGACGAACTGCGCAGCCTCAACGCACAGATCGAGTACGTGCTGCGCGACGCACTGCGCAAGGCGGGCCGGCTGAACCGGCCCGGCAACGAACAGGAGAGGACGAAGTGAGTACGCCATTCGAATACCAGGTCGTGGAGATCAAGCAGGCCACCTGGGGCGGCTTCAAGCCGGAGGCCGTGCAGGAGGTCCTGGCGCGCGAGGGCAGGAAGGGCTGGGAGCTGGTGCAGCTGGTCGCCCCCAGCGCGGTGGGGCCGATGCTGGCCGTGTTCAAGCGTGCCTACTGAGTACGACGAAGGTTCCGACATGAACTCGACCACTCCCCATCCCAGTTCGATCGCACCCGCCACGCTGCTGGAAGACCTGAAGATCGCCGCCGTGTGGGGCGGGCTCGCCGGGCTGTCGGCGATGGCGCTGATCCCGTATGCGGCACAGCTGATGCCCGAGGTCTTCGCCAAGGTCCCGGTGCCGCTGTGGGTACTCGCCGTGGCCCAGGGCGCGCAGGCGGCGGTGATCCTCGCCCTGCTGTCGTGGCTGGGATTGCGCATGGGCCACCGCGTCGGCCTGGGCAGTCCGGCGATGCACGCCTGGCTGGTGCGCAGGCAGCGGCCCGACTGGGCGCGGTTGCGGCCAGTGCAAGCGGTGCTGCTGGGGATGGCCGCTGGAGCGGCGATCGTCGCGCTGGTGCCGTTGGTGGACCGCGCGATGCCACCGATGCTCCATCCGCCGGCCCATGTGGACGCCGGCAGCAGTGCGCTCAACGGCTTCCTGGCCTCGTTCTATGGCGGCATCGCCGAGGAACTGCAGTTGCGCCTGTTCCTGATGACCTTGCTGGTGTGGATCGTGGCCCGGCTGCGCGGCGCCACGCCGCCGGCCTGGGGGTACTGGGCGGCGATCGTGCTGACCGCGCTGCTGTTCGGTGCCGGGCACCTGCCGGTGGCGGCGAAGATCTGGGGCCTGGACCCGGTAGTGGTATTCCGCACCCTGCTGCTCAACGGCGTCGCCGGGGTCGCGTTCGGCTGGCTGTACTGGAAGCGCGGCCTGGAAATGGCCATGCTCGCCCACTTCAGCGCCGACATCGTGCTGCACGTGATCGCCCCGCTCCTCTCGCCCGGAACCTCGCCATGACCCCCAGCGCCGACCCGCGCCTGCAACTGGCCCCGCCGGGCGGACAGGCGGGCTTCTGGCTGTTCGCCCTCGCCTTCGTCCTGCCGGTGGCGATCACGACGACGGCCGTCCTGATGCCGGTGCTGGGCGGCAGCCCGCTCAAGCTGATCGGCGGCAGCCTGGCGCTGACCCTGGCGGCGTCGCTGGGCGGCATCGCGCTGCTGTGCGGCGCGCTGTGGTGGGGGCTGTCGCGGCTGATGTGGCGCCAGGCGCTGGAACTGTCGGCCGATGCGCTCGATGTCCGCTCTTCCTTCTACCACTGCCGCACCCCGCTGGCGGAGTTGAAGCTGGACCAGGCGCGCGTGGTCGACCTGGACGAACACACCGAACTCAAGCCGATCCTGAAGGCCAACGGATTCTCGATTCCGGGCTTCCGCAGCGGCTGGTTCGTGCTGCGCAACCGCCGGCGCAGCTTCGTCGCCGTCGCCGACGGCCGCCGCAAGCTCTGGCTGCCCGGCCATGGCAAGCACGATCTGTTGCTGGAACCGCGCGATCCGGCGGCGCTGCTGGCGCGCCTGCGCGAACTGGCGGCGGTACCGGGCCGCCGCTAAGCTGCGCCCATGCGCGCACCCGCGATTCCCCTGCAGGCCCGGCTGCTCAACACCGCCGACATCGAACTGTGGCCGCCGCTGCTGTTGCGCGCGCGCAGCAACGCCGATGCCCGGATCCTGGCCCGTGCCCGCAGCGTGCTGCGACGCAAGCGCGACGGCCGCTACCTGGCCGCCGCGCTGGACCAGGGCCTGCTGCCGCTGGTGCCGCGGCTGGCGCGCGAGCCGGGCATCGATGCTGCCCTGGACCTGCTCGATGCGCAGGCCGCCGGCCTGCACCGCGGTCCGCCCGCGCCCCCTGGCGCCCTGCCGCCGGAACGCCTGCACGAACGCCTCGACGCGCTGGGGCTGGACGAGGAAGGCTATGCGCACCGCACCGGGCTGGACTTGGTCGCCGAACCGGAATGGCTGTTGCTGGCCGGCTTCGACCGCTACCGGCGCACACTGTGGCTGCGCTCGCCAGCCGCGCGCGCGTGGCTGGCGATGCGGCGTGCGGCAGCCGCCGATGGCGTCGCGCTGGATGCGATTTCCGGCTACCGCAGCCACGCCTACCAATTGGGCATCTTCGAGCGCAAGCTGGCGCGCGGACAGAACCTGGCGCAGATCCTGGCGGTGAACGCCGCGCCCGGATTCAGCGAGCACCATGGCGGCGACGCGCTGGACATCGGCACGCCGGGCGAACCGCCGGCGGAGGCATCGTTCGAGGCCACCGCGGCCTTCGCCTGGCTGCGCGCGCATGCCGCCGCGCATGGCTTCGCCCTGAGCTATCCGCGCGGCAACCGCCACGGCATCGTCTACGAACCCTGGCACTGGCGGCACCACGCTTCGGCGTGACCTCGCACGCACCGATCGCTCGGGGCGAAGCCGGGCGGCATCACGCCTGGGAGCGCGGGGTGGCGGCGGCCGCGTCGGCGATGCGCCACAGGTACAGGCTGGCATAGGTCCGGTAGGGCCCCCACTTCTCGCCGCGCGCCAGCAATTCCTTCGGCGTGGGCATCGCCTCCAGGCGATCGACCTTCTGCACGCCCTTGCGGATGCCCAGGTCGTCCACCGGCAGCACGTCGGGGCGGCCGAGGCGGAACATCAGCATCATCTCCACCGTCCAGCGGCCGATGCCGCGCACCGGCACCAGCGCGGCGACGATCGCGTCCTGGTGCATGGTCGACATGCGCCGCAGGTCGGGAATCTCGCCGTGCGCCGCACGCGCGGCCAGGTCGCGCAGGGCCAGGGCCTTGTTGCCCGACACCCCGCAGGCGCGCAGTGCGGCATCGTCGATCCGGCCGAGGGTGTCGTGGTGCAGCCGGGTGCTGCCGATCGCCGCTTCGACCCGGCCGACGATGGTGGCCGCGGCCTTGCCCGACAGTTGCTGGAACAGGATCGCCCGGGCCAGTGCATCGACCGGATCGAACGACTTGCGCCAGCGCGGCTCGGCAGGCAGCGGGCCGAGCCGCATCATCCACGCCCCGAGCCTGCGGTCGCGCCGGAGCAGGTGGTCCCAGGCCGCCTCCACGTCGAATCCGCGGGCATGGCGCGGCATGGGTCAGCGCCTCACTGCATCGACTGCCAGCAGCAACCAGCTGGCCATCAGCAGGCTGCCGCCGAACGGTGCCAGGCGGGTCGGCCAGCCCAGCAGCGCACCGCCGGCCACGCTGCCGGCGAACAGCAGCGTACCCAGCAGCAAGCCGGCCATGGCCAACCGGCGCAGCCGCCGTGCCGGGGCCCCACCCAGCACCAGCAACACCGCGCCATGGGCGAACGCATACAGGCCGGCGGTCTGGACGGCACCGCGCGCGTGCGCATCGGCCACCCCATGCGCCGCATAGGCCGACAGCGCGATCGCCAGCGCCGCCAGCACCGCGCCGGCGGCCGCGAGCCAATCCCCCATCCGTCCATCCCGCGGCATCCCCACCACTCCCTGCCATGCCCTTGCGTCGGCTCGGAGCCTAAACGAAAAGCGCCGCTTGCGCGGCGCTTTCGCGGTGCTCCCGGTTCCGGCCGAGCCGGTCAGGCGGGCACGCCCCGTGCGGTTACTTGACCGCCCAGAAGATGTCGTAGGTACCGTCGGCGCTGAACGACTTGTCCACCCCGCCCTTCCAGATCTCGAACGGACGGTCGGTGGCCTCGTAGCCGTGGGTCAGCGCCCAGGCGCGCACCGAATTGCGCACCGCGTCCAGCTCGGCCATGTAGCCGGTGTAGGACGCGAACGCGGAACGGCGCGGCTCGGTGCGCACGTACTGCACCGGGGCGCCGTCGGGGATCTTGACCTTGAGCGGCTCGCCCTGCGCGGCGACCGGGAACGCCGGGGTCGGGGTGGCGATCTCCTTGTCCTCGCCGTCGGCGGCGGCGGTCGGGGCCGGGGCCGAACCCCTGCGGCGGACCGGCACAGCCACGTCGAAGGCGTACTTCTCGGCGCCGAAGTCGGTGGTGATGATCCGCACCGGGCCGGCGGCCTCGAGGTTGTTGGCCTCCATGGTGCGCTTGATCCACTCCTGGTTGTTCTTGATCGACTGCTTGATCGCTTCGTTGTTGCGCTCGATGTTGCCGGCGGTGACCACCAGCAGGTCCTCGGCCGGCAGGTCGACCAGCTTGAGGTCGACCAGCGGCACGCCCTCGGCGCGGTAGTCGAAGTTCGGCACCGTGGCCAGCATGTTGGTCATGCGGCTCAGGCCCAGCTTGATGTCGTCGCCGACGTGGCGGCTGACGTACAGGCCGGCATAGCGGCCCAGCAGGTTCCAGCCGTAGTCGACGTCATAGGTCTGGGTGATCTTGACGTTGCGGTTGTTCTTGCCGGTCGGCTCGAGCAGGAACTGGACCTTCTTGTCACTGCCGCGCTGCGGGTTGTCGAGCTTGATCACGACCTTTTCGTTGGGGACGCTCTCGACGATCTCCCAGCTGCCACGGCCGATGCGGCCTTCGTTGGAGACGTAGTCCAGGCGCGAGCCCACGCCGGCGTCCGGGCCGGAGACGTTGAGCTGCATGTGCGGGTCGCGCAGCACCAGCGGGTTCCAGTCCTTGAACCGGCGCAGGTTGTCCACCGTGTCGTACACGATGGTCATCTTGCGGTTGGTCTCGACGCTTTCCGAGATGTGGCGGTGCGACGGGAGCGCAAGACCGACCACCAGGGCCAGGACAGCCACGATACCCAGGGCGATCAGGAACTCGATAATGCGGGTCATGCAGAGGTCTCCGGGGCCGGTCCACGGCGAATTGGCAAGGCAGGCGGCGAATCGTAGCAGGCTTCCCCGCCCGAGCGCAGCCGGGTGGCGCGCTGAACGGAATTCTTACACTCGATGGTTGCCGTTGAGCCTGTTGCCCCGCCGCAGGAACCGTCCGGGCTCGCTGGGTTCCCGCCGCCGCCCAATGGCATCCGGCGGGTATCCGGCGGGCGTCCGCCGGCTCACACCAGCTGCAGCTCGAAGGCCTTGAGCACGGCCCGGGTGCGGTCGCGCACGCCCAGCTTGCTCAGGATGTTGGAGACATGGTTCTTGATCGTGCCCTCGGCCACGCCCAGCGAGTTGGCGATCTCCTTGTTGGAAAAGCCCGAGGCCATCAGCCGCAGGATCTCGGTCTCGCGGTCGGTCAGCGGATCCGGGCGGTCCAGGCTGACGAAGTCGTTGCGCATATGCTCCAGGCCCGAGAGCAGGCGCTGGGTCACCGCCGGCTGCACCAGCGAGCCACCTTCGGACACGGTCCGGATCGCCCCGACCAACTGCTCCAGGGACACGTCCTTGAGCAGGTAGCCCTTGGCCCCGGCCTTGAGGCCGGCCAGCACCAGCTGGTCGTCGTCGAAGGTGGTCAGGATGATGGTCGGCGGCAGCAGGCCGTCGCGCGACAGGGTCTGCAGCGCCTCCAGCCCGGACATGGCCGGCATGCGCATGTCCATCAGGACCACGTCCGGTTTGACCTGCGGGATCAACTCCACCGCCTGGCGGCCGTCGCCGGCCTCGGCCACCACCTCGATGCCGTCGTCCAGGGCGAGCAGGGAGCGGATGCCCTGGCGGACCAGGGTCTGGTCGTCGACCAGGCAGACGCGGATCATGGCAAGGCTCCTTCGATGGCCGGCAAGGCCGGGGGGGCGACGGGAAGCGACAGGCGCAGCCGGAAACCGGCGCCGCGCCTCGTCTGGATGTCGAGGGTACCGCCGCACTGCTGGATACGCTCGCGCATGCCGCGCAGGCCGTTGCCGGGGACCAGGCCATCGGCGCCCTGGCCGTCGTCCTGCGCCTCCAGCACGATCGCGTCGGCCTCGCGCCAGACCCGGATCCGCAACCGGCGGGCGCCGGCATGGCGCACCGCGTTGGTGATGATCTCCTGGGTGCAGCGCAGCATGACATGGGCGCGCTCGGGATCGTCCACCGCCAGCGGCGACGGCACGTCCAGTTCGATGTCCAGCGCCGGGACATGGTCGGCCAGCGGGCGCAGGGCCGTGGCCAGGTCGATCCCGCCGCTGGCGTCGCGCAGCTGGCTGACCGCCTCGCGCACGTCGGTCAGCAGCAGCCGGGCCAGGGTATTGGCCTGGCGCACATGCTCCTGGGCCCGGCCCTCGGTCAGGTGGCTGGCCACCTCCAGGTTCAGGCTCAGCGCGGTCAGGTGGTGGCCGAGCAGGTCGTGCAATTCGCGCGAGATCCGGGTGCGTTCGTTGACCCGGGCGCTCTCGGCCAGCAGCGCGCGGGTGGCCCGCAGCTCGGCGTTGAGCCGGCGCTGCTCGTCGCGGGCCTGGGCCTGCTGGCGCGCGACCAGACTGGTCACGTAGATGAACAGCGAGAAGCCGGCATACAGCAGCGACTGCATCAGCGCTTCGAACAGCGGCATCCGGAACACGCCGTAGTAGATCGGCAGCACCGCCAGCTGGCTCAGCAACAGCAGGACGATGCCCGAGCCGGCCGGCAACAGCCAGGGAATCACCCCGGCGGCCACCATCAGCAAGATGCTGCCCAGGCCCGAGCCGTTGAAATAGCTCACCGCCAGCGCCAGCACGGTCAGCACCAGCAGCAGCAGGCGGTCGCGCCAGCGCGCCGCGGCCTGGCCCAGGCCCCGGGTCAGCCACCAGTAGCAGGCGCCGAACCCCAGGTAGCAGGCGAACAGCCACAGCGTCCGGACCCCGTCGGGCACGAACTCCTCGCCGCCGTCGGCCGGGACGTACTGGGAATACACCAGCGGCACGCCCACCATGGCCCAGGTGAACAGGCCGGCGTAGCGCAGCAGGCGGGTATGGCTGAGGCGTCCGAGCATGGCCGCATCTTACGGCGCGCCCGCGCCGGCGGCGGCGGACGGAAGTCATGCCCGGCTCGCCCGGGCCAGCCCCCCGTGCGATAATCCCGGCCGGCCGCGCGGCGGCCCGTCGCAGAACCTCCGGAGTCGGCTTCACCCCCATGTCCATCGTCATCCGCGACGTGCGCGAACACGAGCTGGACTCAGTCCTGGCGCTCAACAACAACGCCGGCGAGGCGATCCTGCCCCTGGATTCGGCCAAGCTGGAGGGCTTCTACGACAGCGCCGAGTATTTCCGCGTCGCCGAGCGCGACGGCAACCTGGCCGGCTTCCTGGTCGGCTTCGGCAGCGACAGCGCCCACGACAGCAGCAATTTCGCCTGGTTCAAGGCCCGCTACCCGCATTTCTTCTACATCGACCGGATCGTGGTCGCCAGCCGCCGCCGCGGCGGCGGCGTGGGCCGCGCGTTCTACGCCGACGTGCTCAGCTACGCCGAATTGCGCTACCCGCTGCTGTGCTGCGAGGTGTTCCTCGACCATGGCGCCGATCCGGCACTGCTGTTCCACGGCAGCTTCGGCTTCAACGAGGTCGGCCAGAACACCATGCCCGGGGTCGACGTGCGCGCCAGCATGATGATGAAGCAGCTGTGCAGCTATCCGTGGGTCCAGCAGACCTATGGCGACGACCTGCCCGACCTGCCCTGGGTGGGCCGGTCCCGCCAGCGCCAGCCGCGCGCCGACCGTGCGACGGGTACCTGACGTGGCGCTGGCGGCGAACGACTACGAGCAGGCGGGCGAACTGAAGATCGGCCAGGTCGGCATCGCCAACCTGCGCGTGCGCAGCCTCGACGTGGATCAGCTCGTGCGCGAGATGCGCGAACGGGTCGAGCGCGCGCCCAAGCTGTTCGGCCGCGCCGCGGTGATCGTCGATTTCGGCGGCCTGGCCCAGGTCCCGGACCTGGCCACCGCCCGGGCCCTGATCGACGGCCTGCGCGGGGCCGGCGTGCTGCCGGTGGCGCTGGCCTACGGCACCCGCGACAACGATGCCCTGGCCGAGGCGCTGGGGCTGCCGGTGCTGGCCAAGTTCCGCGCCCAGTACGAACGGGTCGAACGCGCCGAACCCGCGCCGGCGCCCGCACCAGCGCCGGCCGCGCGCGAACCGGCTCCGGCCGGCGGCCGCGCAAGCGCCAGGGCCACCGCGGCGGACAAGCCGCAGGCCCCCGGGCGGATGCAGAAGGGGGCGGTGCGCTCGGGCCAGCAACTCTATGCCGAGGGCTGCGACCTGACCGTGCTGTCCACGGTCGGCGCCGGCGCCGAGGTCATCGCCGACGGCTCGATCCACGTCTACGGCGCCCTGCGCGGCCGCGCCCTTGCCGGCGCCCAGGGCAACCCCGATGCGCGGATCTTCTGCCGCGAATTCCATGCCGAGCTGGTGGCCATTGCCGGCCACTACAAGGTCCTGGACGATATTCCCGAGAACCTGCGCGGCAAGGCCGTGCAGGTCTGGCTGGACAACGGGCAGCTGAAGCTGGCCGCACTCGAATGACATCGCACCGGCGGCCCCGCCGTCCGGCACGCGCAACCACCGCACGCAGCACCAGGAGACATCCCATTGGCTGAAATCATCGTAGTCACTTCCGGCAAGGGCGGCGTCGGCAAGACCACCTCCAGCGCGAGCATCGCCATCGGCCTGGCCAAGCGCGGCCACCGGACCGCGGTGATCGACTTCGACGTCGGCCTGCGCAACCTCGACCTGATCATGGGCTGCGAGCGCCGCGTGGTGTACGACTTCGTCAACGTCGTCAATGGCGAGGCCACGCTCAAGCAGGCCCTGATCAAGGACAAGCGCTTCGACAACCTGTACGTGCTGGCCGCCTCGCAGACCCGCGACAAGGACGCACTGACCAAGGAAGGCGTGGAGAAGGTGCTCAAGGACCTGGCCGCCGACGGTTTCGAGTACATCGTGTGCGATTCGCCGGCGGGCATCGAGAAGGGCGCGTTCCTGGCCATGTACTTCGCCGACAAGGCGGTGGTGGTGGTCAACCCGGAAGTGTCCTCGGTGCGCGACTCCGACCGCATCATCGGCCTGCTCGACTCCAAGACCCGCAAGGCCGAATCCGGCGAGGCGCTGCCGGCGCACCTGCTGCTGACCCGCTACAGCCCCGCACGGGTGGCCGGCGGCGAGATGCTGAGCATCGCCGACGTGGAAGAAGTGCTGGGCCTGAAGGCGCTGGGCGTGATCCCGGAATCCAGCGACGTGCTCAACGCCTCCAACAAGGGCGAGCCGGTGATCCTGGAGACCGACTCGGAGGCCGGCCAGGCCTACGACGACGCGGTGGGCCGCCTGCTCGGGGAGGAGCGCCCGTTGCGCTTCACCACCCTGGAGAAGAAAGGCTTCTTCAGCAAGCTGTTCGGGGGTTGAGCATGGGCATGTTCGACTTCCTGCGGGCCAAGAAGAACACCGCCGAGACGGCCAAGAACCGGCTCCAGATCATCATCGCCCAGGAGCGCACCAGCCGCGGCGCGCCGGACTACCTGCCGCTGCTGCGGCGGGAGTTGCTGGAGGTGATCCGCAAGTACGTCAACGTCGACGTCGACGCGGTCAAGGTCGACGTGATCAAGGACGGCGACCACGACGTGCTCGACATCTCGGTGGCGCTGCCGGAAGGCCAGGGCTGAGCCCCGCGCCGGCCGACGGCGTCCTGCGCCTGGGCGGCATCGCCTTCGCCGATGCCGCCGCCCTGCTCGCCCGCCACGGCCTGGCGCTGGTGGCGGTGGAAGACGATGCGTCGATCCCGGGCAGCTACTGGGGCGAGCCGGAGGCCGGGATCATCGGCAGCACCGTCTACGTGCGCGGCGACACGCCGGTGCACTCGATGCTGCACGAGGCCTGCCACCTGCTGGTGCTGCCGCCCGAGCGCCGCGCCGCGGTGCATACCGACGCCACCGACTCGGTGGCCGAGGAAGACGCCACCTGCTATCTGCAGATCGTGCTCGCCGACGCCCTGCCCGGCGTGGGCAGCGCGCGGCTGATGGCCGACATGGATGCCTGGGGCTACAGCTACCGCCTCGGCTCGACCCGGGCCTGGTTCGAACAGGACGCCGAGGACGCGCGCCAATGGCTGCTCGAACGCGACCTGCTGCCCCCGCCCTGACTGCCCTTGTATTGCGCGGGCGACCCCACTAGCCTGCCGGCAACGCCATGCCATCGGGGATCGTCCGTGAACCACCGCCACCTGCTGCTCCCGCTCGCCGTCGCCACGGTCCTGCTGTCGCTGTCCGCCTGCAGGAAGGAGCCCACCCCGGAGCCGGCGCCGGCCGCCGCCCAACCCGGTCCGGCCGCCGAGACCGCCGACGAATTCGTGGCCCGGGTCAATGCCGAGTTGAAGGCCGCCTATCCGGAACAGACTTCGGCGCAGTGGCTGTCCTCGACCTTCATCAACGATGACAGCCAGCGGATCGCGGCCAAGACCAACGAGCGTTCGCTGGCCCAGCTCAACCAGTGGATCGAGCAGGCCAAGGCCTACGACGGCGCGCCGATGTCCGCCGCCAGCCGCCGCGCGCTGGACATGCTCAAGCTGATGACCGCCATGCCCGCCCCGCGCGACCCGAAGAAGCTGGCCGAGTTGACCGAGATCGCCGCGCGCATGGAAGGCATGTACGGCGCCGGCACCTACTGCAGCGGCGAGGGCGATGCGAAGAAGTGCCGGCAGCTCGGCGAGCTTGAGGACGTGCTGCGCTCCAGCCGCGACTATGACGCGCAGCTGGAGGCCTGGCAGGGCTGGCACACCATCGCCAAGCCGATGCGCCAGGACTACGTGCGCTTCGTCGAACTGGTCAACCAGGGCTCGCGCGAGATGGGCTTCGCCGACACCGGGGCGATGTGGCGCAGCGGCTACGACATGCCTGCCGACGAGTTCGCCGCAGAGACCGACCGCCTGTGGAGCCAGGTCCAGCCGCTGTACGAACAGCTCCACTGCTACACCCGCGACAAGCTGGCGCAGGCCTACGGCGTGGAACGCGGCCAGGTCGGCGGCGGCCTGCTGCCGGCGCACCTGATGGGCAACATGTGGCAGCAGGACTGGGGCAACCTGTGGGACATCCTGGAGCCCTACAAGGGCGTGGGCAGCCTCGACATCACCGCCACCCTGGAGAAGCAGTACCAGCAGGCACTCGGCGCGGCGGAGCGCAAGCGCGGTCCCGGCGCCAGCGTGCAGGCGCGCTTCGAGGCCCAGCGCGAGGCGCAACTGGCGGTCGCCAAGCAGATGACCGAACGGGCGCAGGACTTCTACACCTCGTTGAACATGCCCAAGCTGCCCGACGGCTACTGGGCCAAGACCCAGTTCATCAAGCCTCTGGACCGCGACGTGGTCTGCCACGCCAGCGCCTGGGACATGAACATGGGCGGGGCCGACGGCAAGTCGCCGGACGTGCGCACCAAGATGTGCATCAAGCCCAACGAGGAAGACTTCACCACCATCTACCACGAGCTGGGCCACGTCTATTACTACCTGGCCTACAACCACCAGCCGCCGATCTTCCAGGGCGGCGCCAACGACGGCTTCCACGAGGCCATCGGCGACACCATCGTGCTGGCGATGACGCCGAAGTACCTGGAGTCGATCGGTCTGGTCGACGGCCAGGCCCAGAGCCAGCAGGCGCTGATCAACGCGCAGATGCGCATGGCCCTGGCCAAGGTCGCGTTCCTGCCCTTCGGATTGATGATCGACCGCTGGCGCTGGGGCGTGTTCGACGGCTCGATCACGCCGGACCACTACAACCAGGCTTGGTGGGAACTGAAGGCGAAGTACCAGGGCGTGGCGCCGGCGACCCCGCGCGGCGAGGAGTTCTTCGATCCGGGCGCCAAGTACCACGTCCCGGGCAACACCCCGTACACCCGCTACTTCCTCTCGCACATCCTCCAGTTCCAGTTCTACAAGTCCCTGTGCGAGGCCGCCGGCCAGACCGGACCGCTGTACGACTGCACCTTCTACGGCGATCCGGAAGCGGGACGCAAGTTCTGGACGATGCTGCAGCACGGTTCCAGCCAGCCCTGGCAGGCCACGCTGAAGGAACTGACCGGCAGCGAGCAGATCGACGGCGGTGCGGTGCTGGAATACTTCGCGCCGCTGCAGGAATGGCTGAAGCAGCAGAACGCGGGCAAGCAATGCGGTTGGGACGCCGCCCCGGCCCCCGCCGCCACGCAGCAGCCGCCTGCCGGCCGGCACTGACCGCCACGACAACGGCAGCGGCCCGGCCAGCCGCTGCCCGTTGCCTTGGCTTTCGCAGTCACCGCTTGTAGAGCCGACTGCCTCCCGGCCGCCTTTGACGCCGGCTGCGAAGATCGGCCGACCAACCGTCGGCCGCACGCAGGCGGCGCCACGGGCGTGGGTCGCTACGAAGCGGCATCGGCCGCAGCGGTTGGTTGCACCGCCGCCATCGCCGCTTCCAGCTGCTGTTCGTAGTCGGCCGGCGACTTGCCGTTGGCGGCGGCCTCCCGTTCGGCTTCGTCGCGCAGCGCATCGGAGAACACCAGCTTCACCGGGATGCCCTGCCCGTCGTGCAGGCGCTGCGCGCGGCGGATCAGCATCAGCACCTGCGCGGCGCTGTCGCTGCTGCCGACGATGCGCCCATCCATGCCCAGCACCCACAGCCCCGACTGGCGAACGATGCCCGCCAGCAGGTTGCCGTCGCGATCGCGCAATTCGGCATGCGGTTCGATCGCCGGCGCACCGGCACGGCGGCGGTTGCGCTCGTGCTGCTCCTTGCGCTTGCGCGCATCGCGGCGGGTCTTGGACTGGATCGACATGGCAGACTCCGGGGAAGCGGGAAGGTCAGAGCTGTTCGCCCGGTTCCAGCGTGGGTACGGACGGCGGCGGCGGAAAGCGCCGCGCCACGTTCGATTCCCAGCGCCAGAACAGCCAGCCCAGCAAGGTGAAGCCGGCCATGCCCAGGGCCAGGTGCAGGCCGTGGCGGCTGAGCAGCGGCGACAGCGCACCGGCCACCAGCGAGTTGAGCACCAACTGGGTGAAGGCCTGCAGCGAGGAGGCCGAGCCGCGCTGGCGCGGGTACATGTCCAGGATCGCCAGGGTCAGGATCGGGAACACCAGGGCCACGCCGAACGAGGCCAGCGACATCGGCAGCACCGCCCAGGGCACCGCGATCGCCGGCGCGAAGGCGTTGTAGAGCACGTTGCACAGCGCCGCGCCGCCGATGCACGCGTAACCCACCCCGACCTGGTACGGCGGCCGCCAGCGCCCGGCCACGCGCCCGGAGACGAACGCACCCAGGGTCATGCCGCCGATGGTGGGCAGGAACAGCCAGGCGAAGTCGCGCTCGCCCAGGCCCAGCAGGTCCATCACGAACGCCGGTGCCGAGGCGATGTACAGGAACAGCCCGGCGAAGCCGAACGCACCGGCCGCGGCCAGGCGCTGGAAGCGCGGGTTCAGGGCGATGGCCACGTAGTCGCGCAGCAGCCGCTCCGGGCGCAGCGGCATGCGCGCCTGCGGCGGATGGGTCTCCGGCAGCCACAGCGCGGTGCTGACCAGCAGCAGCACCGAGAACGCGGCCAGGAACCAGAAGATCAGCGGCCAGCGGCCCACGCCCAGCATCCAGCCGCCGATGATCGGCGCGATCGCCGGGGCGATGCCGAAGATCATCGACACGTGGCTCATCAGCCGCTGCGCGTCGCTGCCCTGGAGCACGTCGCGAATCACCGCACGGCCGACGATCAGGCCCACGCCCGCCGACAGGCCCTGCAGGGCGCGGAACGCCAGCAGGGTGGGCAGGTCGCGCGACAGCGCGCAGCCGATCGACGCCACGGTGAACACGGCCAGTCCGGACACGATCACCCGGCGCCGGCCGATCGCGTCCGACAACGGCCCGTGGACGATGCTCATCAGCGCATAGGCGGCCAGGTAGACGCTGATGGTCTGCTGCATGGCCAGCTTGTCGGCACCCAGCTGCGCGGCCATCTGCGGGAAGGCCGGGAAGATGGTGTCGATCGAGAACGGACCGAACATCGCCAACCCGCCCAGCAGCAGGGCCAGGCGCCGGGTGGACGGCATCGCGCGCAGGTTCACGGTTTCCGGTCCTGCGCGGGCACGGGGGGTGGCGCTCCGTCCGGCGCTGTCGGCTTCTGCGCCTTCTGCGGCTTCTGCGACGCCGGCGCCGGCCGTGCCGTCACCGGCGAGGCAACCGACTCGATCCGGGCGATGTTCGCGGTCGGCAACGCCTCCGCCCGCGCCGTGGCCGGCCACCACACCAGCACGAACATGCTGGTGGTGCCCAGCAGGCTCGCCTGGTCCGGCAGCGGCGCATCGCTGCCGGCCAGGGTCAACCGGACCTGCTGGCCGGACGGGGTTCCAGCCACCACGCGCTCGGCCATCTTCGTGTTCCACAGGTACAGGTAGTACAACAGCAGGGCCAGGAACCCGACCGCCAGCATGGTTTCACTGCGCACTCCCCAGAAGTCCATCCAGCTGCGCTGCCGGGGGAAAACCATCGGCCCCCACCAGCGGGTCCGGCGCAACTGCTCGGCCCGCGCCGGATCGCGTTCGGCCAGGCGCATCGGCACGGTCGATACCCAGGGCACCACCAGTGCCGCGGCCACCAGCAGCACGTAATCGGGGCGGCGCAGGCCGGCGATGAACAGATCGCTGCCCTGCAGGTAGTCCAGGATCGGCAGGCCCAGCGTGCGGTAGAACCAGTAGCTGGACCAGATGCCCATGAAGGACACCAGCACATAGGCCAGGCTGACGAACAGCACCGGCTCGCGCTTCAGCAGGCCCAGCAACCGCGCGATCAGCGAGGCCCGGTCGGAGGCCGGGACCCGTGCCTCGCCTGGCCCGTTGGCCGGCCGCTCTTCGTGGCCAGTGCCCGTCGCCGGCTGGCCGGCCCGGGCTGTATCGGGCACCGGTCCGGGCGCATCGGCCGGTGCCTGCGACGTCGGGGCGATGGTGTCCTGCATGGGTTTCCTCGGCAAATCCTGCCCTTGGGACAGGCCAGGCACCCCGGTCATCCGATCCGGGCTCGGCGGCGCTGAATACGCCGCCATGGTAAGCCATCGTCGCCGGCCGGCGGCCAGGTGGCGCGCGTATAATCGCCGGCACACCGCGTGCGGTGGGAGAAGCGGGGCGACCCGCTGCCGAAGGCGCAAACGCCCGTAATCGCTCAGGCTCCCATACCACCGCCCGTGAACAACACTCTGGAGAGACCGGCCGCCCGCCCGGGCCGCGCCGGCGCCGAAGGGGCACGAAGCCGCGACCACCTCCGCGTGCGCTTCCAAACTCTCAGGCAAAAGGACAGAGGGGCATGCCGCCGCGCACCGCGTGGCGCCCTCCTGCCCCTGTCCGGACCCCAGCCATGTCCCATCAGCACGCTCCTTCCCTGCGCGACCTCGAGCAGCACGACGCCTTCGTCGGCCGCCACATCGGCCCCGACGACGCCGAGATCGCCACGATGCTCCAGGCCGTCGGCCACGACTCGCTGGAAGCGTTGACCGCGGCCATCGTGCCCGCCAGCATCCGCGCCGCCGCGCCGCTGGCCCTGCCCGACAGCCTCACCGAGGAGGAGGCGCTGGCCAAGATCCGCGCCATCGCGAACAAGAACAAGGTGCTGCGCAGCTTCATCGGCCAGGGCTACTACGGCACCCACACGCCGAACGTGATCCTGCGCAACATCCTCGAGAACCCGGCCTGGTACACCGCCTACACGCCCTACCAGGCGGAGATCTCGCAGGGCCGCATGGAAGCGCTGATCAACTTCCAGCAGATGTGCGCCGACCTGACCGCCATGGACATCGCCAACGCCTCGCTGCTGGACGAGGCGTCCGCCGCGGCCGAGGCGATGACCCTGGCCCGGCGCTCGGTCAAGGCCAAGGGCAACGCGATCGTGGTGTCCGGCGACACCCACCCGCAGACCATCGAGGTGATGCGCACGCGCGCCGAGCCGCTGGGCCTGACCGTCAAGCTGGCCAATTCCGAAACCGAGTGGGACGCGGCGATCGCCGGCGACGACTACTTCGCCGCGCTGATCCAGTACCCGGCCAGCAGCGGCTGGCTGCTGGACTGGAGCGAAGAGGTCGACAAGATCCACGCCAAGGGCGCGCTGGCGATCTTCGCCACCGACCTGCTGGCGCTGACCCTGCTCAAGCCGCCGGGCGAGATGGGCGCCGACATCGTGGTCGGCAACACCCAGCGCTTCGGCGTGCCGTTCGGGTTCGGCGGCCCGCACGCGGCGTTCATGGCCTGCCGCGACGCCTACAAGCGCTCCATGCCGGGCCGCCTGATCGGCGTGTCGATCGACACCGACGGCAACCCCGCCTACCGCCTCACCCTGCAGACCCGCGAGCAGCACATCCGCCGCGAGAAGGCCACCTCCAACATCTGCACCGCGCAAGTGCTGCTGGCGGTGATGGCCTCGATGTACGCGGTCTATCACGGCCCCGACGGCCTGGTGCGGATCGCCTCGCGGGTGGCCCGCCTGACCGCCATCCTCAACGCCGGCCTGAAGCAGCTCGGCTACGACAACACCCACCATGGCAGCGCGTTCGACACGATCAGCCTCAAGACCGGCGAGCGCACCGACGCGCTGGTCGCGCGCGCGGCCGCGATGGGCGCCAACCTGCGCAAGGCCTGGGGCGAGTACATCTGCGTCTCGCTGGACGAAACCACCACCCGCGCCGACATCGAACTGCTGTGGCGCGTCTTCGGTGGCGACAGCGCAACCCTGCCCTCGGTCGATGCGCTGGACGCTGCGGCACCGTCGCTGATCCCGGCCGAACTGCGCCGCACCAGCGCCTTCCTCACCCATCCCGTGTTCAACACCCACCACAGCGAACACGAACTGCTGCGCTACATGCGCTCGCTGGCGGACAAGGACCTGGCGATGGACCGCACGATGATCCCGCTGGGCTCGTGCACGATGAAGCTCAACGCCACCGCCGAGATGATCCCGGTGACCTGGCCGGAGTTCGCCAACCTCCATCCGTTCGCACCGGCCGACCAGGCGCAGGGCTACCACGAGCTGATCTCCGGCCTGGAGGCGATGCTGTCCGAGTGCACCGGCTACGACGCGGTCAGCCTGCAGCCCAACTCCGGCGCGCAGGGCGAGTACGCCGGCCTGCTGGCGATCCGCGCGTACCACCGCTCGCGCGGCGAGGGCCACCGCGACGTCTGCCTGATTCCCGCCTCGGCGCACGGCACCAACCCGGCCTCGGCGCAGATGTGCGGGATGAAGGTGGTGGTCACCCAATGCGACGCCAACGGCAACGTCGACGTGGAGGACATCCGCCGCGCCGCCGAGAAGCATTCGGCCAACCTCGCCGCGATCATGATCACCTACCCGTCCACCCACGGCGTGTTCGAGGAGGACGTGGTCGAGATCTGCGGGATCGTGCACGCGCACGGCGGCCAGGTGTACACCGACGGCGCCAACATGAACGCACTGGTCGGCTTGGCCCGTCCGGGCAAGTGGGGCTCGGACGTGTCGCACCTGAACCTGCACAAGACCTTCTGCATTCCGCACGGCGGCGGTGGCCCGGGCGTGGGCCCGTGTGCGGTGAAGTCGCACCTGGCTCCGTTCCTGCCGAAGGCGTTCGACCCGGACGGCGTGGTCACCGGCGGCAGCGGCAATGGTGCGATGGTTTCCGCCGCCAGCTTCGGCAGCGCCTCGATCCTGCCGATCAGCTGGATGTACATCGCGATGATGGGCGCCGGCGGCCTGCGCAAGGCCACCCAGGTGGCCCTGCTCAACGCCAACTACATCTCCAGGCGCCTGGCGCCGCACTACAAGACCCTCTACACCGGGCGCAACGGCCTGGTCGCACACGAGTGCATCCTCGACTTGCGTCCGCTGGAGAAGGCCACCGGCATCTCCGCCGAGGACGTGGCCAAGCGCCTGGTCGACTTCGGCTTCCACGCCCCCACCCTGAGCTTCCCGGTGGCCGGCACGCTGATGGTCGAGCCGACCGAGAGCGAGTCGCTGCACGAACTGGACCGCTTCATCGACGCCATGATCCAGATCCGCGAGGAAATCGCCGCGATCGAGGACGGCCGCCTGGATCGCGAGGACAATCCGCTCAAGCACGCCCCGCACACGGCGGTGCAGGTCTCCGGCAGCCAGTGGGCCCACGCCTACCCGCGCGAACTGGCCGCCTTCCCGCTGCCCTCGCTCAAGCAGCAGAAGTACTGGCCGCCGGTGTCGCGCGTGGACAACGTGCATGGCGACAAGAACGTGTTCTGCGCCTGCATCCCGGTGGACGCGTACAAGGACGCGGCCGCGGAAGCCTGATCGGCGATCCGCAATGCGAATGCCAGGCAGAGGCCCCGCGACAGCGGGGCTTCTGCTTTTCTTCAGCGGAAATCCCGCGAAGGCACCGGCAGGGTGCCGAGCAGGTCGCTGAGGTCTTCCAGGTGGCCGGCGATCAGGTGTTCCACGCCATCCACCCGCTCCCAGCGTCCGCGCACCGCGAGCAGCCGCGATTGCAGCAGCGGCTTGCGCTGGCGCACGGCCAGGTCCGGCCAGACGATCACGCTGACCATGCCGTGCTCGTCCTCGAGGTTGACGAAGACCGTGCCCTTGGCCGTCTCCGGGCGCTGGCGCTGGGTGACCAGCCCGGCCACCCGGACGCCGCTGCCGTGCGCGCGACCACGCAGTTCGCGCGAACCGAGGATGCGCCGCTGCACCAGGCATTCGCGCAACAGCGCCAGCGGATGGGTACGCAGGCTCAGGCCGGTGCTGCGGTAGTCGGCGAATAGTTCCTCCGCTACATGCGGCATCGGCAATTCCACCTCCACCTCGGCCGGACTGCCGGGCAGCAGCGGCCGACGCTGCTCGATCCCGGCCACCGCCCAGCGCGCGGCGTTGCGATGGCCGGCCAGTGAATCCAGCGCACCGGCCTCGGCCAGCGCAGTGCGCGCCTTCGCATCCAGCCCGGCACGCAGGCACAGGTCGGCCACGTCGGCAAAGGGCCTGCCTGCGCGCGCGGCCATGATCGCGCGGGCCGCTTCCTCCGGCATCCCGGCCACCTGGCGCAGGCCCAGGCGCAGCGCCGGCTGGCCGCCATCGTCCACCCCGACCCGCGGGCCGCCGCCTTCCAGGGTGTTGTCCCAGTCGCTGCTGGCCACGTCCACCGGCCGCACTTCGATCCCGCCGCGCCCATCGCGTCCACGCCGCGCGTCCTGCACGATCTGGCCGGGCGAGTAGAACCCCATCGGCTGCGCATTGAGCAGCGCGCAGGCGAAGGCCGCCGGTTCGTGCCGCTTCAGCCAGGCGCTCGCGTACACCAGCTTGGCGAACGAAGCCGCATGGCTCTGCGGGAAACCGTAGGAGCCGAAGCCCTTGATCTGCTCGAAGATCTGGTCGATGAACGCCGAGGAGTAACCCTTCTTCTCCATCAGCCCGCGGATGCGCACCCGATGCGGCTCCATGTCGCCGCCGCGCCGCCAGGCCGCCATCGAACGGCGCAACTGGTCGGCCTGCGAGGCGGTGTAGCCGGCATGGATCACCAGTTCCATCACCTGCTCCTGGAACAGCGGGATGCCCAGGGTGTGGCCGAGGATCTGCTCCACGTCGCCGGAGGGATAGCTCACCGGCTCCTTGCCCATGCGCCGGCGCAGGTAGGGGTGGACCATGCCGCCCTGGATCGGCCCCGGGCGCACGATGGCCACCTGCACCACCAGGTCGTAGAACGTCGCCGGCCTCAGCCGCGGCAGCATGCTCATCTGCGCCCGCGATTCGACCTGGAACACGCCGACCGTGTCGGCGGCCTGCAGCATCGCGTAGGTCGGCCCGTCGCCGGGTGGCAACTGCGCGATGTCGACTTCGAACCGGCGATGCTCGCGCACCAGGTCGATCGCCTTGCGGATGCAGGTCAGCATGCCCAGCGCCAGGCAGTCGACCTTGAGCATGCCCATCGTCTCCAGGTCGTCCTTGTCCCACTGGATGATGGTGCGTTCGGGCATGGCCGCGTTCTCCACCGGCACCACCGTGTGCAGCGGCGCATCGGAAATCACGAAGCCGCCCACGTGCTGCGACAGGTGGCGCGGCCGGCCCTGCAGCATCCGCGCCAGCGCCAGCACCTTGCCCAGCAGCGGATTGTCCGGGTCGAAGCCGGCCTCGCGCAGGCGCTGCTCCATCGATGCTTCGCCGTTGCCCCAGCCGAAGCACTCGGCCAGCAGCGCGATCTGGTCCGGCGGCAGGCCGAAGGCCCTGGCCACGTCGCGCACCGCGCTCTTGCCGCGGTAGCGGATGACCGTGGCCGCCAGCGCGGCGCGGGCGCGACCGTACTTGCGATAGACGTACTGGATCACCTCCTCGCGGCGCTCGTGCTCGAAGTCCACGTCGATGTCCGGCGGCTCGTTGCGCTCTTCCGAGAGGAAGCGTGCGATCAGCAGCCGGGTCTCGTCCGGGTTCACCGCGGTGATGCCCAGCGCGTAGCACACCGCCGAGTTGGCCGAGGAGCCGCGGCCCTGGCACAGGATGTGCTGCGAGCGGGCGAAGCGGACGATGTCCTGCACGGTCAGGAAGAAGGCCTCGTATTTCAGCTTGGCGATGAGCGACAGCTCCTCCTCGATCGTCGCCCTCACCTTCGGCGATGCGCCTTGCGGCCAGCGCTCGCGCATGCCGGCTTCGGTCAGTTCGCGCAGCCAGCTGCCCGGCGTGTGCCCCTGCGGCACCAGTTCGGCCGGATAGTCGTAGCGGGCCTGCTTGAGATCGAAGGTGCAGCGCCGCGCCAGCGCCGCGGCCGCCTCCAGCAGCGCCGGCGGATGGATGTTGGCCAGCGCCCGGCGCGTGCGCAGGTGGCGCTCGCCGTTGCGAAACAGCACGGCGCCGCATTCGGCCAGCGGCAGGTTGTGGCGGATGGCGGTGACCGTGTCCTGCAGCACGCGGCGGCGGCGCAGGTCCATGTGCACGTCGCCGGCGGCCAGCGCCGGCATGCGCAGCTCCCCGGCCAGCGCCAGCAGCTGGCGCAGGCGCGCGGCATCGTCGCGGTCGCGGTGCAGTTCCACCACCAGGTGGGCGCGGTCGCCGAACACGGACTGCAGCCACCCGCCCTGCCCCGGGTCCGCCCCGGCGCCGGGAATCCACAGCGCGAACAGGCCGCAGTCCCTCCCGGCCGCGGCGATCACCCGCTCCACGTCCGCACGCGACAGCCGATACGCCCCCTTCCCCGCACCACGCCGGCCGAGGGTCACCAGTTCGCACAGCCGCGTGTAGCCCTCGCGCGTCTGCACCAGCAGCACGCACTTCAACCCGCACGCCAGCACGAACTCGCTGCCCACCACCAGCCTCACCCCACTGGCCTGCGCCGCCTCCCAGGCGCGGACGATGCCGGCCAGCGAGCATTCGTCGGTGATCGCCAATGCCTCGTAACCGCATTGCGCCGCGCGCGCGAACAGGTCTTCGGCGCTGGAGGCGCCACGCAGGAACGAGAAGTCCGACAGGCAGTGCAGTTCCGCATAGGCCGGCAGGTCATCGTCGGCGAGTGCATCGTCGTTGGCTGCCTGCGCATGGGAGAAACATCCGTTCACGCGAACCAGCCATGCAGCATCCAGCCCTGGCTGCCGCCCGCCGGCAGGAACGCCCAGGCGCGCTGGCCGCGTCCGGTCCGGACCACGTAGTAATCGCGGCGTGCATCGCCTTCGTCCCACCAGCCGCTTTCCAGGCGCTCGGGGCCGGACAGCACGCGCAGGCGCGGATCGTGCAGCGGCACCGGCTGCGGCAACAGCCACGCCGGCCGCGGCGGGCGCGACGGCGCCTGCGGCACGGCCAGGCCGTCGCCGGACAGGCGCGACCACGCGCGCTCGGGTCGCGGATCGTCGCGCGGCACGACCCGGTACACCGCCCCGTCGCCCAGCCGCGCACGCAGGCGCTCGCGCAATTGCGGCCAGTCCAGCGCCTGCTGCGGACGCTGCGCGAACAAGTCCTGCGCCGCGGGAACGAACGGCGGCAACTCCCTTGCCAGCAGGCGCAACGCGACCACCGGCTGTTGCAGCTGCACCCGTTCCAGTCGCGCACGCGCCAGTTCGAACAGCATCGTCGCACTGCGCTCGGGCGCCAACAGGCCCACCTCCATGTCGGCATGGCCGCGCTCGTGTTCCAGGCGCACCACGAAGCGCTGCACGCCACCGTCACGGATCGACAGGTGGGTGCACAGGTCGCCGACCAGGCGGCGCAGCGGGAACAGCAAGGCGGCCTGGGTCTCCACCTCGTAGCCCAGTTCCACCCGCGCATCGAAATGATCCGGTGGCTGGTAGCACTCCAGCGGGTCGTCGGCCTGCCCATACAACCTGGCCAGGTGATCGAGCAGCGGCTGGCCGAAGCGGCGCCGCAGCGATCCGGAAGGCAGCGCGCGCAAGCTGCCCAGGTCGCGCACGCCCATCCGCTGCAGGCGCACGCCGGCATCGCCGGGCAGGGCCGCGCGTCGCACCGGCACGCCATCGAGCAGGCGCGGCAAGGCTTGCGCCTCCATCACCGCCATGCCGTCGCGCAGGCCGGCCAGCACCCGCGCGGCGCGCGGCGTCGGCGCCAGCGCGATGCGGTGGCGGAAACCCAGCTGGTCCAGTTCGTCGCGCAGGCGTCGCTCGAACTTCGGCCACGGCCCCAGCAGGCGGAAGCTGGCGCCCGCCTCCAGCACGATGGCCGACGCCCACTGCGCACTCACCAGCGAGCTGTGCCGGTACGCCCAGGCGGCGAGGAAGCGCTGCCAGCGCGCCACCTCGCCGGCATCGTGCTCGACCATCGCGAACTCCGGCAGCAGCGCGTGCGCGGCGACCAGGCGCATGCCCGGTGACAACCCTGCCCGCGCCGCCGCGTCGTTGACCGCATGCAAGGTGCGCAACTGCGCCGGGCCCTCGACCAGGGCCAGCGGCGCATCCGGATCGGGATGGCTGCGCAGCACCGCGTCCAGCGCCAGCTGCGGCAACAGGATGCAGGCCCACAGCATCAGCGTGCGCCCCGTCGAACGCGGTCGGCGCGGCGTGCCGGATTCCACGGCAGCGGGCAGCAGTCGGTGAACACGTCAGTGCGCCAGTCGCATCAGGCCGGCAGGCGGTTGCCCGCCCCGGCACTTGAGCACGCGCCAGCCATCCTCCTCGGCCAGCAGGCGCAGCGCGGCCGGCGAAGCGTTACAGGCATGGCGCCGGTCGCGCAGCACGAAGCCGCAGCAATCGCCGGCGTCGGCGGCCACCTGCAGGCGTCGCAGCGCACGCTCGTCGCCGCCCGGCGGCCAACCCAGCACCGCAGCGCAGGCACCGCTGCGCAGGCATTGCTCCTGCGCCCACAAGGCCTGCCGCGGCGCGGCCTCGACCACCTCCAGCATCGCCAGGTCGATGCCCGCGGCCTGCCAGGCCGGCGCATACGGGAGACACGGCGGCGCGACCAGCACCACGCGCGCACCGGAGGCGGTCATCCGCGCCAGCGCCGGCAGCAGCAGCGACAGTTCGCCCGCGCCCACGGACGGCAGCAGCAACTCGGTCAACGCACGCCGCGGCCAACCGCCCTGCGGCAGCGAGACATCCAGCGCGGCATGCCCGGTCGGTTCGCCATTGCCGCCGCCAGCCACGGCCTGGCGACCGGCATGCCACAGCGTGCGCGCGGCCAGCATCGACTCGAGGGCCACTTCCCTGCCCATCTCAGCCCCGTCGCACCAGGCCGCAGTACACGCCCTCGACGGCGAAGTCCTGTCCCGGCCCGACCTCGATCGGCGCATGCGCCGGATTGCGTGGCAGCAGCACGATCCGCCGCCGCCCGCGTTGCAGCCGCTTGATCGTCAGCTCGCCGTCCACGCGCGCCACCACCACCTGCCCGTCGCGCGCCTCCGGCGTGCGCTGCACACCGACCAGGTCGCCGTCGAGGATGCCGTCGCCGATCATCGAATCGCCCTGCACCCGCAACAGGTAATCCGGCCGAGGCGAGAACAGGCGCCGGTCCAGCCACAGCTCCGCCTCCGCATCGGCGGTGGCACCCAGGCGGGCCGCGCCCTCGGCACTGATCGGCACGCCGGCGGCGACGCGTCCCAGCACCGCCAACGGCAGCAGGTCGGCCCGGCCACCCGGCAGGCCCAGGCCACGCTTGCGTCCGGGCGCCTGCTCCAGCCAGCCGTCGGCCACCAGCGCCTGCACATGCTTGAGCGCCGCATTGCGCGAAACGAAGCCGAAGGCCTGCGCGATCTCGGCCAGACTGGGCGCCCGCCCGGCGGCCAGCTCGCGGTGCAGGAAGGCCAGCACGGCGGCGCGCCGGGGCGGCAGGTCGGAAGGGGTTCCGGGGGAATCGATGGCATCCATGGTGGACATTTGTACACCTGTCGGTCGCATCAGGCGAGATGCCGGCGACCAGCTCAGGGCCGCTCCGGCCCTGGGGCCCTCCCCGGGTGCTTGCACCGGCTTCCGTCCGGGCGCAATATAACTATCGTTATAACCATGAGGCCGCCCACATGAAGCTCAAGATCACCACCGTCGGCAACTCCGCCGGGATCATCCTGCCCAAGGAACTGCTGTCCCGCCTGCGCCTGGAAAAGGGCGACGAACTGCATGCGCTGGAGACCCCCGACGGCATCCGCCTGACCGTGTACGACCCGGAGCTGGCGCGGCAGATGGACGTGGCCGAGGAAGTGATGCGCAAGCGCCGCACCCTCCTGCACAAGCTCGCGCAGTAGGAGGCTCGCCATGATCACCTGGATCGATCGTCGCCTCGCCCTGGCCATCCACGACCGCCAACTCGCCGAGCACGGTGGCGGCAGCGGCGTGCGCGATGCCGCCCTGCTCGACTTCGCCCTCGCCCGCCCGCAGCAGCGCGAAGCCTACGGCGACCCGCCGCCGGACCTGGCCGACCTTGCCGCCAGTCTCGCCTACGGCCTGGCACGCAACCATCCGTTCGTCGACGGCAACAAGCGCACCGCTGCGGTGGCCTGCGAAGTTTTCATCATGTTGAACGACGCCACGCTCGAAGCCGACGACCTGGATCTCTATCCCCAGTATCTCGGCCTGGCCGATGGCTCCATCGAAGAAGCCACCTTCGCCGACTGGCTACGCCCTCGCATCAAATCTGCGCATGGCGGCCATGTGCAGGAGCAGCGCGCCGCTTACGGGGGCTGAATCAAGGCCGCGCCTGCCAGGCCCGGTCGAACAACGCTTCCAATACAGCCTACGTACTCCGCAATCGGAATACTCGTGGCGGCGAACCGGTAGCCGGGGGAATCCGCGCCGGATTCTGGCCGCGGAAGCCCTTCAACATGAACGGCAGGACATCCCCGGTTTGCATTTGTGCCGCCACGCGCCTACCGTGGCCGGGCTGAGTTACAAGGGTCACCGAATCGTGGCCCGATGCCGTAGACAAAGTTCCACCGCACCGTTGCACCCGCTTCCCTCCTTGCAGCCAGCTTCCTGCCGCGTACGCGGCTTCCATTGCTTTGCTCCAAGGAAAAACAAATGTCCCAGATCCAGACCGGTACCGTGAAGTGGTTCAACGACGCCAAGGGCTTCGGCTTCATCACCCCGGAAAGCGGCCCCGACCTGTTCGTTCACCACAACTCCATCCAGTCCTCGGGCTTCCGCAGCCTGCAGGAAGGCCAGCGCGTGCAGTTCATCGCCGTGCAGGGCCAGAAGGGCATGCAGGCCGACAAGGTCCAGGCGCTCTGATTCCAGCCCTCCCCGGCTGACGGAAAAGCCCGGCGCATGCCGGGCTTTTTCTTGTCTGGCCTGCGCGCATGGCGGAAGCGCCGGTTCGCGGTCATCCATGGGCGGCACCCGGCTTCACGCCTGCGGCAGCGAGGTGGCGATCGCCATGGGGTCCATGTTCTCGATGAACAGGGCGGTGGCAACGATGGGGGAAGGAGGCGTTGGGAGGCGCACGTGGCTGTTGTGGGCCAGATTGAGGCGCCACAGACCTTCGGCATGACAGGACGGCCTTGTCGATCAACGACGGGCGGATCGCGCGCGTTTCCCGCCTTTGGATTTCGCATTCGCGCGGCTTTGCGCGAACTCCGGGAAGATCTCCGCCAGTGGCGCCGCATCCGGCAGGATGTAGAACACCCCGCCCCGCTCGAACGCGGGACGCAAGATCAGCTCGTAAAATCCCGGCGAGACGTTGATGCAGCCGTGGGTGATGCGGTTGTCGTCGGGCGAAGGCGATGCCAGGCGTTCGGCGCGCCTCTCGGCCGGGACGCCGGTAGTGGCCGGGTGGATGGAGACCGCCGAATCGTAGTCCACCCACAGCACGCGCCCGGCATCGATGGACGGGCCGAAACCGCCCACGAAGCGACCGGCAGGCGTCGTGCGATCCCGGCCCGGAATCTCGCGAAGCGCGAGGCCGGCGACGCCGGGCGCCGTATGGTCGCCGATCGCCGAGCCGAACAGCCCGGGTGCGGCGCCGCGAAGCCGGCCGTCGCCGCCGAACACCAGGATCTGCGCAGCGGCCTTGTCCATGATCGCGAACGGATAGCCCTGGCTGTCCCGGGTTGCGACAACCCAGCCCGCGAGCTCGATCACCGTGTCGGACACTTCCTGGTCTGGCGGAAGCTGGTCGTCGGCTGCCACCGGTTGCGCGGCGGCAGCCTCGGTGCTGGCCACGCCGAAGCTCGCGAATGCCAGCGCCAACACCAGCACGCACCCTGCGACCCGGATCGCAGGGTGCGTGCTGGTGCCGATTGGACGGCTCCTTGGCAAGAAGCGATCAACCGCGCGGGGTGCGGCGTGGCGCGGCTTCCAGCTGCCGGACGCGGCTTTCCATCTGATCCAGCCGCTGGTTGGCCTGCTGCGCCGATTGATTGGCGGACTCGGCGCTCTGGGCCGCGCCCTGCACCTTCGCGTCGAGGTGATCGAGGCGCGTGTTGATCCTGGCGAAGTCGTCGTTATAGGTGGCGCAGCTGGCAAGGCCCAAGGCGGCGACGATCGCCACGCCGAGCGCACGCGCCGTTGTCGGATATTGTTTGGTTTGAAACATTCCATTCCTCCTTCTTCGTCCGGGAACCCGGAATATGACGGTCCTGTTGCCGGATCCATGGTTCAGTTTCAGCCTATGTTGGACTGCGTAGATGGACTGTGAAGATGCGGAGTGGACAATGGAAAAGCCCCGCTTTTGCGGGGCTTTCATGCAAATCATCGTGTCCGTTTTTTCGCCGGTGATGAACACCGCCAACGCCAACACGGGGGATGAGGCGTTGGGAGCGCACTGCAAGTGGCCTTCAGTGGTAGTCGTCCTCGCGCTGGTGGCGAACCGCCAGCACCGTCACCGTCCGGTCGTCGTCGATCTCGAACAACAGCACGTAGCCGCTGGCACCGAAGCCGATGACTAGTTCACGCAGGAACGGATCGTTTGCCGTCGCCTTGCGGCAACTCAAAGGCGCCAGTTCCAGCACCGTGATGCCATCGCCGATTGCCTGTAGCGCGCGTTCGGCCACGACGAAGTCGCCCTCGGCGCGCTGCAGCAGCCAGCCGTAGAGTCGTTGGAGGTCTTCGCGCGCTTCCTCCGTGAAGCGAACGCGGAAGTTCACGGGTTTCGCCCCCGCGCCTTTGCTTTGGCCAGGCAAGCACCCAGATCGGCCAATACCGCATCTGCGTCGACATAGTGTCCCGACTTGCGCGCCCGTTCCCGCGAGGCCAGCCCACGCGCGATGAACGCCTCCTGCTGCTGGCGCATCTGGATCTGCGTACGGACAGACTGCTCGACGAAGCTGGACAGGGACTCGCCCTCCTCGAGAACAGCCTCAGCCGCCTCGCGCAGGGCCGGGTCGACGCGAAGCGATGGCAAGGTCGCGGTCTTCATACAGCACCTGTTGCATTGCAATTGCGATGCATCATGGCAGCAAGTGGTCAAGTGTTCAAGAGCCCGATTCCGGCGTTACCGGTTCGGCCCTTCGATCCACGCCAACCCCTCCCCTATACTCGACCCGCATCACCGTCCGGGGGGATCACGCACGTGAGCCGCGAAATCGAGGAACTTCAGGCCACCTTGCGCCAGTTCGCCGCCGAGCGCGACTGGGAGCAATTCCATACGCCAAAGAACCTCGCCGCCTCCCTGTCCATCGAAGCCGCCGAGGTGCTGGAGCACTTCCAGTGGCTGACCGACGAGCAAAGCCGGCAGCTCACCGGCGAACAGCGGGAGAAGGTTGGCCACGAAATCGCCGATGTCCTGCTCTATCTGCTGCAGTTGTCCGACCAACTAAGCATCGACCCGCTGGCGGCAGCGCGGGAGAAGCTGGCGATCAACGCCGCCAAGTACCCTGCCGACAAGGCTCGTGGCAGCAGCAAGAAATACACCGAACTCTGAAACCGGCGAGCCAAAGGAGAAAGGCTGGCGTGATCGTTTACCAGGCGACGAAATCGAAGTTCCTGCACGACTGCGATCACGACCAGATCGAGGAGGTCGTCTCGTCCGCCTACGTGCAAAAGACCGGACGCTATGCGAGCAACGCAGAGTTCAAGGCCTGGCGCAACTCCCTCGTCGCCATGGCGAAGGTATTACGGGACGACGACATACCCGAAGACATCGGCGTGGGCGTGGAGTTCGGTATCCCGCAGACCGCCAAGCGGATCGACTTCATCCTCTCCGGCAAGACTGCCGATGACATCCCACACATGGTCATCGTCGAGCTGAAGCAATGGTCGACCTCGCGCATCAGCGAGAAGGACGGGATCCTCATCGCCAACCGCGGCGGCAAAGCCGAGATCGAAGGCCCCCATCCCAGCTACCAGGCTTGGTCCTACGCCGCCCTGCTCAACGGCTTCAACGAGGCGGTGTACGACTCAGGCACCAACTTGCGTCCCTGTGCCTACCTGCACAACTACAAGGACGATGGTGTCATCCGCCATCCTCACTATGCGGCATACCTGGACAAGGCACCGGTCTTCCTCGATGGCACGGAAGAATTGAACAAACTGCGCACCTTCATCAAGCAGCACGTGCGCAAAGGCGACCAGGGCAAGCTGTTGTACGAAATCGAGAACGGCCGCATCCACCCGTCCAAGATGCTGGCAGACAGCCTTGGCAAGATGCTCAAGGGCAACCAGGAATTCGTCCTGGTGGACGACCAGAAAGTGGTCTACGAGACCTGCCTGGCCAAGGCCGCGCAGGCCAGCGATGCGCGCAAGCAGGTGGTGATCGTCAAGGGCGGCCCGGGCACCGGCAAGTCCGTGGTAGCGGTTAATCTGCTGGTCGAACTGACCAAGCGCGGCCACGTCACCACGTACGTCTCCAAGAACGCCGCCCCACGCGCGGTATACAAACAGAAGCTCTCCGGCCAGCTGCGCCAAGTCGAGATCGGCAATCTGTTCGCAGGCTCCGGCGGCTTCCACGAAAGCCAGCCCAACGCGTTCGATACGCTGGTGGTAGACGAGGCCCACCGCCTCAACGAGAAGAGCGGCCTTTACGGCAACCTCGGCCAGAACCAGATCATGGAACTGATCCGCAGCGCCCGCTGCACCGTCTTCTTTGCCGACGACGACCAGATCGTGACCCTGGCCGACATCGGCCGCACCGAAGAGCTGGAGCGTTGGGCCCGTGCTGCCGGCGCCGAGGTGACCCGGCTGGAGCTGGCCTCCCAGTTCCGCTGCGCCGGCTCGAACGGCTACATCGCCTGGCTGGACAACTTCCTCGGCATCCGCGAAAGCGCCAATACTGACTTCGACCGCGACAGCTTCGACTTCCGCATCGTCGATTCCCCGGTCGAGCTGCACGACCTGATCCGCGAGAAGAACAGGCTCAACAACAAGGCCCGTGTCGTCGCCGGCTACTGCTGGGACTGGAAGAGCAAGAAGGACCCCAAGGCCTGGGATATCGAGATCCCCGAATACGGCTACCGTGCCCAGTGGAACCTGGAAAAGGATGGCAGCCTCTGGATCATCGCCCCCAACTCGGTCGAACAGGTCGGCTGCATCCACACCTGCCAAGGTTTGGAGCTAGATTACGTTGGTGTGATTATCGGGCCGGACCTATGTTGGATCGACGGAGAACCAACGGCGCTTCCGGACTCTCGATCTCGGATGGACCGCTCTGTGCGGGGATACAAGACACTGATGAAGAAAGATCCGGACGCCACATGCGAGCGGCTCGGGCTGATTGTGCGGAATACGTACAAGACACTGATGAGTCGCGGGATGAAGGGGTGTTATATCTACGTAGATAGCGATAGGAAAACCGATGCTTATGAATGACCGCCTTCGACCCGAAGCGGACATTCGCAAGTTGAATTCAACTGCACCGAATTGCTGCGTTAAGTCGGCGGACCCCAATCGTAGCTACTGAGAGGTCGCGGCGGGGCCTGTTCCCTAGCGGTAGGCCTCGATAAAATTGCTCATTGGGGTTAGTTAATCGGGAGAAATCTGTTCAATTTATCGCACTCATCTCATGTTCCTGCGGGACGCGTGGTCCAAAGTCGATCATAGTCAGCTCCACGGGATTGCGGCGGCCATTTTGGAGCGCGAACAAGTACAGGGAGTGGAATGGGTGAGTCGACGCCTACCACTATGGCTTCCCCTTGGCCTAGTGTAGGTAGAAAAGATGCTGCGCTAGAGTCGAGATTGCCACACGCCTTCTCCACGACATTCCTATCTCGCTCATTGATGAGCCGATGGACAATGAACATGCCCATCTGACTGAGAACATCTTCGGGAATGTCGCGCGGGCGCTGCGTCGCGAGGACGCAAGTCAGACTGTATTTGCGACCCTCTTTGGCGATAAGGCCGAATGCATCTAGTGGGGTCTTCGAGAATTCGTCACCGATATTCTTATCGAGGAATTGGTGTGCTTCATCTAGAAGGACTACAAGCGGATTCGGGCTGAACCGGCCTTGCCTGGCGAGACGAAGGAGGTAGCGACCCACAGCATTGGCGACAAGCTCCCTTGTGTTGTGCTCAAAGGGCAGGTACTCCATGCTCACGCGCAGAACGCGTATTGTCGGATCTCCCAGAAATCGATCAATGGACGTGGTGAGTGGCTCATCGAGACGATGTGGCTGAAACACGCAAGCTAGGTGCGCTGAGGCGACGTCTGAGGAGATGCGAGAGATAAGAGTGGTGCAGAAGCCAAGCTCATTGGCATTGGCGCCACCCCACATTCGCGGTCCGCGATTGCTCGTCAACCAGACGCATTCTTCCTCGATTTGCTTCGCAAGGAGATTAATATTGAAATCCGCCCCGATCTCCGTTAGAACCGAGCCGTGTTGGAGGAGTGCGGTTTCAAACGCCACTTTTGACTGATCGGCCTTCCGCACAAGGCCGTCAACTGAAATGCTTGGGGATAGATGGGCAAGCTTGAGGCTCCTGAGGGCTTCGCGAAGCTTAGGGACTTGGGCGCTCGCACTCGGGCGGAACATCGCGAACAGGTCGGTTTCCGAAAACTGGCTGTAAGGGAAGCTCACGAACTTGCGTGGGTCTGTTGGCACCTCTCGGAGGCCGCCAAGATGAACATGGTCGATGCTTTCCCCTTGCCCTTGGTATTCCCCAGTGGCATCAAAGAGGATGGCTTTGCCTCCGAGCCGGTCGATCTCCTCGACAAGGTGGGCCAGTGTCCAACTCTTACCACCACCCGTTGTGCCAAGTACGGCGCAATGCCGTCCGAAGATATGCGCAGGGGTGATTGAGACGCTCGTATTCTGAGCGTGCGGAAAGACCGCCAAGTGCACCTTGCTCGTCTCTGAATGATTGTCCCCTTCTACTGCTTGCTTAATCAGGTGCGGGTGTGCCGAAAATACATGTTGGCCGATGCGTGGATGGATGGGTACGCCCCTGAGAGAAGTCCCTGTTTCCAAGTCCATAGCAGTCAAGAGTTGGATAACGCCCAATGGATGAGGTGACGATGCTTGCTCTGAAGTCGGCTCTACACTTAGACGGTCGCGTTCGGGAAGGCGGACCTCGATGATCCGTCCTAGCACCGCATGATCTTCGCCTTCGATGACCACGAACTCCCCAACTTGGCCGCCTGGGACCGAAAATCCGGCGAAATGAGACCCTGCGGGTGTAGATGCCAGAGGTAAGTTAACCTCGACGCTTCTGGGACGCACTTGACACACCGTTCCGACATAACGGCTTTGGTCGAAGGGTGCGATAGCAAGCCTGCTCATGGTTGTTCCGCCCGACGCATGCGTTCCACGTGCTGTTCCATATCTGACTGGGCAGCCAGATCCGGCACATAAGGCATGAGGCTCTCGAATCCACAATTCAGAAGCGCGAGACGTGCGTCACCGGAGCCCGCGAGATCCTGAATGCGCTTGAGATACCTATTAGTTAGGGCTTCGCCAGGGGTTGGCACCTGTCCCTCCACCGGTGCCGAAGGCGCAAGATAGGGCCCGACCACGACAGCCTTAAGGCTGAGATTCGACCGAATCGCTGACATGATCGGCTCTGCAATATGCGTGTCATTGAAGCCAAAGCCGATAACGAGTAGCCCTGTGTTCGGTTCGCGAAGAGCCGCTTGCAGTGCCGCGATCATCTCCAAGTAGGGCTGCTCAAACGCGAGCTCGAATTTGGAGTTGCGCGGATAGATCAGCAGCGGCTTATCGGTCCCATGCCATTTGTATATTTCTCCGGTGGTCGCGTCTCGGGTCCAGTCGATGGATCCGTGCAACTTATATAGATGGAAGACATTCGGGATAAAGTCTTGAGTGTCACTCTCTCTCGACCTTCGCACAATGTCATAGGTGAAGTTGACTGCGTCGAATGTCTGAGGGCTTGTGTGTGAAAAGCCATCCAATACGATATATCTACCTTGCCGGCCAGCTTCTTCAAAGCATCGATCGTAGTTCGTTGTGAAAATCTTAGCTCGTGACTTGCGATTGGTGCGCTTTGCCGTCCGACGGAGGAATTCCGAATGCACAGGCAGATCATGGTTTACACCAACAAAGTTGGTGGCTTTCGCTATCTCATCTTCCGCAAGCGCAATAAAAGAAGCGACGACAGCGCGTTGCGGGTCTGCAAGAAAACTCTCAGCCAACCGACAACGCGACAAGAGTGCCTCGATATCATGCGGGATCCCTGCATATCCGACGATACCCAATACTTCCGTAAAGGCGGGCACGCCTACAACCAGTTCGTCATTGACCCGCGTCGCAACAAGATCCCAGAGAACCTTCATCGTTGGAGGCGCGGCCCCATTAGGATGGGGTTTGACGCACAGGGACGTTCCAAGACCAGATAGGACGACAAGGTTATTGCATCGGAATAGATCCGAGAGAACACGGCGAGCTTCTTGCGTGGCGGCGTCCGGTTTTGCTACTTCGCCCGAATCCGGGGGAGCAGGCAGCGGAGGTCCTATCCAGTTACCTGCTGTGTTTGCGCTGAGAATTTTCACATTGCCCCCCCGGAGATTTGACGCAGACGATTACATCACACGACTAGCCTGGATGCGACCGCAAAGCCAAGAGCGTGGTGATAGGTTGGCCGTATAATTGAGGCGAACAACCGCTTCTGGCGGGTCGGTAGACGTCGGTTCCTCTCCGGTCTGGTCGGCTGCGCCGGCGCGCTGAGGCCGAAAGCCCAAGCCCCGCTACGGCCCGCCAGGACGGCCTTAGGCAGCGACGTTCAACCGCTGACGCGCCAACCTGACAAAGAGCTCGTAACGGGTAACAAACGAGCGGGCGGCTTCGTTAAGCACGCGGGCACTTTCGAGCACGTGCGCGGGGCGCGGTCCACCACGTTCGCGCCACGGGTACACAGTCCGCCAACCTTCACTGTGGTCGTTGGGGACGGTTTCCCGAGCAAAATCCGTAGCGAGGGCGAGGGCGGCGTGGTAGAGAGCGAGGCGCTCTGCTTCCAATGTCGCGTCCAGAAACTCGCGATTCGGATCATCCCAACTCTCGACAAACCGATTCAAAGGCTGCAGCCACTCGGCCCGGTAGTCGGCGCCAAAATCGGCTTCGCGCAGGACGCGTATCGTGGGCTCAAACGGCAGCGCTGCCTGAAAATCGGTAAAGAGGACCTGATCATGAGCCGTCACTGAGGGCGCCGCTGCCGCGGTCCGCGACGCCGGGCTCTCCGTCTTTAGATAGGCGACTAGAGCGGCGACCGCCGGCAAGAAAGCGGTGACCGAGGAAAATGACAGGGAGTGGCCTTCGTACAGTTCCACGGCGCACCAAGCGGCGGGCACCAGCGTGGCCAGGATGGTAAGGCTGAGCAGCAACACGCGCATGAAGTCCCCTCCCAGTAGCGCCCATTATCACAACTTTTCCTCCCTTGGACATGCGCCGCAGCGCCAATCCCCATGAGAGCTCTGGTGGCGGTAATCTGCGCTGGTGACGGTAGTAGCGTCGCCGCTCGCGGCTGGCAAACGGACTTCGTCTAGATCGACGCGTCGTTGATCCGTACCGCAGGACTCGGCTTTCATGACGGCACGCCGCCATGGCGCGAAGAATTCAAAGGGGTGGAGACGAATGCGTAGTGAACCCGTAGCGGCCCTGGAGCGGGCAGATGAGTACGTGCGGGCGACCGCGCCATTGCTGGATGCAGCGACCGGCATCCAGCACATGGCAGTCTTCCTCGACCCCGATCCGAGGGTGGTCCGCGCCGAGCCTTCGGTCTGGCCCACACTGCGGGCCGTCTATGTGCTAAGCCTGCTCGAACGCAGCCATCTGGCGTGCGTGGTCACATTGGCCCGCAACCATCGTTGGCTGAGCGGGGTGCTCAGTAGTGTCGGCACCAACAACCTGCTGACCTTCGCTGCGTGCCTGCGCGGATTCCTGGAGGCCGCCGCGGACAGCCACGACGTGCTGCAATATCTCCCTCGGACCCTAATCGAAGGCCGCGACTATTTCTACGCAGCGCTGCATCGCCCCGAGCGCGTGCAAGCAGAACTCAGCTGCGGTCCGTTGGAGGACCGGCTGATTCATTTCGCCTTCGCCAGGCGGCAGGAGATAGGCGCCGACGCGCCATCGACCCACGCGCCCAAGGCTACCACCGAGTACATCCGGCAGATCCAGAGTTTTGGTGTGGACGGGGCAGTGGCCTTGTACGCCGAGCTGTGCGAGCTGACTCACCCCGCAGCGCCATCGGTCGATTGCTTCCTGGACGCTACGACGTGCAACTATGTGTTGAATCTCCACAAGGACCAAGACTGCATCAAGGACCTTCTGCGGCGCCACAACGGGGCCCTGATCAGGCTGCTGATGTACAGCTTCAATCCCGCGCTAACCGGGCTGGCATTCCTAGCGAGACTGGCGCCAGGCTGGCCTGCGCCAAGCGACCGCAGCCTACGGGATATCCCGCTCGCCACTCGGAGCATGCCGCTTTTCGATGCACTGCCGATCCGATTCGGCGAGGCGACACCGGTCGCATGGTTTCAGCAAACGCTGTCTCAGCTGGCGCAAGCCCCGTCGAGCGTCCCGTAGAGCCCGCGTTGCCGGCCAGCGCGCCGCTTAGCGGGCAGGCTGCAGCCGGGATACTTAGGCTTAGTAAACGATGACCGCTTCTGGCCGAAAGCGGCCAGAAGTAAAAGGCCCCGCTTTCGCGGGGCCTTTTACTTCTTCGACACTGTCTCGGATCAAGCAAACGGATCGTGCAGAACCATCGTGTGATCCCGATCCGGCCCCGTACTCACGATACTGATCGGACATCCCGCCAACTCCTCCAGAGCCCGCAGGTAGGCCCGCGCCGCCGGCGGCAACTCGTCCCATACCGTGATCCCGTGCGTATTCTCGCTCCACCCCGGGAACTCCAGGTACACCGGCGTGCACTCCTCCCAACCCTGCGCGTCCAGCGGCGCGTATTCGCTGCGCTTGCCGCGGTATTCGTAGGCGATGCAAATCTTCAGCTTCTCCATGCCGTCGAGCACGTCGAGCTTGGTGATGCACAGGCCGCTGATGCCGTTGATCGCCACCGCGCGCTTGAGGGCGACGATGTCCATCCAGCCGCAGCGGCGCGGGCGGCCGGTGGAGGCGCCGTACTCGGCGCCGCGGTCGCGGATGCCCTGGCCGATCTCGTCGTCCAGTTCGGTCGGGAACGGGCCGCCGCCGACGCGGGTGGCGTAGGCCTTGGCGATACCCAGCACGTAGTCGATCGCGTCCGCGCCCACGCCAACCCCGGCCAACGCGCCGCCGACCGTGGTGTTGGAGCTGGTGACGTAGGGATAGGTGCCGTGGTCGATGTCCAGCAGTGCACCCTGCGCGCCTTCGAACAGGATGCGCTTGCCCTGCTTGCGCAGGTCGTGGCAGATGCCGGCCACGTCGGACTTCATCGGCTGCACGTATTCGCCGAAGGCCAGGGCTTCGTCGAGGGTCTGTTCGAAATCGACCGCGTCCACGCCCAGGTACTTCGTGAGCACGAAGTTGTGGTAGTCCAGCGCGGAACGCAGCTTCTCGGCCAGTTGGTCGGGATAGTGCAGGTCGGCGATGCGGATGCCGCGGCGGGCGACCTTGTCTTCGTAGGCGGGGCCGATGCCGCGGCCGGTGGTGCCGATGGCCTTGCCGCCGGCGGCCTTCTCGCGCGCCTGGTCCAGGGCGATGTGGTACGGCATGATCAGCGGCGCGGCCGGGCTGATCTTCAGGCGGCTGCGCACTTCCACGCCGGCCGACTCCAGTTCGCCGATCTCCTTGATCAGGGCCGCCGGCGAGATCACCACGCCGTTGCCGATCAGGCACAGGGCGTCCTCGCGCAGGATGCCGGAGGGGATCAGGTGCAGGACGGTCTTCTTGCCGTTGATGACCAGGGTATGGCCGGCGTTGTGGCCGCCCTGGAAACGCACGACCGCGCCGATCTCCTCGGTGAGCAGGTCGACGATCTTGCCCTTGCCCTCATCGCCCCACTGGGCACCGAGGACGACGACTGACTGGCCCATGGCCTTGACTCCTTGATCTGGCGGCCATCGGGGCCGCGGGATGGGCCGTGCCGGTTTGCCTGCCCTGCCCCGTGTGAAACGCCATCGGGGCGCTTGCGGGCATGGCGGGGTCGCCGACACGGAAAAAGCCGGACGGGGTGTCAGGCCCCGGCCGGCTTTTCGGCATTATCCGGATTTTCGGGGCCGGGGCCACTTCGCCCTCGTCCGCGGGTCAGTCGGCGTTGTAGACCGGCTGGCCGTCGACCCAGGTGGAGCGGACCTTCAGGTCGTCCAGGCCTTCGGCGGGGATCGCCAGCGGGTCGCGGTCCAGGACCACGAAGTCGGCGCGCAGGCCCGGCGCCAGGCGCCCCACTTCGCCCTCGTCGTGGGCGGCCCAGGCGGCAGCGGCGGTGAACCCGCGCAGGGCCTCGGCGGCGGTCAGCTTCTGCCCGGGCAGCCAGCCGCCCGGCGGGTGGCCGGCGCGGTCGGTGCGGTTGACCGCGGCGAACAGGCCCAGGCGCGGATCCACCGACTCCACCGGGAAATCCGAACCCAGCGCCAGCGGTACGCCCAGGTCGAGGAAACGGCGCCAGGCATACGCCCCCTCCAGGCGTTCGTGGCCCAGGCGGTCTTCGGCCCAGGGCATGTCCGAGGTGGCGTGGGTGGGCTGCATCGAGGCGACCAGGCGCAACTGGGCGAAGCGCGGGATGTCCTCGGCGGCGACCACCTGCGCATGCTCCACCCGCCAGCGGTGGTCCGGGCGCGCGCCCTTGCCGCGCAGTGCATATTCGTAGGTGTCCAGCACGATCCGGTTGCCGCGGTCGCCGATGGCGTGGGTGGCCACCTGCACGCCGCAGTCGCGGGCCTTGATCACCGCCGCGCCGAATGCGGCCGGGTCGGTGACCAGCAGGCCGCGGTTGCCGGGATCGTCGCTGTAGTCGGCCAGCAGGGCGGCGCCGCGGCTGCCCAGGGCGCCGTCCATGTACAGCTTCACCCCGGTCATCTGCAGGCGGCCGCCATCGTGGCGGTAAAGACCCTGCGCGCACAGGTCGGCCAGCGCACCGCCGTCGCCGTCGGCGTAGGCGTCGATGCGCAACGGCAGGCGGCCTGCGTCGGCGAAGCGTCGCATCAGCGCCAGGTCATCGCGCGAGACGCCCATGTCGTGCACGCCGGTGAGGCCGTTGGCCACGGCGGCGGATAGCGCGCGCCGGAGTGCTTCCTCGCGGAAGGCCTCGGTCGGCGCGGGGATGGCGCGCTCGACCAGGCGCATGGCCTCGTCCACGAACACGCCGGTGGCGCGATCGCCGTCGCGGACGATGCGGCCGCCTTCGGGGTGCCAGTCGCCGGCGAACCCGCGTGCGCCCTGCGCCGCTTCGGCCGCGCGCAAGGCGGCGCTGTTGCCCCAGCCGGCATGGCCGTCGACCCGCAGCAGCCACACCGGACGGTCGGGGAAGGCGGCGTCGAGGTCGGCCACGGTGGGGAATTGCCGCTCCGGCCAGCGGTTCTGGTCCCAGCCCCAGCCGCGGATCCAGGCGTCGGCCGGCACGGTCTGCGCGAACGCCTGCAGGCGGCGGACGACTTCTTCCCGGCTGTCGGCCCCGGTCAGGTCGGCGAGCATCAGGGCATCGCCCAGGCCCATCAGGTGCGCGTGCGCATCGATCAGGCCGGGGACCACGGTGGCCTTGCCGGCATCGACGTGGCGGGCCTTCGGGTAGCGCTTGCGCAGTTCGGCCGCCTTGCCCACCGCCACCAGCCGGCCGTGCTCGTTCCAGGCGATGGCCGTGGCCAGCGGCGCGGCGGGGTTCTCGGTATGGATGCGGGCGGCGGTGAGCACGGCCACTGCCTCGTCGGCGGCATCGGCCTGCACGGCCTGCGCCTGCGCCTGGGTCGCGGCGACCAGGCCGGCCAGAGGCAGGATCAGGGCGGTGAGCAAGGTGCGCGGGCGCATCGGCATCTCCGGAGTGGGTCGTGAAGGGCACGACTATGCAGGGCCACACGCGCAGGGGCAATGTGCCGACAGGTGCCGGCGGTGAAGGCAGCGGTGCCAGGGGACAGGGGGCGGAGTGGTGGGCAGCGGGGGCGGGAAGGCCATCGGCGGGCAGGCCTCCCTGCGGAGGTCCAAATGCAGTCCCGGGCGCATGCACGGGGGCGACGTGCGGCAGGGACGTGGACGCGCTAAGGTACCTGTCCGCCATGACCGCCCGCCGGGTATACGCCCCGGGCTGCATCGATGGAATGGCTCCCGGCCCGGACAGCCATGACGGCCCTTCAGACCCATACCCGGGAGGAACGGCCTCATGCCCTACGCAACCCGCGACATCCGCAACGTGGCCCTCGCAGGCCACCCCGGCGCCGGCAAAACAACCTTGCTCGAAGCCCTGCTGCATGCCGGCGGCGCCCTGACCACGGCAGGCACGATCGAACGCGGCACCACGGTGTCCGACTTCGACCCGATGGAGAAGGCCCGCGGCCACTCGATGGACATCGCCATCGCCAGCATCGACCACGCGCCCTCGCCCGACCGCAGCTATCACCTGAACCTGATCGACACCCCCGGCTACCCGGAATTCCGCGGCCCGGCGCTGTCGGCGCTGGCCGCGGTGGAGACCGCGTTGATCGTGGTCGACGCCGACGCCGGCGTGGCCCACGGCACCTTGCGACTGATGGAACGGGCCAGGGAACGCGGCCTGTGCCGGGTCGTCGCGGTCAACAAGATCGACCATGAGCAGGCCGACTGCGGGCGGGTGATGCGGCAGTTGCGCGAAGCCTTCGGCAACGAGGTGCTGCCGCTGAACCTGCCGGCCGACGGCGGTCGCCGGGTAGTGGACTGCTTCGGCACGTCCGCAGGCGATTCCGACCTGGGTCCGGTCGCCGACTGGCACCAGCGGATCCTCGACCAGGTGGTCGAGATCGACGAAGGGGTGATGGAACACTTTCTCGACGGCGGCGAAGCCGGGCTCTCCCCGCAGGAACTGCACGATGCCTTCGAGAAGTCGCTGCGCGAGGGCCACCTGGTGCCGGTGTGCTTCGTCTCCGCGCGTACCGGCACCGGCGTGCGGGAGCTGTTGCAGGTCGCCGAACGGTTGCTCCCCGATCCCACCGAGGCCAATCCGCCGCAGTTGCTCAAGCGCAACGGCCACGGCGAGGAGCCGCTGGATACCCATGCCGACGCGCGCGGGCACGTCATCGCCGACGTGTTCAAGATCGTCAACGACCCGTTCGTCGGCAAGCTCGGCGTGTTCCGGGTCTACCAGGGCACGGTCCGCCGCGACACCCAGTTGTTCGTCGACGACGGGCGCAAGCCGTTCAAGGTCGGCCACCTGTTCAGGCTGCGCGGCAAGGAGCACGTGGAGATCGACGAGGCCATTCCCGGCGACATCGCCGCGGTGGCCAAGATCGACGAACTGCATTTCGACGCGGTGCTGCACGACAGCCACGACGAGGACAGCGTGCACCTGGCGCCGACCCGGTTCCCGAAGCCGATGTTCGGACTGGCGGTGCAGGCGGCCAGCCGCGGCCAGGAGCAGAAGCTGGCGCTGGCCCTGCAGAAGTTGGCCGAGGAGGATCCGGCGTTCGTGGTCGAGCACAATGCCGAGGTCAACGAGACGGTGATCCGCGGCCTGTCCGAGCTGCACCTGCGGGTGATGCTGGAACGGCTGAAGGAGCGCTTCGCGGTGGATGTGGACACCCGGCCGCCGCGGATCGCGTACCGCGAAACGGTGGCGGCCAGGGCCGAAGGCCACCACCGGCACAAGAAGCAGACCGGCGGCGCCGGGCAGTTCGGCGAGGTGTTCCTGCGGATCGAGCCGCTGCCGCGCGGGACCGGCTTCGAGTTCGTGGACGAGGTCAAGGGCGGCACGATCCCCGGCCAGTTCATGCCAGCGGTGGAGAAAGGCGTGCGTCAGGTACTGCAGTCCGGCGCGGTCTCCGGCCATGCCATGCAGGACGTGCGGGTGGTCGTGTACGACGGCAAGCACCATCCGGTGGACAGCAAGGAGATCGCCTTCGCCACCGCCGGGCGCAAGGCGTTCCTGGATGCCGTCGCCAAGGCCCGGCCACAGGTGCTGGAGCCGATCGTCGACCTGGAGGTCGGCGCGCCCGAGGCGCAACTGGGCGACGTGACCGGCAGCCTGGCCGCGCGGCGGGCGCGGATCGTGGGCACGGACGCCGGCACCGACGCCGCGCGCGGGGAAACCGTGGTCAAGGCCCAGGTACCGATGTCGGAACTGGACGGCTTCGCCGCCGAACTGAAATCGCTGACCGCCGGCAAGGGGCGCTATTCGCTGGACTTCAGCCATTACGAGCCGGTGCCGCCGCAGGTCCAGCAGAAGCTGGTGGAGGCGTACAAGCCCAGGCACGACGAGGACTGAGGCGACGTGGCCCACATCCCCGGGGAGGCGCATCGGCTGTCGCCGCGCACCTTCCGCAGAACCGGCTGCGGGTCGGCTGCCCTCCGTTCCAGGATCACGACTCCGGAGGCGTGTGCCGACCCACGGTCGGCGCGCGCCGTGCCGTTCAGCCCGGCACGCTGATCCAGCGGGGTCAGCCCAGCGCGGCTTCCAGCAGCCGGCGCAGCACGACTTGCAGCTCCCCGGCTCTCTGCGGCAGATATTCGAAGCTTTCCTCGTCCATGTAGGTGCGCTGGGCCAGTTCCAGCTGCACCGCGTCCACGCCGGTCTCGGGGTCGCCGTAGTGGCGGGTGATGTAGCCGCCCTTGAAGCGGCCGTTGACCACGTGGCTGTATCCGCCCTGCCCCGCCAGCACCGCGGCCAGGCGTTGCTGCAGCTGCGGCCGGCAGCTGGTGCCGGCAGCGGTGCCCAGGTTCAGGTCCGGCAACGCGCCGTCGAACAGGAACGGCAGCGTGCCGCGGATCGAGTGGCCTTCCCACAGCACCGCGCGACCGTGCTCGCCACGGATCCGCGCCAGTTCGGCGTCGAGGGTGTCGTGGTACGGGCGCCAGTAATCCCTTACCCGCGCCGCGATCTCCGCCGCATCCGGCTGCATGCCTTCGCGGTACACCGGCGCGCCGCTGAACTGCACCACCGGGCACAGGCCGGTGGTGTTCTGGCCCGGATACAGCGAAGCATCGTCCGGTGGCCGGTTGAGGTCGACCACGTAGCGCGACCAGTGCGGTACCAGGATCGAGGCGCCCAGGTCGCGAGCGAAGCCGTACAGGCGCGAGACGTGCCAGTCGGTGTCGGGCACGCGGCGCGCGGCATCGGTCAGGCGCGCGGCGATGGCCTCGGGCAGCGCGGTGCCGTCATGCGGCAGGCTGACCAGCAGCGGCGCGGTGCCCTGGTGCAGGTGGTAATGGTCCATGGCGAAGAGTGTGCAGGCGTCGGGGGTGCAGGCAGGCTCAGGCCGGGACGCGGCGCATCGGCTGCAGCTGCCAGTAGGTGATCGAACGCCACAGCCATTCGGCCGGGCCGAAGCGGAAACGCTGCAGCCACCACTGGCTGTACAGCACCTGGACCGCGAACAGGCCCAGCGCGAACGGTACCTGCCAGAACCGCGGCAGGTGCTCGAAGAAGCCCAGCCCGTAGCCGTAGAACACCAGCGTGCACACGATCGACTGCACCAGGTAGTTGGTCAGCGCCATGCGTCCGGCCGGCGCCAGCCAATTCAGGTAGTGGGCGGCGCGGGGAACCTCCAGGCCGCGCATCACCCAGGCCAGGTAGCCCAGGCACATCAGCAACCCGGCCATCGTGGCCAGCGCCTGGGCCAGGCCGGTATGGAAGTCGAACGTGGCCGGCGAGACGGTCGGCTGGATCACGAAGGAGGCCAGCATCGCCAGCAGGCCCAGCGCCAGCACCGACCAGCGCAGTTGCTGGTACAGGCGCACGTGCAGCTGCGGGTTCTGGATCGCGCCGCTGCGCATGAACGCCGCGCCGATCAGGAACATGCCGAACACCATCGCGCCGAACACCATCAGTCCGGAGAGCATGAAGCCGAAGTCGCGGACCCGCTGCGCCACCGCCATGGCGTAGGTGCCGGAGGCGTAGGTCTGTTCCTGCGCCTGTTCCAGGGCCACGGAATGTTCCGCGCCCTGGGCCATCAGCGCGTCCCATCCGGGCACCCACAGCGACATCAGGCCGATGCCCAGCAGCATCGCCGGCGCGGCCAGGTAGACGGCCAGGCCCAGCCAGGCCAGCCAGCGCGCGGAAAGCTCGCGGAAGGCCAGCAACGGGATCGACAGCAGCGCATAGATCACCAGGACGTCGCCGGACCAGATCAGCAGCGCGTGGACCAGGCCGATGCCCAGCAATGCCAGGCTGCGCCGCCAGTACAGCCGGGCAAACGGCCGCCCGGCCGCCTCGGCGCGCATCACCATCATCGCGAAGCCCATGCCGAACAGCAGCGAGAACAGGGTGAAGAACTTGCCCTGGACGAAGAAGTAGATCAGCCCGTCGGTCAGGCGGTTGACGCCGGTCAGGGTCGGGTCCAGCCCGGTCAGCGCGCGCACCATCGGCCCGGCGAAGGCCTCCATGTTCATCAGCAGGATCCCGACCAGGGCGAAGCCGCGCAGGACATCCAGCGCGGCGATGCGCTCGGCGGGCGCGATGGGGGCCAAGGGGGTCGCGTTCATCGCAATCTCGGTTCCGGGTGGGCGAGGGAGATGATGAACCAAAACCGGGCCGGATGCCGCCCTGCCTTGCCCCGACCCCGGACGCGAACGCGCCGCCGCCGGTCGCCCGGCGGCGGCGCTGCAGGTACCGCTGCAATCAGTTGAAGTTGAACTCGACCATCAACGCGAACGAACGCCCCCTCGGATCGGCCACGCGCGGCTCCCACGCCGAACCGGACGCGAAGTCCACCTGATGCGCGGTGAAAGGCGGATCGGTATCGAGCAGGTTGCGCACCACGAAGGTATAGCGCGCATTCTTCATGCCGGACCAGGTCAAGCTGTAGTTGTAGAGGATGTAGTCATCCACGTCCGGATTCCACTGCGACGGGATGTAGGTGCCGTTGGCCACGCTCGGCGGCTTCTCGTCCTCGTAGCCACTGCGGTAGACCTGGGTCAGGGTATGCGACCAGTCGCCCTTGGCGTAGCCGAAATTGAGCGTGTGCTTCCACTTCAGCGGCAGATTGAAGTAGCGGACGTACTTGCCGACGAGATTGTCGCTGTAGGGACGGCCTTCCAGGATCTTTTCCTGGAAGTTGTCGAGGTAGCTGCCATTGAGGTTGATCCGCCAGCGGCCGTCCCACAACTCGCCCATCAGGTTGGCGTCCAGCTCGATGCCGTTCATCAGGGTGCCGCCGGAATTGACGAAGCGGCGGTCGATGACCACGATCTGGCCGCTGGAATCGCGGATGAAGTTGTCCGAGAACAGGGCGTAATTGGCCTTCAGCATGTTCAGGTCGGGGACGCGGATGGTATTGATCCGCTCGATCTCCCACCAGTCCAGGCTCATGTTGAAGTTCGGCGACGGCGCATAGACCAGGCCCAAGCTCTTCTGCTTGGACTCTTCCGGGCGCAGGTCCGACTTGCCGCCGGTACGCATCTGCGGCTTGATCGACTCGCAACCGGGGACGCTCGGATTGGCCACACCGCCAGCGCAACGCGCCGGATCGGCGAGGTCGAATCCGGTGTAGTCGTTGTCACTGGCCGGCGAGAACAGCTTGGTGAACTCGGGCACCTTGAAGCCGGTGCTGTAGGCGCCGCGGAACGCCAGTGCATCGATGGGCTGCCATTTGAACGAATACTTCGGATTGGTGGTGCTGCCGAAAGTGTCGTAACGGTCGTGGCGTCCCGCCAGCGTCACCTCGAAGGTGTCGTGCACCGGCAGGTAGGCTTCCGCGTAGACCGCGCGAACGGTACGGCTCGCCTTCGGCACGGCGATGCCGGTATCGCCGATCTGGTAGATGTCGCTGGCGGTGACGGGCTTGCCGTTCTTGTCGTAGGCACTGCCGAACTCGAATTCCTCGCGCCGGACGTCCACGCCGGTGGCGAGCTGAACCTCGCCTCCCCAGAGGTTGAAACCCAGACCGCCCGCGAAGTTTGCATCGAACGAGGTCACCGTCGACTCGCCGCCGAAAAGCCGCACGCCCTCGGCGGACGCGGCCGCAAGCAGCGCGCGCGCCTGCGGGCCCTGGTCCTGCCCCGGCTTCAGGAACGGGTTGATGAAACCGCTGCCCAGTGCCGCCTGCAGCCCCGGGGTCCAGTAGTAGCCGTTGCCGAGCAGCGTGGTGGCCTCGCTGGTCGCACGGGTGGCGCCGGCATCGTACGTCCAGCTACCGATGTCGCCATCGATGCCCAGAACGAAGCGGCTGGCCTTGGTGGTGGTGACCTGCTGCCGGGGACCGCAGACGTAGCAGCGCCAGCGGTAGCCGATGCCCTTGCCGTAATTCAGGTTGCCGACGCTGGTCAGGGGCGTGGATCCCGGATAGAAGAAGTTGCGCATCGCCTCGAACACCATGTTGTAGGTGTCGCGGGTGTAGTCGTTGAGCGGATACCAGGTGCTCGGGTTGAGCGTCGCGGTCGCAGACGCGCTGGACGTCATCTGCTGATACTCGAACTCGCGGTTGGACTCGACTTCCGAGACCATCGCCTCGAAGTACGCACGATGGCTTTCCCCGATCTTGAACGTCGCCCGGCCCAGCCCCTGCAGACTGGTCAGCGGCTGTTGCATGACCTGGGAACGGGCGTAGTCCCACGCGCAGGAATACTTCAGGCCCGCGTTGCCCCAGATCCGATAGCCGTACGGCCCCATCAACTCGCCGCCGGATTCGCAGCCGGCAGCTCCCGGCAGGTTGAGGATGTTGACCCGGCTCTGCGGGCCGCCACCGGCCGGATCGGTCAGGTTGGCGCCCATCATGCCGCCGCTCGTGGTGATCACGGTGGCGAATGGCGTGCCGCTGGTGTCCGGGGCCAGGCCGCGCTCGGGCTGGAAGCTGCTGGTGAAGTCGCGGTCGCTGCCGCGCAGCGACTGGTTGTGGCGATAGTTCACCGTCGCCCAGACATTCCAGCGATCCTCATCGATGTCGCCCAGACCGCCGAGCAGGCTGTAGGTATAGATGTCGCCCCCGGTCCCTTGCGGCATGTCCCATCCGGCATTGACCGTGATGCCCTCGTAGTCGTCGCGGGTGATGAAGTTGATCACGCCGCCGATGGCGTCGGTGCCGTACATCGCCGAGGCGCCATCGCGCAGCACTTCCACGCGGTCGATGGCGGCGAAGGGAATCGAGTTCAGGTCCACGGCCTGGCCACGCAGGCCGTGGGTAGCGACGCGCCGGCCGTTGAGCAGTACCAGGGTCGCATCGGCGCCCTGGCCGCGCAGGTTCGCGCCGGACACGCCATTGGAGCCACGGAACTCGCCGACGCCCGCGATGCCGGTCGTGGAAGCCAGGTTGTCGCTGCTGTTGCCCGCCACGTTGAGGTGCATCATCAGCTGCTCGGCCGAGGTAATGCCCTGCTTCTCGATCTCGGCCTTCTGGATGATGGTGACCGGCAGCGCCGCCTCCACATCGGTGCGCTTGATGCGCGAGCCCGTGACATTGACCTTGTCCAGCGTCTTGGTGTCCGCCGCGCCCCGTTCCTGGGCCATGGCTGGAGCGGCGAGTGCAATCAACAAGCCTGCACAAAGCAGGTTTTTACGGGGGCTTCGATAGGCTTGCATGTTCGCTTCTCTCCAGGCGAAATGGGCTGATGGACTAAAGATCTAATGACGTGCTTGCTGGGCAAAACGGCGCTTCGCCCGGCCTCGGGCGAAGCGCTGAACCTGACAGGCGGTATTCCCTTCCCACATACCGCGATGTGACGCACTTGGCGTATTAGCACGATTTTCACAAAATCGTCAATTTCCCGGGCCCATTCGGCAACATCACCACCCCGGCCCGGCAAAGATCTGCCGTCACCGAGGGACCGGCAACGGCATCGCGATCCGCACCCCCCCCTTTAGTCGAAGGTATATTCGACCGTCAGGTTGAACGAGCGCCCGCGCGGATCGGCCACCCGCGGCTCCCAGGCCGCGCCGGAGGCGAAATCGACCTGGTGGGCGGTGAACGGCGGATCGGTGTTGAGCAGGTTGCGCACGGTGAAGGCGAACCTGGCGTGCGGCATCCCGGACCAGCCCAGGCTGTAGTTGTAGGTGATGTAGCTGTCCACGTCCGGATTCCAGTTCGCCGGGATGAAGCTGCCGCTGGCGACGCTGACCGGCTCTTCGTCCTTGTAACCGGCGCGGTAGACCTGGGTCAGCGTGTGGTTCCAGTCGCCCTTGGCCCAGGCGAAGGCCAGGGTGTGCTTCCAGCGCAGCGGCAGGTTGTAGAACTGGACGTACTCGCCCACCTTGTTCGGGCCATAGGGCTGGTTGGACAGCGCCTTTTCCCTGAAGGTATTGAGGTAGCTGCCGTTGAGGTGCAGGTTCCAGTTGCCGCCGGCCAGTTCGCCGACCAGGCTGGCGTCCAGCTCGACGCCCCGCATCAGGGTGCCGCCGGAATTGATGAAGCGCCGGTCGATCTCCACGACCTTGCCGCTGCTGTCGCGGATCCAGTTGTCCGGGAACAACTCGAAGTTGTCGATCAGCGTGTCCAGGCTCGGCGAACGGATCGTGTTGGTGCGCTCGATCTCCCACCAGTCGAGGCTGGCGTTGAACCGCGGACTGGGCGCATAGACCATGCCGACGCTCATCTGCTCGGCCTCCTCCGGCGCCAGGTCGGTCTTGCCGCCGGTGACGATGACCGGCTGGATCAGCGCGCAACCGGGCACGCCCTCGGCGGCCGCGCCGCCCGGACAGGTCTTCGGGTCGGCCAGGTCGCGGCCGAAGTAGTCCACCCGGTTCACGCCGGCGAACAGCTTGGTGAACTCGGGCGCCTTGAACCCGGTGCTGTAGGCGCCGCGGAACGCCAGCGAATCGATCGGCTGCCACTTGAACGAGTATTTCGGATTGGTGGTGCCGCCGAAGGTGTCGTAGCGGTCGTGGCGCACGGCCAGGGTCACCTCCAGGCTGCTCAGGACCGGGAGGTAGGCCTCGGCGTACAGCGCCTTGATGTCGCGGTGGACCTTGGGCAGCTCGCTGGTCTCGTCGAACGGCGCCTGGTAGATGGTGTTGTAGTTGAGTTCCAGGCCGTCCAGTTCCTGCACGCCGCCGAACTTGAACTCCTCGCGCCGGATCTCGCCGCCGGTCGCCAGCTGCACCTCGCCGCCGGGCAGGTTGAAGCCCAAGCCGCCCGAGAAGCTCGCGTCCAGGGTGGTGACGGTGGACTCGCCGCCGTACAGGTGAACCCCGGTGGCCGAGGCCGCCTGCAGTAGGGACATGGCTTCCGCACTCTGCCCCTGGCCCGGCATCAGGAACGGATTGAGCCGGCCGCTGCCCAGGGCCTGGCGCAGGCCGGCGGAGAAGTAGTAGCCGCCGCCCAGGATCGATTCGGCCTCGCTGCTGGCACGCGACAGACCCGCGTCATAGTTCCAGGTGCCGATGCTGCCTTCCACGCCGGCCAGCATGCGGCTGGCCTTGGTGATGGTCTGCACCTGGCGCGGGCCGCAGACCATGCAGCGCCAGCGGTAGGGGATCTTGTTGCCGTAGACCAGGTTGGTGGTGCCGAAGAAGCTGGCCATCGCGTTGAAGATCTTGTCGTAGGTCGCGCGGGTGTAGTCGTTCAGCGGATACCAGGTGTCGGGGCTCATCACCGAGCTGGCCGACGCGCTGGAACTGAGCTGCAGAGGCTCGTATTCGCGCCGCGAGTCCACCCGCGAGGCCATCGCCTCGGCATAGAACTGGTGGTTGTCGCTGATCTTGAAGGTGACGCGGCCCAAGGCCTGCACGCTCTTCGACGGCTGCTGCAGCGCCTGCGCGGCCGGGTAGTCCCAGGCGCAGGCGTATTTCGCGCCGGAGAACTCCCACAGGCGGTAGTCGTACGGCCCCATCGCCGGGCCGCCGTTCTCGCAACCGGCCCCGCCAGGCAGGTTCAGGATGTTGATGTTGGTCCGGTTGCCGCCGCCGTTCGGGTCCTGCAGCGAACCGTTGATGATGCCGCCGCTGGCATTGGTCACGGTGGCGAACGGGGTGCCGCGGGTATCCGGCGAGACGCCGCGGTCGGGCTGGAAGCTGTTGGCGAAGTCGCGCTGGTAGCCGCGCAGGAACTCGGACTGGCGCCAGATCACCGTGCCCCATGCGTTCCAGCGGTCGGTGTCGAGGTCGCCCGCCCCGCCCAGCACGCTGTAGTTGTAGATGTTGCCGCCGCCATCCTGGGTCACGTCCCAGCCGGCGTTGACGGTGATGCCCTGGTAGTCGGTGCGGGTGATGAAGTTGATCACGCCGCCGATGGCATCGGTGCCGTACACCGCCGAAGCGCCGTCGCGCAGCACCTCGACCCGCTCGATCGCGGCGAACGGAATCGAGTTCAGGTCCACCGTCTGGCCACGCAGGCCGTGGGCGGCGACGCGCCGGCCATTGAGCAGCACCAGGGTCGCGTCGGACCCCTGGCCGCGCAGGTTGGCGCCGGACACGCCGGCGCTGCCGCGCAGTTCGCCCAGGTCCATGTCCACGGAAGCCGAGGTGAGTCCGTCCGCGCCGTTGCCGGCGATGTTGAGGAACTGCAGCAGTTGCTCGGCCGAGGTGATGCCCTGGGCCTCGATCTGCGACTTCTGGATGATGGTGACGGGCAGTGCCATCTCCACGTCGGTGCGCTTGATGCGCGAGCCGGTGACGGTGACCTCATCGAGGGTCGTGGTCGTCGGCGGGCTCTGCTCCTGTGCCAGGGCCGGAGCGGCGATGGCGATCAGCAGACCTGCGCAAAGCAGGTTCGGGCGGGGCATCCGGTAGGCGTGCATGTTCGCATCTCTCCAGGCGAAGTGGCGAATGTGAGCGGTTAGACGGCGTGTTTGCTCCACGAAACGCAGGCCCCGCCCGATGGGGCGGAGCTCAGGTGCCATTCGGTATCCCCTGTTACCAAACGTGTATCGCGGCGTGATGCGGCTGGCGTATTAGCACGCCGTTCGCGGAATCGTCAATCGCGCAATCCCACGCCTGAAACGACGCTCCGACCGGCGCCGGGGCGATCCGCCGTGCCGTCCCGTCGCCGGCATCCGGGACGCGACGGCGAATCGACGATCCGGGACTCAGGGATCGTCGATCACTCGCTGACGCAGCAGCAATTCGCCGATCTTCAGGGCGGTCTGGTACGGGGTCGGATCGTTGCGGTTGCTGAGCAGGATCACGCTCAGGCCCCGCTCCGGCCAGCGCACGTAGCTGTTGCGGAAGCCGATGCTTTCGCCGTTGTGCCACTGGCGGCCGTCGGCCACGCGCCAGCCGTAGCCGTAGAAGGTCGGCTCCGGGTCGGTGGACACGGGCACCTGGCGGGCGAAGGCCAATGCGCGGGTGGCATCGCTGAACAGACGATCGTCGTTCCAGGCCGCGTCCCAGCGGGCCATGTCGTCGAGACTGGAGTAGACCCCGCCGTCGCCCAGGATCTGGCTGAAGTGGTTCTGGTCGGTGCGCTGCCAGCCCTCGGGCGTCATGCTGTAGCCGAAGGCGCGGCGCGACACCTCCGGGCCACCGACCACGTAGACCAGCGAGTCGTGCATGCCCAACGGCTCGAAGATGCGCGCGCGCATGAAATCCGGGAACGCCATCCCCGAGGCGCGCTCCACCACCAGCGCCAGCAGCGCATAGCCGGCGTTGCTGTAGCGGTACTGGCTACCCGGCTCGAAGTTGAGGCGATCGGACTTCTCCAGCAGGCGCAGCACGTCGATGTCGTGCATCTGGCCCTGGTAGGGCTTGGGCTCCAGTTCGTCGTACTCGATCAACCCGGAGGTATGCGCCAGCAGGTGATGCAGGGTGATGCCATCGGCCACCGGCGGCAGCGTGGGCAGCCACTTGCGCACCGGGTCGTCGAGCGCCAGCTTGCCGTCCTGGGCCAGCAGCAGCACCGCACCGGCGGTGAAGGCCTTGCTCACCGAGGCCAGGCGGTAGTTGGTCGCCGGCCCGGACTCGGCCTCGCGCTCGAGGTCGGCGCGTCCGTAGCCGCGGCGGATCAGCGGCTTGCCGTCCTTGAGCACCAGCAGCGCCGCGCCGGGGACGTCGCCGTCGTAGGGCGCCATCAGCCGGTCGAGCTCGGCCTGCCATGCCGGCTCGGCGGGCGCGGTCACCGGCACGTCGTACAGCTCGCCGGGCGGTCCGTCGACGGCCAGGGTGTAGTGCCACCACTCCATCGGATAGTTGCTAAAGCCGTGCGCCTGCATCGCGTCGCGCAGCAGGTGGCGATTGGCACGCTGCACGGCGCTCACCTCGGGCGTATCGGTATTGGCGCGGGTGCCGAAGTAGTCGAAGCGGGTGCCCATGTCCAGCGGCTCGCACGCGCCGCCCTCGTCGTCGCAGCGCAGCACGGTCAGGTCGACGGTGCGGCCGCGGCTGTGGCCGGACACCGGGGCTATGTAGTCGCCGAGCAGTTCGCTCTTGTCCAGCGCCGGATAGTGCGCGGCCTTGGTGCGCTGGTCGTCCGGGTCGTGCGCCCAGCGCACGAAATGCGCGACCGCCCGCGCCGGGCGATAGCAATCGTAGATGCGCAGGCGCAGGTTGCGCTCGCGCAGGTCGGCATCCACCCTTGCCAGGGCCTCGGCGGCATCGCGCTTGAGCCAGCAGCGTGGCGCCTCGTAGCCATCCACCGGCGCGCCGACGAAGTTGTCGCTGCCCCGGTAGGCGATCTCCTGGGACAGGTCCGGCACCAGGCTGCGGATGTCCACCATCCCGGCCTGCTCCATCGTGGTCGCGGTGGACACACGCGGCGGAGCCTCGGCCCGCGCCGGCGCCGGCGCCAGGCACAGGACCAGTCCCAGCATCGGCAGGAGCGTGCCGAGTGCCGCAGCGGCGACGCTTGTACGGGAAACCCACGGCAAGCGGGTGGACGGGATGGCGTGCATGGGACTTCCTCGTGGGGATGCGGCCAACCGGATTAGGCCCGCAGATCCGGCGAGCGTCAACGCGTGCCCCGGCGCGCCACGCACGACCCGGGCAGGGCACCGGGAGGCAGTGCGATATAGTCGCCACCGATCCGGGCAACCGAGCCCGACGAGCCATGGGGAATCGCATGACCGACCGCACCTCGTCGCTCGATCGCCGGCAGTTCATCGCCGCCGCGCTGGGCACCGCCCTGGCTGCTTCCGTGGACCTGCACGCTGCGCCGCTGCTGGCCAGGCAGCGCAAGCGGGCGGACTGGGCACCCAATTCCTGGATCGAAGTGGACCTGGGCGTGCTCGAACACAACCTGGGGCTGGTCCGCCAGGCGGTAGTGGGCGGTGCGCGGATCTGCGCGGTGATGAAGGCCGATGCTTACGGGGTGGGCATCGAGTTCGTCATGCCAAGCTTCATCCGCGCGGGCATCCCCTACGTGGGCATTGCCAGCAACGAGGAAGCGCGCATGGCGCGCGACTGCGGCTTCAAGGGCAAGCTGATGCGGGTGCGCGCGGCCACCGAGGAGGAGATGGCCGGGGCGCTGCGCTGGAAGGTCGAGGAACTGGTCGGCAGCCTGGCCTCGGCGCGCACCCTCGGCGCGATCGCGCGCAAGCACGGCCGCAGCATAGACGTGCATTTGGCGCTGAACTCGGCCGGGATGAGCCGCAACGGCCTGGAGATGGGCACCGACCAGGGCAAGCGCGACGCAGTGGACATCGTGGCCACGCCGGGGCTGCGGATCGTCGGCGTGATGACCCACTTTCCGGGCGAGGAGCCGCCGCAACTGCTGGCCGGCCTGGAGACGTTCAAGCGCGAGACCGGCTGGCTGTTCGCCAATACGGCGCTGCGCCGCGCGGACGTGCTGCTGCATGCGGCCAACTCCTTCGCCGTGCAGCACGTGCCGGAAGCCCATCTGGACATGGTCCGGCCGGGCGGCGCGCTGTACGGCTACGGCGGCACGCCGAAGCCGCCGTTCGCGCACGTGGCGTCGTTCAAGACCAAGGTGGCCTCGGTCCAGGCCTATCGCGCCGGCGACCGGGTCAGCTACGACGGCACCTACACCCTGGAGCGCGACTCGCTGCTGGCCAACCTGCCGGTCGGCTACTCGGACGGCTACCGCCGCGCCCATTCCAACAAGGCCGACGTGCTGGTCCGCGGCCGCCGGGCGCGGGTGCTGGGCAACGTGACCATGAACACCACCATGGCCGACGTGACCGACATCCCGGACGTGCAGGCCGGCGACGAGGTGGTGCTGTTCGGCGCGCAGGGCCAGGAGCGGATCACCCAGGCCGAGATCGAGAAGATCAGCGGCGTGGTGCTGGCCGACCAGTACACGATCTGGGGCGCTTCGAACCCGAAGATCGTGCGCCGCTGATGTGCGGCCGGCGTGCACGTCCGCCATCGCCCAGGCCCCGCCATGACTCCTGCCCCGCCATGACCCCCACCCCGTCCGTCCATGCCCGCGGTCGCCGATGCCCATCCGCGCCGATGCGCGGAGCGCGGAGCGCCATGTCCGCCGTCCTGCTCCTGATGCTGGCGTCGACCCCTGCCGGCTGCGGCGGTGCGCGCAATCCCGCACTGGCGGCCTCCGCGCCGGCCACGCCGGCCGGAACCGGCTTCGTCAGCAGCGCCCATCCGCTGGCCACCGAGGCCGGGCTGGAGGTATTGCGCCACGGCGGCAACGCGATCGACGCCGCCATTGCGGTGCAGGCCATGCTCGGCCTGGTCGAACCGCAAAGTTCGGGCCTGGCCGGAGGCGCGATCCTGCTCCACTACGATGCCGCCACGGGCCGGATCGACAGCTACATCGGCCGCGAGCGCGCACCGGCCAGCGCCGGCCCGGCAATGTTCCGCGACGAGGACGGCACTGCGCTCAGCGACGCCCAGGCCATGCTGAGCGGACGCGCCACCGGCATCCCCGGCGTGCTGCCGGCGCTGGAACGGGCGCATCGCGAGCACGGTCGCCTGCCATGGAGCGGCCTGTTCGACGCGACCATCGCCCGCGCGCGCGAAGGCTTCCCGATATCGCCGCGCCTGCACCGGCACATTGCCGGTGAGTTCCCCCAGGCCTCGGCAGCGGACGTGGTGCGGCTGTTCGCGCGCGCGGACGGCACCCCGCTGCAGGTCGGCGACATCTTCCGCAATCCCGCCTACGCCGACAGCGTGCGCGCCATCGCCCGCGACGGCGCCGCGGCACTGCAACAGGGCCCGCTGGCCGACGCGATCGCCGCCCGGGTGGGCCAGGCGCCGCACCCGGCGCGAATGACCCGCCAGGACCTGGCCCACTACGAAGTCGAGCACGGGCCGGCCCTGTGCCGGCCGCTGCGCGCGTATGTGGTCTGCGTGCCGCCGCCCCCGTCCAGCGGCGTGGGCCTGCTGCAGTTGCTGCTGCTCCTGGACGGCACCGACATCGCCAGGCGCGGGCCGGACGATGCACAGGCCTGGCTGCTGTTCGCCGAGGCCAGCCGGCTGATGTACGCCGACCGCGACCATTTCGTCGGCGATCCTGAGTTCGTGCCGGTGCCGGTGGACGGCCTGCTGGACCCCGGCTACCTGGACTCCCGCCGCGCCCTGATCGGGCCGCGCGCGGCGGCGCGGGCGCCCGTTCACGGGCAGCCGCCCGCCGCAGCGGCCACCGCCGCCGACGCCACCGGCGAACCCGGCGGCACCAGTCATTTCGTGGTGATCGACCGCGACGGCAACGCGGTGTCGATGACCACCACCATCGAATCGTTCTTCGGCTCCGGCCGCGTGGTCGGCGGCATGCTGCTCAACAACCAGCTCACCGACTTCTCGTGGTCGCCGGGCGGCGCGGCCGCCAATGCGATCGCGCCGGGCAAGCGCCCGCGCTCGTCGATGTCGCCGGCGATCGTGCTCGACCGCGACGGTCGCCTGGTCGGCGCGATCGGCTCGCCGGGCGGCAACGCGATCCTGGCCTACGTCGGCAAGGCCCTGGTCGGACGGTTGTACTGGGACCTGCCGCTGCAGCAGGCCGTGGACCTGCCCAACCTGGTCGCACGCGGCGAACGCTTCAACGGCGAGGCGCAGCGCTTCGCCCCGGCGCTGCACGCCGAGCTGTCCGCGCTGGGCGTGGAGGTCGTGCCCGGCTCGGGCGAGGACTCGGGTCTGCACGGCTTCTGGCTGCAGGACGGCCAGTTGCAGGGCGCCGCCGATCCGCGGCGCGAGGGCACCTACGGCCAGCCATAGCGTCCCAGGCCTCGCTCCTGGGCCGTAGAGATGTGCCACGGCCGCGTGTTGGAGCAGGACGCGGAACCACGCGGCGAACGGCCCCCCCTGGCAGCGACGGACCCGCTCCGGAGCCGCGCTGTCCGCGCCCCCTTGCAGCCGCGGCCCCGCGCCGAAGTCAGCGCTTCCCGCCCTCCCTCGGCAGCGGCGCCCCCGGCCGGAGTCAGGGCTTCGGCATGGCCCGTCAAGCCTTGTCCGCCCCCTCCCCCGCCGGTACCCTGCTGCGGGCATGTCCGGCTTCGTCCACCTCCACCTCCACACCGAGTTTTCGCTCGCGGACTCGACCATCCGCGTGCCCGAAAAGCCCGAGCAGGCCGATCCGGCCAAGGCCAAGCAGGCGAACCTGCTCAGCCGCGCGGTGGAACTGGGCCTGCCGGCGCTGGCGGTGACCGACCTCAACAACCTGTTCGCCCTGATCAAGTTCTACAAGGCCGCCGAGGCAGTCGGGATCAAGCCCATCGCCGGCGCCGACCTGGCCGTGGCCGGCGGCCCGGGCGAGGCGCCGTGGCGGATCACCGCGCTGTGCCGCGACCATGGCGGCTACCTCAACCTCTCGCACCTGCTGACCCGCGCCTGGATGGAAGGCCATCGCCCCGAAGGCGGGGTGGCGGTATCGCCGGAATGGCTGCGCGAATACGCCGGGGGCCTGGTCCTGCTGGCCGGCCGCGACAGCCTGGCCGGGCGCCTGGCCGCCGAACACCGCCACGACCTGGCCGGGCAGCAACTGGCCGACTGGCAGCGCGCCTTCGGCGACAACCTGTGCCTGGAACTGGTCCGCACCGGACGCGAGGGCGAGGAAGCCTTCAACGCCTTCGCCCTGCACGCCTCGGCCGCGCGCGGGATCCCGGTGGTGGCCTCCAACGACGTGCGCTTCCTCGATGCGGCCGGCTTCGAGGCGCACGAGGCGCGGGTGTGCATCGCTTCCGGGCGCGTGCTCGACGATCCCAGGCGTCCGCGCGACTACAGCGCCGAGCAGTACCTGAAGTCGGCCGACGAGATGGCGCGGCTGTTCGCCGACGTGCCCGACGCGGTATCCAACACGGTCGAGCTGGCACGACGCTGCAACCTCGAACTGACCCTGGGCAAGTACGCACTGCCGGCCTATCCGGTGCCCTCCGACGAGACCCTGGAGACCTGGATCCGCAAGCAGGCGCACGAGGGCCTGGACGCGCGCCTGGCGAAGAACCCGTTGGCACCGGGCCGGACCCGCGCCGACTACGTGCAGCGCCTGGATTTCGAGCTGGACACCATCATCGAAATGGGCTTCCCCGGCTACTTCCTGATCGTGGCCGACTTCATCCAGTGGGGGAAGCGGCACGACATCCCGATCGGCCCCGGCCGTGGTTCCGGTGCCGGCTCGCTGGTGGCCTGGGCCTTGCAGATCACCGACCTGGACCCATTGCCGTACAACCTGCTGTTCGAGCGCTTCCTCAATCCCGAGCGCGTGTCGATGCCCGACTTCGACATCGACTTCTGCATGGACCGGCGCGACGAAGTGATCGACTACGTGGCCGGCAAGTACGGCCGCGACCGGGTCAGCCAGATCATCACCTACGGCACCATGGCCGCCAAGGCGGTGGTGCGCGACGCCGGCCGCGTGCTCGGCTTCCCCTACGGCTTCGTCGACGGGGTGGCCAAGCTGGTCCCGAACATCCTCGGCATCACCCTCAAGGACGCGATGGGCGAGGGCAAGGACGCGGAAATGCGCTCGGACGAGTTGATCCAGCGCTACGCCGCCGAAGAGGACGTGCGCGACCTGATCGACCTGGCGCGGGAGCTCGAAGACCTGACCCGCAACGCCGGCAAGCATGCCGGCGGCGTGGTGATCGCGCCCGAACCACTCCACACCTTCTGCCCGCTGTTCGCCGAACACGACCACGACGGCCTCGGCCGCAACCCGGTCACCCAGTTCGACAAGGACGACGTCGAGGCGATCGGCCTGGTCAAGTTCGACTTCCTCGGCCTGCGCACCCTGACCATCATCGACTGGGCGGTGAAGGCGATCAACGTCCGGCACGGGCGCGCGGGAATCCCGCCGCTGGACATCGCCGCGCTGCCGCTGGACGACGCCTCGGTCTACCGCGACGTGTTCGCCAACGGCAACACCGGCTCGGTGTTCCAGTTCGAATCGGCGGGCATGCGCCGCGCGCTGAAGGACGCCAGGCCCGACCGCTTCGAGGACTTGATCGCACTAAACGCACTCTATCGTCCCGGCCCGATGGAGATGATCCCCTCGTTCGTGGCGCGCAAGCACGGTACCGAGCAGTTCGAGTACCCGGACCCGCGCACCGAGGCCATGCTCCAGGAGACCTACGGGATCATGGTCTACCAGGAGCAGGTGATGCAGATGGCACAGCTCGTCGGCGGCTACTCGCTGGGCGGCGCCGACCTGCTGCGCCGGGCGATGGGCAAGAAAGTGCCGGCGGAAATGGCCAAGCACCGCGAGATATTCCGCGAAGGCGCGGCCAGGAACGGGCTGAACGAACGCAAGGCCGACGAGATCTTCGACCTGATGGAGAAGTTCGCCGGCTACGGCTTCAACAAGTCGCATGCCGCCGCCTACTCGCTGGTCGCCTACCAGACCGCGTGGCTGAAGCAGCACTACCCGGCCGAGTTCATGGCCGCCACCCTGTCCTCGGACATGGACAACACCGACAAGGTGGTCGGGTTCCTGGCCGAGGCACGCGGGCTGGGGCTGACCGTGCTGCCGCCGCAGGTCAACGACTCGGCGTACATGTTCGAAGCGGTGGCCGCCGACACCGTGCGGTACGGGCTGGGCGCGATCAAGGGCGTGGGCCGCGGCCTGTGCGAGGCGATCGTGGCCGAGCGCGAACGCGGCGGCGACTACCGCGACCTGCTCGACTTCTGCCGGCGGGTGGACACCACCAAGCTCAATCGGCGCGCGCTGGAGGCGATGGTCAATGCCGGCGCGCTGGACGCGCTGGGCCGCAACCGCGCCACCCTGATGCTGCAGTTGCCCGAAGTGCTCAAGGCCACCGACCAGATGGCGAAGGAAGCCGAGGCCGGCCAGGTGTCGTTGTTCGGCATGCCCGCCGCCGATGCGGGTCCGGCGCTCGACCTGGCCTTGCCGGAAAGCGAGGAGTGGACGCTGCGCCAGTTGCTCGACGGCGAACGCGACACCCTGGGCCACTACCTCAGCGGCCATCCGTTCGATCCTTGCCGCGAGGAAGTCAGGCAACTGGTCGGCAGCGACCTGGGCGAGCTGGACAAGCTGTGGTCGGCCGCCGGCGCCGGCGAGAAGCGCGGCTGGCGCCCGGAGGTGCAAGTGGTGGTGGCCGGACTGGTGGTCGGGATCCGCCGCAAGGGCGACAGCCAGGTATTCGTGCAACTGGAGGACGGTCGCGGCCGGCTCGAATGCGGCGTGTTCGCCGAGACCGCGCAGGAACTGTCCAGCCTGCTGGTGCGCGACCGCGTGCTGATCGTGCAGGGCGGCCTGCGCGAGGACGAGTTCAACGGCGGCTGGAGCCTGCGCCTGAAGCAGGCCTGGGACTACGAGCAGTTGTGCGCCTCCCACGCCCAACGCCTGTCGCTGAAACTCGACCTGCGCGACCCCTCGGCCTGGCAACGGATCGACGCGGTGCTGGCCGGTCACCGTCCCGGCCCCACCCCGCTGCGCCTGCACCTGCAGGTGGCCGGCAAGGACCAGGTCGCCGCCACCGGCGTGCTCGACCTCAACGGCGCCAACTCCGTGCGCGTGGCCCCGCCCCTGCTCGACGCCCTGCGCGCCCAACCGGGCGTGCATGCGGTCAGGCTGGCCATCGGCAGGCCCTGGGCGCACTGAGGCGCCCAGCGGCCACGCCGGCCGTCACAGCGTGCGAACCCGGTGGAAAGGCGTCGCCCAGTTCGCGCGGGAACGGCTGAATGCTCAGCCACACGCCCTTGTGCGCGATCAGGCGCGCGGTGTCACGTCCATCAGGCTGCCGTGCTCGATGACCTCGGCCTCCACCGCCTCGCGGACGGCTGCGGCCGTGTAGGCATGCACGGCCATGCCACAGCCACCCAGCAGGGAATCGCCTCCATACCGTACAGTGCGGTCGGTCCGGTGCCATTCGGCTACACTGCCCCGATTCATGCACCTCCCGGCTCGCCCGGCCCACGGATGAACCCGAACTACCTCGATTTCGAGCAACCCATCGCCGACCTGGAAACCAAGATCCAGGAACTGCGCAGCGCCAGCACCGGCCCGGCGGTCAACGTGGACGCCGAGGTGCGCGCACTGCAGGACAAGCTGCGCAAGCGCACCGCCCAGATCTTCCGCGATCTCAGTGCCTGGCAGGTCTCGCAGTTGTCGCGCCACCCGGCCCGACCCTACACCCTGGACTACGTGCGCGAGGTCTGCGACGAGTTCCACGAACTGGCTGGCGACCGCGCCTTCAGCGACGACAAGGCGATCGTCGGCGGCCTGGCCCGGATCGATGGCCGCCCGGTGGTGATCATCGGCCACCAGAAGGGCCGCGACACCAAGGAAAAGGTGCGCCGGAACTTCGGCATGCCCAAGCCGGAGGGCTACCGCAAGGCGCTGCGGCTGATGAAGCTGGCCGAGCGTTTCCGCCTGCCGATCCTGACCTTCATCGATACCCCCGGCGCCTGGCCGGGCATCGACGCCGAGGAGCGCGGCCAGTCCGAGGCCATCGCCCGCAACTTGCTGGAGATGGCCGAGTTGACCGTGCCGGTGGTGTGCACCGTGATCGGCGAAGGCGGCTCCGGCGGCGCGCTGGCGATCGGCGTGGGCGACTGCACGATCATGCTCGAGTACAGCACCTACTCGGTGATCTCGCCGGAAGGCTGCGCCTCGATCCTGTGGAAGGACGCGGGCAAGGCCAAGGACGCGGCCGAGCAGTTGGGCATGACCGCCAAGCGCCTGCTCGGCCTGGGCCTGGTCGACAAGGTGGTGCGCGAGCCGACCGGCGGCGCCCACCGCAACCCGCGGCAGATGGCCAAGCGGCTCAAGGCGGTGCTGCTCAACGAACTCGACGCGCTGGAGGCGATCCCGGCCGGGGAACTGGTGCAGCGCCGCTACGCGCGCCTGCACGGGTACGGTGCGTACGAAGCCGCCAAGCCCGCCGCCGAAGGCCCGCGCCGGCCCACGGCGGCCTGAAGCGTGCCCCGGCACGGGAGGGCGCACGCATGATCGGCCTGCCCGGTTGGGTGCTGCCGACGGCGCTGTTCCTGGTGCCGGTGCTGGTGGTCGTGGCGGTGAACCGCCTGTTCCGCCACCGCCCCACCAACCCGAACTTCATCCTGGCCTGGTTCGTGGCGGTGTGCTGGATCTTCGCCATCGTGGTGATCTGGCGGCAGGTGCACTGAGCGCCCCGCCGGCGGGCGGCTACGATAGCCGCATGGCCGCCCCCGTCCCGGTTCCCCCACCGATCCCGCTGCCCATGCTTCCCGCCGAAGCCGCCGGCGCGATCGTGGTCGGATTCAGCGGCGGCCTGGATTCGGGCGTGCTGCTGCATCGCCTGGCTGGCGAGCCGTCGATCCGGGCGCGCGGGCTGCGCGCGGTGCACGTCCATCATGGCCTGCAGGCCGGGGCCGACGCGTGGGCCGCGCATTGCGGGCGGATCGCACGCGCGCTGGAGGTGCCTTTCGAGGTCGTGCGCGTGACGGTGGAGCGCGACAGCGGGCGCGGACCGGAAGCGGCCGCGCGCGAGGCACGCTATGCCGCGCTGGGAGCGACGATGGCGCCCGGCGGAGTGCTGGCCACCGCCCATCACCTGGACGACCAGGCCGAGACTTTCCTGCTGCGCGCACTGCGCGCCTCCGGGCCCGGGGGCCTGGGCGCGATGCGGCCGCTGCGCCGGTTCGGTCCGGGCTGGCAATGGCGGCCGTTGCTGGCCCTGCCGCGTGCGCTGCTGCTCGCCTACGCGAATTCGCATGGTCTGGACTGGATCGAGGATCCGAGCAACGCCGAGCCCGATCCGGATCGCAACTTCCTGCGCCTGCAGGTGCTGCCGCTGCTGCGCACGCGCTGGCCGCACGCGGCCG
>JAFLEA010000060.1 GCA_017302035.1 Lysobacterales bacterium
CCGTGCGCGCATGGCTAGCGGTCGCCGGGCCTGCGCACCACGATGTCGCCGCGGCGATCGCGATCGGCCTCCAGGCCCCAGCCATGCTCCAGGAGGGTCAATACCGCCTGCTGGTCCCCGGCCTGGAACGCCCCGGTGACCCTGAGCGATGCCACGTCCTGGCCCTGCAGCACGATCTTCCGCGTCGAATACCGGTTCATCTCGGCGACGATGGCCTCCAGCGGCTCGTCCCGGAACACCAGTCGGCCGCCGCTCCAATCGCCGGCGTCGTGCGGGTCGAACGGCTCGACCGCACCCACCTCGCCGGCGCTGGAGTAGGAAACGCGCTCCCCGGCCTGCAGCGTAGTCCTGGGCTGCGGCCGATCGTTGATCGCCACCCACACCGATCCCTCGAACACGCTGACCCGCACCGCATCGGCCACACGCTGGTCCACTTCGAACCGGGTGCCGATGTCGCGGATCACGCCGGAGCCGGCGCTGACCGCGACGCCATTGCGCGTCGCCGCCGAGGTACCCACTAGGACCCGTCCGCGCGCCAAGTCGATGCCGGTTCCGGCGCGGCCCTGCGACACGGTGATCTGCGTATCCGCATCGAGCGTCACCGCGATCCCGTCGGGCAGCGCGACCCGCTTCGGCGGACCGGCCGCGTTCGCGTACGACTGGCTGCCGCCGTCCGGAAGGTGCTGAAGAGCCCGGTAGCCGGCAACGGCGAACAGGCACAACGAAGCGACGGCCGCGAGCCGCAACCAGGGCCGGGCCGGCGGGCGTGCGGCCACCGTCCTGGCCTCGCGCGCGGCGCGCTGCATCGCGGGATCGCTGGCCAACGTCCGCGCCGCCTGGTGCAGGCGCTCGATGTCCACGTAAGCGGCAAGATTGTCCTGCGACGCATCCAGCCACGCTTCGAACCTGCGCCTGTCCTCCGGGGTGCATGCACTGGAATCCAGCAACACGAGCCAGGCCTCCGCCTGGCGCTGCGCAGCGGACCTGGCGGTGGCCGGCAGCAGGGACGACAGGATGTTCACGGCTTCTCCTTCCCTTGCGGCGAGTCGCGCTGCACATGCTCGCGCAACAGGCCCAGCGCGCGGGTCATGCTCTTCTCCACTGCCTTCACCGAGATTCCGCAATGGCGCGCGATCTGGCTGTAGCTCAATCCATCGATCCTGTTCAGCAGATAGACCTGCCGGCATCGCTTCGGCAATGCCGCAACCCCACGGCGGACCAGCTGCAACTCCCGCTCGACCGCGATCCGGTGCTCGTGCGAGAGATCGTGGGACGGCAACTCGATATCGTCCATCGCCACGGCGCCATGCACCGGATCGGTCCGCCGCCTGCGCAGGTGATCGTTGAACGCATTGATCGCGATCCGGTACAGCAGGATCCGCCACACATCCGCCGACTGGTCCCGGTACCGCATCAGCTTCATCATCGTTTCCTGGACGAGGTCGTTGGCCTCGTCCATCGAGGCGCCGCGCTTGACCATGAACGAGGCCAGCGGTCGCCGGTACTCGCGCACGAAATCGTCGAACGATCCGTGTTCGTCCGCGGAGTCTGGCTTTCGCGTTCCTTCTTCCAATTACACCGCTCCGCGCTCTTGAACCATCCTGCGAGCCGGAAGCACTGCCGCGCCTGCTCTACTGGAGGACATGGAACATGCTGACGCCTTGCGGCTTGGTGGGCCCACCAGGATTCGAACCTGGAACCAAAGGATTATGAGTCCTCTGCTCTAACCGTTGAGCTATAGGCCCGCAGTGGCAGGTGCAGTGTAGTGGAACCTCGGCGGATGCGGCCGCGAAACCGCGCCGGCACCCTCCAAAACAGAAGGCCCCGCTCGCGGGGCCTTCCAGGGAAACGCGGGTACGGGACCGATGCCTGCGCTCAGTCGATGTCCAGGAAACTCCGCAACTGCTCCGACCGGCTCGGGTGGCGCAGCTTGCGCAGGGCCTTGGCCTCGATCTGGCGGATGCGCTCGCGGGTGACGTCGAACTGCTTGCCGACTTCCTCGAGGGTGTGGTCGGTATTCATGTCGATGCCGAAACGCATGCGCAGCACCTTGGCCTCGCGCGGGGTCAGCCCGGCCAGCACGTCGCGCACGGTCTCGGACAGGTTGATGTTGGTGGTGGTGTCGATCGGGGACTCCACGTTGGTGTCCTCGATGAAGTCGCCCAAGTGCGAGTCCTCGTCGTCGCCGATCGGGGTCTCCATGGAGATCGGCTCCTTGGCGATCTTCATGACCTTGCGGATCTTGTCCTCGGGCATGTCCATCTCCTTGGCCAGCTCCTCCGGCGTGGCCTCGCGGCCGTACTGCTGGAGCATCTGGCGGGAGATGCGGTTCAACTTGTTGATCGTCTCGATCATGTGCACCGGGATGCGGATGGTGCGCGCCTGGTCGGCGATCGAGCGGGTGATCGCCTGGCGGATCCACCAGGTCGCATACGTCGAGAACTTGTAGCCGCGACGATACTCGAACTTGTCCACCGCCTTCATCAGGCCGATGTTGCCCTCCTGGATCAGGTCCAGGAATTGCAGGCCGCGGTTGGTGTACTTCTTGGCAATCGAGATCACCAGGCGCAGGTTGGCCTCGACCATTTCCTTCTTGGCCTTGCGCGCCTTGGCCTCGCCATAGGCCATCTGCCGTCCGATCTCGCGGATGTCGGCCAGGTCCAGGGCCATGGCCTGCTCGATGGCGATGGTGGCCTGCTGCTCGGCGACGATCTGGTCCTTGACCTCGCGCAGCGCCGAGGACCACTTCTGCTTGCGCTTGAGCACCTCGTCCACCCATTCCAGGTTGACCTGGTTGCCTTCCCAGGCGCGGATGAAGTCCTTGCGCGGCATCCGCGCCACGTTGGTGGACAGGTGCAGGACGCGGCGCTCGTGCTCCTTGACCTCGCTCATCACCTCGCGCAGCTTGCGCACCAGGGTATCGGTCAGCGGCAGCGGCAGCTTGAAGGTGACGAACTGCTCGGCCATCTCCGCGCGCATCTTCACCACGTTCTTGGCTTGCGGGCCGGACTTGGCGTGGGCCTTCTTGAACTTGGCATACAGGGCGGCCATCGCCTCCATGCGCCGCGCGACCTCGGCCGGGTCCGGGCCGGTCGGGCCGGCTTCGGTCTCGGTGTCGTCGCTCACTTCCTCGTCGTCGTCCTCGTCGGCCTCGGCGTCGGCATCCTCCGCCACCGCGATGGCCGCCGGTTCGGGCGTCTCGTCCACCAGGTCGTTGAAGCCGACCACGACCTCGGCCAGGCGCTTCTTGCCGGTCTTGTGCAGTTCGTAATCCTCGAGCAGCAGCTCGATCGACCACGGGAAGCTGCCCAGCGCGGCCTGGACCTGGCCCAGGCCTTCCTCGATGCGCTTGGCGATGGCGATCTCGCCCTCGCGGGTCAGCAGTTCGACCGTACCCATCTCGCGCATGTACATGCGCACCGGATCGGTGGTGCGGCCGCCTTCCGAATCCAGCGCGGTCAGCGCGGCGGCGGCTTCCTCGGCGGCGGTGTCGTCGATCTCGCGGTTGCCGGTGCTGTTCTCGTTGAGCAGCAGGGTCTCGGCGTCCGGCGCCACTTCATGGACATCGATGCCCATGCCGTTGATCATGCCGATGATGTCTTCGATCTGCTCCGCGTCGACGATGTCGTCGGGCAGGTGATCGTTGACCTCGGCATAGGTCAGGTAGCCCTGCTCCAGGCCCTTGCTGATGAGCTGCTTGATTTCGGATTGCTGGGCTGGGCGTTCGTTGGCCATCTGCGGCGCCACCGGATTCTGGAAAGGTGAAGAGAACCTAGCATTATAACAGGGCACCGCTGCGCGGACCCCTAAACCCTTGCGCGTCAACCGCTTGCGCGGGACGGCGTTCAGCGCCGGTCAGGCCCGCAGCAGGAAGGTGACCGGGCCGTCATTGACCAGGCTGACCACCATATGGGCGCCGAAGCGGCCGGTTTCCACCCGTCCGCGGTGATGGCCGCGGCACTGTTCGACCAGCCGGTTGAAGACGCGTTCAGCCTCCTCCGGCGGGGCCGCGGTGCTGAAGCCCGGGCGCATCCCGGAGCGGGTGTCGGCGGCCAGGGTGAACTGGCTGACCAGCAGCAAGCCGCCGCCGGTATCGGCCAGGGCACGGTTCATCTTGCCGGCATCGTCGGCGAAAATCCGGTAACCGAGCAGGCGCTGGGCCATCCGCTCCACCTGGGTCGGACCGTCGCCGGGCTCCACCCCGACCAGGGCCAGCACCCCTTCCCCGACTTCGCCCACGACCTGGCCTTCGACCTCGACCGAAGCACCGGCGACGCGCTGGATCAGGGCAAGCATGGGCAGGAACCGCAGGGCAGGAGCGGCCAGCATCGAACGGACCCGGCGTGCTTGTCACCCCCCGCCACGCCCGCCAACCGGGCCTTGCCGGCCCCCGCGAGGGGTCGCGGGCCGGCGCCGGCTAGACTGGACGCCCATGTCCGCCCGCACCCAGGCCCGCCTGTTGTTCTCCGCCGCCAGCCTGCTGGGGCGGCTGCCGTGGTCCTGGCTGTACCGGCTCGGCGACGGCATCGCCGCGCTCTGGCGCCGCAGCGACGCGCGCGAGAGCCGGGTGGCCCGACGCAACCTGGAGCTGGCCTTTCCGCAGCTTGCGCCGGGCGAGCGCGATGCGCTGCACCGGCGCATCCTGCGCACCACTGCGCGCCAGGCGCTGGAAACGCTCAAGCTGTGGGCGCGGCCGCCGGCCGCCAACCTGGCCCTGTTGCGCGCAGTGCACGGCGCCGGACTCTACGACGCCGCGCGCGCGTCCGGGCGCGGGGTGATCGTGGCCGCGCCGCACTTCGGCAACTGGGAACTGCTGAACCAGTACCTGGCCACGCGCGGCCCGATCGCGGTCGTGTACCGGCCGCCCGAGTCGGCGGTGGGCGACGAATTCCTGCAACTGGTGCGCGGGGTCGACAACGTGCGCCAGGTGCGGGCCGAGGGCCCGGCGGTGCGCCAGCTATGGAAGGTGCTCAAGGACGGCGGCGCGGTCGGGATCCTGCCCGACCAGCAACCCAAGGCCGGCGACGGCGAGTTCGCGCCGTTCTTCGGCGTGCAGGCGCTGACCATGACCCTGCTCTCGCGCCTGGCCGAGCGCACCGGCGCGGTGATGCTGCTGGCCTGGTGCGAGCGCATCGGCGAAGGCCCGGGCTTCGCCCTGCACCTCGAACCGGCGCCGGCGGCGATGGCCGATGCCGATGCGCGCGTGGCCGTGGCCGCGCTCAACCGCGAGGTCGAGCGCATCGCCGCACGCGACCTGTCGCAATACCAGTGGACCTACAAGCGCTACACCCTGCGCCCGGAAGGCAGCGGCCAGCCCAATCCCTACTCCCCTCCCGACGCGCCGGCTTCGATCTACCGCGACGCCTGAACCCGGCGTCCGCCACGACCCGCTGCCGAACGCTTACGATCCGGTTTCCATCCGCCAACGACCGAGCGCCCGTGACCGACGCAGCGGACGATCCGACCCTCCCGCCGCCGCTGCCCGCGGCGCCTGCACCCGCCATCGCCGCGCCGTGGCAACCGCTGCCACGGCGTGGCGCCTTGCTGTACGCCGCCGGCACCGGCCTCGGTCTGGCGATCCCGGCGACGGTGCTGCTGGGCGTGCTGGCCCGGGTCCTGACCGCGCAGCCGTGGTACCTGGGCGCGCTGTGCGGAGGGCTGGCCGGGCTGCTGCTGGGCGGCGCCATCGGCCTGCGCCGGCATCGCCGGATCGGCTGGAAACTGGACGACGACGGCTTCGCGACCCGCCGCGGCGGACTGTGGCGCAGCGAAACCCTGGTGCCGGTCTCGCGGGTGCAGCACCTGGACCTGGAGCGTGGCCCGCTGGAACGGCAGCTGGGGCTGGCCACCCTGGTAGTGCACACCGCCGGCACCCGGATGGCCGCGGTCAGGCTGCCGCTGCTGGCACTGGAGGACGCCGAGGCGCTGCGCGCGCACCTGGCCCGCCAGGTCGAGACGGACGACGCGCTGTGAACGGAGCGCCGGCCGGCGCCGCCGCGGCCGACGAGCGGCGCCTGCATCCGTGGTCGTGGCTGTTCGTCCTGCTGCAGCAGTTGCGGCAATTCATCGTGCCGCTGCTGGTGCTGCTGTTCGCCGGGCGCCGCAGCGGGCCGGACGACTGGGCGACGCTGGGCCCGTTGATCGGCATGGGCGTGCTGGTGATGGTGTCGGTGCTGCAGTACTTCACCTACCGCTACCGCATCGGCGCCGACGCCATCAGCATCCGCAGCGGGCTGCTGCAACGTTCGCAGCGCGAGATCCCGTTCGCGCGGATCCACAACGTCGGCCTGCACCAGTCGCTGTTGCACCGGATGTTCGGCGTGGCCGAAGTGCGGCTGGAATCGGCCGGCGGGCAGAAGCCCGAGGCACAGATGCGGGTGCTCGGGCTGGACGATGCGCTGGCGCTGGAACGGCTGGTGCGCCACCGCGGCGCGACCGATGCCGGCGCGGATGCCGGCACCGGCGCCGCGGCCGGCACCGATGCCGCGGATGCCACCCTGCTGGCGCTGCCGACCGCCGAGGTGGTGCGGCTGGGGCTGGTATCCAACCGCGGCATGATCGTGGTGGTCGCCGCCTTCGGCCTGCTCTGGCAGCTGCTCCCGGACGAGCGCAGGGTCGCGCGCCTGGCCCGGGAGTCGTTCGACCAGGCCGCCGGCTACGCCGGCACCCTGCACCTGGGGTGGCTGGGGATCGCCGCCACCGCGTCGGCCGCCATCGCGGTGTTCATCGTCCTGCTGCGCCTGCTCTCGGTGGCGCTGTCCCTGGCCCAGTACCACGGCTTCCGCCTCGGCGAGTCGCAACGGCGGCTGACCGTGGACCGGGGCCTGTTCGCGCGCATGCGCGGCAGCGTGGCGCGGCGCCGGATCCAGTCCTGGTACCTGCAGGAGACCCTGCTGCACCGCTGGTTCGGGCGCCGCGCGCTGCGCATCGACACCGCCATCGGCGGCCGCGAGGACGACCCGCGCAAACTGCGCGAACTGGCCCCGATCGCCACCCCGGAAGCGTGCGACGCGCTGGCCGCGCACCTGCTGCCCGCCGGTGCATGGCCGCCGGCGCAGTGGCGGCCGCTGCCGCGCCGGGCCTGGTGGCGCCTGTTCGCCGGTGGCTTGCCCTGGATCGCGCTGCTGGCGGCGGTGCTGTCCTGGCAACTGGGCGCCTGGAGCCTGCTGGCGCTGCTGCTGGTGCCCGGATCGGCGTACGCATCCTGGCGCCAGGCCGGGCGCATGGGCTACGCGATCGATGCGCGGCTGGTGGCGGTGCGCGGTGGCTGGTGGTCGCGCTGGTGGCGCTTCGCCGAAGTGGACAAGCTGCAGGCGCTGCGCCTGCAGCGTTCGCCGCTGGACCGTTGGCTGGGCACGGCGACGCTGTGGCTGGACACCGCCGGTGCCGGGCCGATCTCGCCGCCGCTGCGGATCCGGTTCCTGCCGGAAGCCGAAGCGCGGACGCTGTATGCGGAACTGGGGCACACGCTGGCCGCGCGCCGCCTGCGTTGGTAGTCGCCCGCGCCGATGGCGGGCGGCGGGGCGACGTGGTTCAGGCCGACTGCGGCGGCGGTCCCTTCACGATCCCGTATTCGGTCCAGGTGCGGCGCGTGCGCCGGGTCTCCTCGCGCAGCCGGCGGTTGAACTCGATGCCCTCTGCGGTGACGTAGCCGCGCGAGTGGTCCAGGTGCACGGTCGCGGCGCGGTGGCGGATGCGCAGGCCGCGCACGCCGGCGTTCTCCAGGCGTTCGCCGAATTCGCGGTCCTCGCCGCCGTAGCGCATGCGCTCGTCGAAGCCGTTGACCGCCAGGATGTCGCGCTTCCAGGCCGAGGCGCTGTGCCCGTTCCAGCTGGCGCGCGCCGGGCTGATCGCATCCAGCATCCGGCCCAGCCGCGGCCCGGCACTGAGCTTGAGGTTGCGGTGCGAGGCCGGCATGCCGTGCGCCTTGAGCCACGCCACGTCGAAGCAACGGCCGCTGGCGATGTCCTCCGCGCCGATGGCCAGACTCGTCTGCATCGGCAGCTTGTGGTAGCCGCCGGACAGGAAGCGGCCGGGCCGGCGCAGGCGCAGGTGGGTGGACAGGAAGTCGCCGCGCGGGATGCAGTCGCCGTCGGTGAACACCAGGTAGTCGGCGGTGCTGGCGGCGATCGCGCCGTTGAGCGCCTCGCACTTGCGGAAGCCGTCGTCCTCCTGCCAGCAGTGCCGCAGCGGGAACGGCAGGGCCGGGCGCAGACGCTCGATCCGCTCGCGGGTCGGCTCGCCGCTGCCGTCGTCGGCCACGATCACCTCGAAATCGCGGCGGTCCTGGGCGGCGAAGCCCAGCAGCACCTTTTCCAGCCAGTCCGGCTGGTTGTAGGTGGTGAAGATCACGCTGGCGGCGGGCTGCATGGGGAGGCCGGGTGATGTCGTCTTGTCCGGCACACAGCATACTGGTTACCTTGCTCCCGCCCCATCCACCCGGCGCCCTCCGGAAAGCATGCCGATGCCAGCCGACCCTGCCCCGCGGCCACCGCTGTCGGCCACCGTCATCACCTTCAACGAAGCGGCGCGGATCGGCGACTGCCTGGCCTCGCTGGCGTTCTGCGACGAGATCGTGGTGGTCGACTCCGGTTCCACCGACGCCACCCGGGCCATTGCCGAGGCGATGGGCGCACGGGTGCTGGTGCGCCCGTTCGACGGCTTCCGCAGCCAGAAGCAGTTCGCCGTGGACCAGGCCGGGCACGACTGGGTGCTGTGCCTGGACGCGGACGAGCGCGTGGACGAACGCCTGCGCGCGGCGATCGAGGCCGAGCGCGACGCCGGTTTCGCCCGTGCCGCCGGCTACCGCTTCGCCCGGCTGTCGGAATACTTCGGCCGCTTCCTCCGCCACGGCAATGTCTATCCCGACCGCAAGCTGCGCCTGTTCGACCGCCGCCGCGGCGGCTGGCGCGGCGAACGCGAGATCCACGAGACTGCCAGCGTGGACGGGCCGGTGGCGACCCTGGAGGGCGATCTGCTGCACTTGCCGTTCCGCTCGCTGCAACATCACCTGGACAAGGGCCAGCAGTACGCGCGGATGATGGCCGAGTACGAGTTCGCCCACGGCCGGCGCGCCTCGCTGGCCGGGCTGGTGGTGGCGCCGGCATGGCGGTTCTTCCGCGGCTACGTGCTGCGACGCGGCTTCCTCGACGGCTGGCCCGGGCTGCTGGAGTGCTTCGTCACCGCCAACTACGTGCGCCAGAAGACCGTGATGCTGTGGATGCTGGAACGCGGCCTGCCGCTGGTCGATCCGCCACGGTAGCGGCGGGGTCCGGCTGCTAGCGCGGCGGCGCGGACAGTTCCTTCGCGTCCAGGTAACCGTCGCCGTTGGCGTCCTGGCGGCGGAAGCGCTCGGCCAGGCGCTGGCGATGCGCCTCCAGGCTGACCGGCTTGCCCTTGCCGCCGGGCAACTCGGCCGCCGACAGCACGCCATCGCCGTCGCGGTCCAGCTTCTCGAAGGCGTAGCCCATCCAGGCCAGGTATTCGGCCTGGGAAACGCGGCCATCGCCATCGGTGTCCATCTTCGCCAGGTAGTCGTCGGTACGTTCGACCTGGGCGACCGCCACGCTCGCCGCCATGCCCGCGGCCAACAGGCCGGCCCGGAACGCCGGTCCGCGACCCGGGCGCGATGCGTGCTGGCGGGCATCGCCGTTCATTGCGCCAGCGCGTAACCCTTCAGCCGCACCGAATAGTCCTGCAGCGCGCGGATCCCGCTGGCCTCGGCCTCCTGGCACCAGGCCTGGAGCTGGCGCAGGCGCTCGGCCGCATCGTGGCTGCGCGCCTCCAGCAGCGCCGCCAGGCGCGCGCGATGCTCCACCAGGGACTGGATCCGCGGCCGCTGCGACACCCAGGCGTGCAACTGCTCGCGCGCATCCGGCTTGAGCCAGCGACCGTCGTCGACCAGGCCGCGGCGCATCCGCCGCGGCAGCAGCTGGCGCAGCTTCGCCCCGGCGGCCGCGGCTTCCTCGCGCAGCGCCGGCTTGAGCACGTTGCGCTGGTAGTCGGTCATGGCCTGGAACCGATGCGAGAGCAACGCGCGCAGGGTCTCGCCGTCGGGCACGGCGATGTTGGGGCGGATATCCAGGCTCGGCGCCACCCGCAGCACCCGGGCCAGGCGCAGCTTCTCCAGGCCCTTGATCGCGGCCCAGCCGATGTCGAACTCCCAGCGTCGCATCGAGAACCGCGCCGAACTGGGGAAGGCATGGTGGTTGTTGTGCAGCTCCTCGCCGCCGATCCACACCCCCCACGGAGTGAGGTTGGTGGAGGTGTCCGCCGACTCGAAGTTGCGGTAGCCCCACCAGTGGCCGAGGCCGTTGACCACGCCGGCGGCCCAGAACGGGATCCACGCCATCTGGATCGCCCACAGGGCAACGCCCGGCAGGCCGAACAGGACGAAGTTCGCGCCCAGCAACACGGCCGGGCCGAGGTTGGCGTGCGGCGTGTAGAGGCGGCGCTCGATCCAGTCGTCCGGCGCGCCCTTGCCGTACTGCTCGATCGAGGCGCGGTCGGCGCGCGCCTCGCGGTACAGTTCCGCGCCTTCCCGGAACACCTTGCCGATGCCGCGCGTGCGCGGGCTGTGCGGATCCTCGGCGGTCTCCACCTTCGCATGGTGCTTGCGGTGGATGGCCACCCACTCGCGGGTGATCATCGAGGTGGTCAGCCAGGTCCAGAAGCGGAACAGGTGGTTCAGCGCCGGATGGAAATCCACCCCGCGATGGGCCTGGCTGCGGTGCAGGTACAGGGTCACCGAGAAAATGGTCAGCTGGGTGGACGCCAGCAGCACGGCCAGCAGGCCGAGCCAACCGAATCCGGCCAGGCCGGAAGTGAGGAACTGCAGCAACGCTTCGGGCATGGGGCCGGGACTCGCCGTGGGAGGGAGGCAGGCCGCATGGTGGCCCGCGTGGCGACATGATGGCGCCTGTTCCGGCAAACTTCACCCACCGGCCGCGCATGGCGTTCAGTTGCGGCCCCCGCTTCCAGGAAGTCCCGCGCCGATGTCCCTGCCAGACCCACCGACTGCGACGGACGCGATCCGCCCGCCGCTGATCGAGCTGGACCGTGCCAGCGTGGTCCGCGGCCAGGTCCGGGTCCTGCACGAACTGTCGTTGCGGATCGATCCGGGCCAGCACACCGCTTTGCTCGGCGCCAACGGCTGCGGCAAGTCCACCCTGATCAAGCTGGTCACCCGCGAGCTGTATCCGCTGGCGCGCGCCGACGGCCCCGCGCCGGTGCGCCTGCTGGGCCAGGCACGCTGGCAGGTGGACCGGCTGCGCTCGCAGCTGGGCATCGTCACCGGCGATTTCGGCGCCAACCTGGCCGGGATGCCCGAGCTGACCGTCGAGGACGCGGTGCTCAGCGGCCTGTTCGCCAGTTTCGTGCTGCCGCCGTTCCGCGAGATCGACGCCGGCATGCGCCAGCGCGCCGCCGAAGCGCTGGAGCGCGCCCATGCCTTGCCCCTGCGCCGCCGCCTGTACGCCGAACTCTCCACCGGCGAGGCGCGGCGGGTACTGATCGCCCGCGCCCTGGTCAACCGGCCGCAGGCGCTGCTGCTGGACGAGCCCGGCACCGGCCTGGACCCGGTCGCACGCGGCCGCCTGCTGGCGATGCTGCGCGAACTGGCCCGCGCCGGCACCACCCTGGTCCTGGTGACCCACCACATCGAGGAGATCGTGCCGGAGATCGAGCGGGTGATCGTGCTTCGCCAGGGCCGGGTCTTCGCCGACGGGTCGCGTGCGGACATGCTCGACAGCGCCCTGCTCTCGGCGGCCTTCGACGGGCCGGTGCGGGTCTGGCGGGAACCCGACGCGCACGGCGACGCGCATTACCTGGCCGCCGCCGGAGGCTGAACCATGCCCGAGCTGCCCGAGGTCGAGACCGCCCGCCGCGGCCTGGCGCCGCACCTGGAAGGCCGCACCGTCACCGGCGTGGTCCTGCGCCGGCCGGACCTGCGCTGGCCGATCCCGGCGCAGGTGCGCCGCGACCTGCCCGGCCGCCGCATCGTCGGCGTGCGCCGCCGCGCCAAGTACCTGCTGCTGGACACCGATGCCGGCGACAGTGCGCTGTTGCATCTGGGGATGTCCGGCATGCTGCGGGTGCTGCCCGCCGCCACTCCGGTCGGCGCCCACGACCACGTCGACCTGGCCCTGGACTCGGGCCGGGTGTTGCGCTTCACCGACCCGCGCCGCTTCGGCTGCCTGCTCTGGCAGGCCGCCGGCACCGAACACGAACTGCTGCACGGCCTCGGCCCCGAGCCGCTGTCGGATGCATTCGATGGCGACTGGCTGTTCGCGCGCAGCCGTGGCCGCCGTGCGCCGGTGAAGACCTTCCTGATGGACCAGCGCATCGTGGTCGGGGTCGGCAACATCTACGCGGCCGAAAGCCTGTTCCGCGCCGGCATCTCGCCGCTGCGCGCCGCCGGCAGGGTCTCGCGCGAGCGCTATGCCGCATTGGCCGAAGCCGCGCGGGGGATCCTCGCCCATGCCATCGCCCGCGGCGGCACCACCCTGCGCGACTTCCTCAACCCGGACGGCGCGCCGGGCTATTTCGAGCAGGAGCTGTCGGTATACGGTCGCGGCGGCCTGCCGTGCCCGGCCTGCGGCCGCCCGTTGCGCGAGGCCAGCATCGGCCAGCGCACCAGCGTGTGGTGCCCGTCCTGCCAACGCTGAACGGGCGCCGGCGTCCTGTCACGCCCCCGGAATCCGTCTAGGGGCTATATTCGCCCCGGGCGCAGTCGCGGAGACGACGATGGCCAATTCACCTGGAAGCCTGCACGGGGATGCCCCCGACAGTTCCCCCGAGATCACCGTGTGGCTGGATGCCGCGCGTGGCGGCGACCGCCAGGCGTTGGACCGGGTGCTGGGTACGCTCTACCAGGAGCTGCACACCCTGGCCCGGCGCCAGCTGTCCAGCCAGCAGAACCACACCCTGGACCCGACCTCGCTGGTCCACGAGTCCTACCTGAAGCTGATCGGTGCCAGCGGCAGCGCCCGCTTCGAGGACCGCGCCCATTTCTTCGCCTACGCCGCTTCGGCGATGCGCAGCGTGGTGGTCGATTACGCGCGCAACCGGATGGCCCGCAAGCGCGGCGGCGACCTCAAGCGGGTGGCCGAGATCCCCGAGGAGGCCGAGAGCAGCCTGCGCCTGGACGAGAACCTGCTGGCCCTGGACAACGCGCTGGAGCGCCTGCTGGCGGTGGACGCGAAGCTGGCCAAGGTGGTGGAACTGCGCTACTTCGCCGGGCTGTCCGAGCAGGAGATCGCCGAATTGCTGCAGCGCTCCGAGCGCAGCGTGCGCCGCGACTGGCAGAAGGCGCGGTTGTTCCTGCTCGCGGCGATGCGCGAGGACTGACGGGCACGGCCGATGGACGCCGAGCGCTGGCAACGCCTCTCGCCGCTGCTCGACGCCCTGCTCGACCTGCAGTCGGGCGCGCGCGGCGAGGAACTGGATCGCCTGCGCGCGACCGATCCGGCGCTGGCCGCCGAACTGGAAACGCTGCTCGCCGACGCCGACGAGGGGGATGACTTCCTCCGCGATCCGCTGCCCGGGATCCACCCGGCCTCGCGCCAGGGCAGTCGGCTCGGGCCGTACCGGCTCGAACGCCTGCTCGGCGAAGGCGGCATGGGCCAGGTCTGGCTGGCCGAACGCGCCGATGGCCTGTACCGGCGCCAGCTGGCGCTGAAGCTGCTGCGCCCCGGCTATGCCGATCCCAACCTGCGCCTGCGCTTCTCCCGCGAGCGCGAAATCCTCGCCCGCCTGCAGCATCCCAACATCGCCCGCCTGCTCGACGCCGGGGTCGGCGAGGACGACCAGCCCTACCTGGTGCTGGAATACGTGGAAGGCGTGCCGCTGACCGACTACTGCCGCGCCCATGCGCTGCCGGTCGACGAGCGCCTGCGTCTGTTCCTGCAGGTGTGCGCGGCGGTCAGCCATGCCCACGCCAACCTGATCGTGCATCGCGACCTGAAGCCCTCGAACATGCTGGTCGCCGCCGGCGGCGAGGTGCAGCTGCTGGACTTCGGGATCGCCAAGCTGCTCGACCGTGCGGACGGCGAGGCCACCCACCCGCGCACCGAGGTGCGCGCCTTCACCCTGCACTACGCCGCGCCCGAGCAGGTCCGCGGCGAGCCGGTGAGCACCCTTACCGATGTCTATTCGCTGGGCGTGGTGCTGTACGAACTGCTGGCCGGCGACAAGCCCTACCGGCTGCGCCGGCAGAGCGATGCCGAGTGGGAGCGCGCGATCCTGGAAGTGTCGCCGCCGAAGCCGTCGGTGGCGGTGCAGCGCCTGGCCGAGGCCGGGCAGATGGAGCCGGCGCAGGCCCGGCGCCTGGCGCGGCGCCTGCGCGGCGATCTGGACAACATCGCCCTCAAGGCGCTGGACAAGGTGCCGGCGCGGCGCTACGGCTCGGTCGAGGCGCTTTCCCGCGACGTCCGCCGCCACCTGGAGGGCCGCCCGGTCGAGGCGCGGCCGCCGCGGATCGGCTACCGCCTGCAGAAGTATTTCCAGCGCCACCGCTGGGGCATGGCCCTGGGCTCGCTGGCGGTGCTGGCACTGGTGGCCGCGCTCGGCCTGGCCCTGCGCCATGCCCAGGAGGCACGACGCGAAGCCGCACGCGCGCAGGCGATGCAGCGCCTGGTGCTGGGCCTGTTCGACCACGCCGCCGGAACCCAGCGCAGCGAGGGCATGGCCCTGCGCGAACTGCTCTCGGCCGGAGCCAGGCGCGGCGAGGCCGAACTGAAAGAACAGCCCCGCGCGCGCGCCGAACTGCTCGGCGTGCTCTCGCGCCTGTACATCGGCATCGGCGACTATCGCGAGGCGCTGGCGCAATCCGAGCGCCAGCGGCAGTTGCTGGCCGGCGACGCCGGCGCCCCGGCCGGCCTGCGCCTGGACGCGGCCAGCCAGCACGGCCGCGTGCTGCGCCTGCTCAGCCGCTCCCGGGAATGCGTGGAGCGGATGCAGCCGCTGGCCGACGAGGCGCAGCGGCTGCAGCACGAACTGCCGCAGCAGGTGGCGGATTTCTACATCCAGTACGGTCGCTGCCGACGCATGCTCGGCGAACCGATCGCCGCACGGCAATGGTACGAACGCACCCTGGCCCTGCGCCGCGACGTGCTCGGCGACGACGTCGGCATGGTCGAGGCGATGATCGACCTGGCCGCGCTGGAAAGCGACGCCGCACACACCGGCGCGGCGATCGAACGCTTCCTCGATGCGCAGGAGCAGTCGCAGGCGCGGCTGGGCGACCGCCATCCGCTGCTGGTGGACATCCGCCGCAGCCTGGGCGTGCTCTACCTCGACCGTGGCCAGGCCGACGCCGCCGAAGCGGCGTTGCGCCCGGCGGTGGCGCTGGCACGGGAACTGCACGGCCCGCTGCATCCGGCGACCTTGGCAGTGCGCCGCCAGCTGGGCCTGGCCTACCTGCAGCAAGGCCGTCTGGCCGAAGCCGAACAGGAGTTGCGCGCCCAGCACGGCCCCACCGAATCGGTGCTCGGCGCGCGCCATCGCGAGACCGGCCTGAGCCTGGAGGCGCTGGGCCGGCTGGCACTGGAACGCGGCGACGCCGAGGCGGCGCTGGCGGCGTTCCGCCACACCGTATCGATCTGGCGCGAACCCGATGGCCGCTACGTGCTCGACTACGGCCTGGCCGACCTGGCCATGGCCCAGGCCGCGCAAGGCGACGCCACCGCAGCGCGCGCCACCCTGGAGGAAGCACGGCGGGTCCGGATCGCGCGCCTCGGCGCCAGCCATCCCGCGGTAGGCGACCTCGACCGCCTCACGGGCGAACTGCTGCTGGACGCCAACCAGGCCGAGGCGGCACGGCCGTGGCTGGAGCGCGCCGCGCAACTGACCCGGCTCGGCTACGGCGCCGACGACCCGCGCACGTTGCAGGCCTGGCTGGCGCTGGTACGGCTGCCGCCCGCGCCCGGCG
>JAFLEA010000061.1 GCA_017302035.1 Lysobacterales bacterium
GGAATCGGCCACCGCGGTGCGCCGCGGCCTGGCTTCGGGCGACCCGGCGGCCTGGCGCGGGCAGCTCGCGCCGGCCGTGGCCGCCTTCATCGAGGCCGAAGGGCTTTACCGCGATCCGTGAACGCGGGCCTGCGCCCCGCGCCGGTATAATCGGCGCTCTCACCTGTCGTCCGCCGCAGAGCCTTCCTTGAGCACCCAAGCCCACGTCATCAAGACCCGCCTTCCCGAACCGCCGCCGCCCGTGGAAGCACTGCTGGCCACCGTCCGCGCCGCGGTGGAGGAGATCAAGGCCAAGGATGTCGTCGAGATCGACGTGCGCGGCAGGACCAGCGTCACCGACCACCTGGTCATCGTCTCGGGCACGTCCACCCGGCACGTGAAGTCGATCGCCGACGAGGTCACTCGCTTCGCCAAGAAGCTCGGGGTGATGCCGCTGGGCGTGGAAGGCGAGCGCGAGGCCGAGTGGGTGCTGGTCGACCTGGGCGACGTGATCGTGCACGTGATGCTGCCGCGGGTGCGCGAGTTCTATGCCCTGGAGCGGCTGTGGACCGTCGGCGACGGCCGCGCGCCGGCGGATGCCGCCGACGATGACGCCGCGTCGGCCTGAGCCGCGCCCGCGCACCGGCGGCCGGCGGCGTTGAAGGCGCGCCTGATCGCCACCGGCGAGCGTGCGCCGTCCTGGGTGGCGGAGGGCTTCGCCGAATACCGCAAGCGGCTCGCGCACTGGCTGCCGCTGGAACTGGTCGAGGTCGAGCCGGGCCTGCGCGGCAAAGGTCGCGATCCGCAGCGCGCGATCGAGGATGAAGGCCGGCGGGTGCTGGCCGCGCTGCCGAAGCATGTGCACGTGGTCGCGCTGGACGTGCCGGGCAAGGCCTGGTCGTCGGAGCAGTTGGCGCAGCGGATGGAGCACTGGCGCCAGCAGGGCCGCGACCTGGCGTTCCTGGTCGGCGGCCCGGAAGGGCACGCGCCCGAAGTGCTCGCCGCCGCTTCCGAATCCTGGTCGCTGGGCCCGCTGACGCTGCCGCACATGCTGGTGCGGCTGCTGGTGGCCGAGCAGCTTTACCGCGCCGCGGCGCTGCTGGCCAACCATCCCTACCACCGCGCCTGAGCGGCGCGCGGGCCCGAGGGTGCCATCGGCCGGGCCCGGACGGCCGCGCCGGGCGCGACCGTCCGCATCCGGCTACTGCAGGCTGAAGTCGATCGGCACCAGGCCCCAAGCCTGCACCGGCCGGCCGTCGACCCTGGCCGGCTCGAAGCGCCAGCGCTGCTGCACGTGGCGCACCGCTTCGCGATCCAGCGAGCGGTGTCCGCTGCCGCGCTCGACGATCACCTGCAGCGGACGGCCGTCGACATCGACGAGGATGCGCAGCAGCACCGTGCCCTGGGCGCCATCGCGGATCGCGTCGCGCGGGTAGGGCGGCGGCGGGGCGATGGCGTAGCGCAGGTGCGCGCCCTGCAATGGCGGGCCGGCGGCCGGCGCCAGGTCAGGCGGTCCGATCGCGGTGGCGGTGTCCGGGGCCGGATCGGCGAACTGCGTGCCTTGGTCGATGACGGCGGGCGCAGGCACCGGGGCCGGCCGTTGCGCCGGCGCCGGTTGCGGGTGGGGTTGCGTCGGCTGGAGCGGCGGCTGCAGCACCGGCTGCGGCGGGATCGGCGTCACCGGAATCCGTTCCGGCACCTGCCAGCGCTCCGGCTCGGGTGTGTTGCGCGCCTGCGGCAGCGATGCCTGGGTCAGCGGCAACAGCAGGACCAGCAGCGCCAGGGCATGCACGGCGATGGCAAAACTGATGGCGAGGATGCGCTGGGGTTCCAGGCGCGGAGATGCATCTGACGGCAGCGTGCGGACCATGACCCACCTCCATTGCAGGAATGTCGGAGGAAACAACGCACGGACAGGGCGACCGGGGTCGGCCGCGATGGCCGGTTCCAGCCTGCGCCCGGTCCATGCGGCTTGGCAAGGGGGGCGCTGCGGTCGATGCGGGGCCGGAGCCGGGGGTCACTGCCCCAGTTCGAACACCACGTCCAGGCTCACCGAGACGCTGCTCTCGCCCGGCTCCACCGGCGTGCTGCCGAAGGCATCGGCCTTCATCATCTGCATGCGCGGCATCGGCGAGGGGAACGCGCCGCCGCCCTCGCTGATGCTGACGATGCGACGCACGCGCACGCCCAGCGCCCTGGCGTAGGTCTCGGCGCGGGCGCGGGCAGCCTTCAGTGCGTCCAGGCGCGCCTGCTCGTACAGCGGCTCGGGGTTCTCGATGCCGAAGGTCGGCCCGTTGATCTGGTTGGCGCCGCTGGCGACCAGCGCATCCAGGACCTTGCCCATCTTGGCCACGTCGCGCAGTTTCACGTTCACCGTGTTGCTGGCCTGGTAGCCGGTGATCCGCGGCGGCTGGTTGTCCTCGTAGCGGTACTGGGGGTTCAGGTTGATGCCGCTGGTCTGCACGTCCTTGCCGTCCACCCCGGCGGTCTTGAGCGCGGCCAGCACCCGGTTCATCTGCTCGGCGTTCTGGCGCATGGCGGCATTGCCGTCCGCGGCCTGGGTCACCACCCCGGCCGAGATCGTGGCCATGTCCGGCGCACGCCGCGCCTCGGCCTGGGAGGAGACCGAGAGCAGGGTTCCGTCCGTGGCCGGCCAGGGCGCGGCCTGGGCGTGCGCGGCCACCGGAGCGGACAGCGCGAAGGCGGCGAGCAGGGTGGCGAGGGGTGGGCGCATGGGGAAGCTCCTTTGCCTGGGAATGGGGAATTGTGACCGGCAGCGCGGCCCGTGCCGCAGGGTCGGTCCGGACGGATGAACGCGCGGTGAGCCCGGTCGGGGTTGCGGCCGGTTCCGGCGCGCGCGGCCGCGGCCTGGCCGGCTGGCGCGGGTTATCCTTCCCCCATGCTGTACCTGGCCTCGAAATCCCCGCGCCGCACCGAACTGCTGGACCGGCTCGACCAACCCCACCGCCTGCTCGACGTCGACGTCCCGGAAGTCCGGGCGCCGGGCGAGGGCGCGGCCGAGTACGTGGCCCGCGTGGCCCGCGACAAGGCCCGTGCCGGCTGGGCGCTGGTCGCCGGCCAGCCCGGCGCGCGCGTGCTCGGCGCCGACACCGAAGTGGTGCTGGGCGAGGAGGTCTTCGGCAAGCCGCGCGACGCGGCCGACGCGGCGGCCATGCTGCGGCGGTTGTCCGGCCGCACCCATCGGGTGCTGTCGGCGGTGGTGGTGGTCGATGCGGCGGGCGAACGCGAGGCGCTGTCGGCCACCGAGGTCCGCTTCGCGCCGCTCTCGGAGGCGGCCATCGCCGCCTACGTCGCCACCGGCGAGCCGCTGGGCAAGGCTGGCGCCTACGCCATCCAGGGCCGCGCCGAAGCCTTCGTCGAACACCTCTCCGGCAGCCATTCCGGGGTGATGGGGCTGCCGCTGCGCGAGACCGCGCGCCTGCTCGGCGCCGCCGATGCCATCGAATCCGGCGCCGTGTGCGCCGCCGCGGCCGGGTGAGGGCGGACGTGTCCGAGGAAATCCTGGTCAATGTCACCCCGCGCGAGACCCGCGTGGCCGTGGTCGAGAACGGCATGCTGCAGGAGCTGCACATCGAGCGCGGCTGGCGCCGCGGGGTGGTCGGCAACATCTACAAGGGCCGGGTGCAGCGGGTGATGCCGGGCATGCAGGCTGCGTTCGTCGAGGTCGGGCTGGAGCGGGCCGCGTTCCTGCACGCCAACGACGTGATCCGGCCGACCCAGCCCGAAGCCGGCCTGGCCGAGGATGCGCCGCAGCCCACGCCCTCGATCCTGGAACTGCTGCGCGACGGCCAGGAAATCGTGGTCCAGGTGGTGAAGGACCCGATCGGGACCAAGGGCGCGCGCCTGACCACCCAGATCAGCATCCCCTCGCGCTATCTGGTGCTGCTGCCGCAGTCGCGCAGCATAGGAATCTCGGCGCGGATCGAGGACGAGGACGAGCGCCAGCGGCTGAAGTCGCTGGTGGCGGAGCTGTCGGCCGCGCACGGCGGCCACGGCTACATCGTGCGCACCAACGCCGAGGGCCAGCCGGCCGAGGCGCTGGCCGAGGACATCGCCTACCTGGCGCGGGTGTGGAATGCGGTCGAGCGCCGCGGCCGCGAGGCGGCGGCCGGCACGATCACCTACGAGGACCTGAGCCTGCCGTTGCGTTCGGTGCGCGACCTGGTCCGCCGCGACGTGGAGAAGGTGCGGGTCGATTCGCGCGACACCTACGATCGCCTGCAGGCGTTCGTCGCCAAGTACATGCCGGTGCTGGCCGAGAAGGTCGAGCTGTACACCGGCGACCGTCCGATCTTCGACCTGTACGGGGTCGAGGACGAGATCGGCCGCGCCCTGGACAAGCAGGTGCCGCTCAAGTCCGGCGGCTACCTGGTGATCGACCAGACCGAGGCGATGACCACGGTCGACGTCAACACCGGCTCGTTCCTGGGCCAGCGCAACCTCGAGGAGACGGTGTACCGCACCAACCTGGAGGCCGCGCAGGCGGTGGCGCGGCAATTGCGGCTGCGCAACCTGGGCGGGATCATCATCATCGATTTCATCGACATGACCGATCCTGAGCACCGCCGCCAGGTGCTGCGCACCCTGGAGAAATCGCTGGCCCGCGACCACGCGCGCACCACCGTGTACGACTTCTCGCCGCTGGGCCTGGTGGAGATGACCCGCAAGCGCACGGTGGAGAGCCTGGAGCGGCAGTTGTCGGAGACCTGCCCGCAGTGCGGCGGCCGCGGTTCGGTCAAGACCGCCGAGACGGTGACCTACGAGGTGTTCCGCGAGATCACCCGCGCCGTGCGCCAGTTCGACGCCGAGCGGCTGCTGGTGATCGCCTCGCCCAAGGTCGTGGCGCGGATCACCGAAGAGGAATCGGCGGCGGTGGCCGAGCTGGAGGAGTTCCTCGGCAAGAGCATCCGCTTCCAGGCCGACGAGCAGTACCTGCAGGAGCAGTTCGATGTCGTCCTGCTCTGAGTGCGGGTGCGGCGCGGAGCACTGATGTCCACGCCGGTGCGCCGCCGCCTGCGCCTGGCACGTCGCTGGGCCGCCTACCTGCTGGCCGTCGCGCTGGTGGTCCTGGCCTTGCTGCTGGGCGCGGCCAGCCAGGTGCTGCCGCTGGCCGAGCGCCATCCGGAGCGGATCGCCGCCTGGCTCGGCGAAAAGGCGGGCCAGCCGGTGAGCTTCGACGCGGTGGACACGCAATGGACCCGGCGCGGGCCGCTGCTGCAACTGGAGGGCCTGCACATCGGCGAGCCCGGCGGCGGCGTGCACATCGGCCGGGCCGAAGTGCTGGTGTCGATCTATGCAGGCCTGCTGCCCGGGGGCTCGTTCACCGAGCTGCGCCTGCGCGGCCCGTCGCTGACCCTGGAGCGGGCTGCGGACGGGCGCTGGTCGGTGCGTGGCCTGCCGATGACCGGCACGGTCGATCCGCTGGACTACCTCGAGGGACTGGGCGAACTGCAGGTGATCGGCGGGCAGCTGGAAGTGCGCGCGCCGGAGCTGGGCCTGCGCACCCGGATTCCCAAGGTCGACCTGCGCGTGCGGGTGAACGGCCAGCACGTGGAGGCCGGTGCGCGCGCCTTCATCCGTCCCGAGGCGGAGCCGGCCCGGCTGGCGATCGAGTTCGACCGCGGCGCCGGCGACGGCCGCGCCTGGGTCGAGCTGGAGACCGATGCGCTGGGCGCCTGGGCGCCGTTGCTGCATCACTTCGGCATCGCCCCGGCCGCTGGCCGCGGCCAGGCCCAGGCCTGGGCCGAACTGCGCGACCATCGGGTGACCGAGGTGGTCAGCGAGTTCCAGTGGCGCGACCTGCTGCTCTCCGGCGCCCCCCTGGCCGACGGCAAGCTGCCGCAGGTACGCCTGGACGAACTCGGCGGGCGCACGCGCTGGCGCATGCAGGCCGACGGCTGGCGGTTCGATGCGCCGCTGCTGCGGGTGGCCGACGCGCATGCGACGCAGTCGCTGGACGGGCTGGTGGTGGCCGGTGGCGAACGCTTCGCCCTGCTGGCCGACGCAATCGATGCGACGTCGCTGCTGGCCGTGGCCGCCCTCAGCGACGCGCTGCCCGAATCGCTGCGCGCCTGGATCGTCGCGGCGCAACCGCAGGCGAAGCTGTCCGCACTCGAGGTGAGTGGCCGTCGCGGCGGACCTTTGCACGCGCAGGGCCGGTTGCAACGGATCGCGTTCGCGCCGGTCGGCGATGCGCCGGGCCTCGATGGCCTGGCGGGCGCCTTCGAGGGCGACCGCGACGGCTGGCGGCTGGCGCTGGACCCGCGCAGTGCCCTGCGCTTCGACTGGCCCAGTGGCTTCGGTGTGGTCCATGAGCTGGCGCTGGACGGGGACCTGCTGGGCTGGCGCGAGGGCGCGGGCTGGGAGGTCGGCACCGCGGCGCTGCGCGTGGACGGTGGCGACTACGCCGCCGACCTGCGCGGCGGCCTGTGGTTCCAGGGCGACGGCACCCTGCCGTGGATCGGGATCGCCGCACAGATCGACGACACCCCGGTGCCGGTGGCGAGGAAGTTCTGGATCCACCACAAGATGTCGGAAGCGACGGTGGCGTGGCTGGACATGGCGCTGGAAGGGGGCACCGTGACCGGCGGCCGCGGGTTGGCCGCCGGCGACCTGGACGACTGGCCGTTCGTGCGCGACAACGGCCGCTTCGAGGCGAGCGCGGCGATCCGCGACGGCCACATCCGTTTCCAGCGGGACTGGCCGGCGCTGGAAGCGATGCAGGCGCAGGTGGCGTTCGTCGGCAACGGTTTCGAGGTGCAGGGCAAGGGCGCCGTCGCCGGCCTGCCGGTGCAGCGCGTGGAGGCCGGGATCGCGGATTTCAGCCAGGCCCCGTTGCTGGTGCGCGCGGAAGCCCGCGGCGATGCCGCGCAGATGCTGCAGCTGCTGCGGCAAAGCCCGCTGCAGCGCGAGCACCGGGACACGTTCGCCAACCTGGAGGCATCCGGGCCGGCATCGACCCTGTTCGCCCTGGACCTGCCGCTGCATGCCGACGGCGGCAAGTCGAAGATCGACGGCAGCGTGACCCTGGACGGCGCGCGCCTGGCCGAGAAGCGCTGGGACCTGGCGTTCGAGGCGGTGCGCGGACAGGCGCGCTACGACGGCAACGGTTTCGACGCGCCGCAGTTGGCGGTGCGCCATCGCGGCCAGGACGGCGTGCTCGCGCTACGCTCGGGCGCACACGCGCGGGAGGCGGCGCACGCATTCGAGGCCACGCTCGACGCACCGATGGATGCGGCCGACCTGTTCGCGCGCGCGCCGGAGCTGGACTGGCTCGCACCGCGCGTGCATGGCCGCTCGCCGTGGCACCTGGAGGTGGCATTGCCGAAGCAGGCGGTCGGTGACAGCGTCGGGACGCTGCACCTGCAGTCCAGCCTGGTCGGCACCGCGCTGGACCTGCCGGCGCCGCTGGCCAAGCCCGCCGAGCAGGCATTGCCGACCAAGGTGCAACTGGCCCTGCCGCTGGGCAGTGGTGCGATCGACGTGGCCTTCGGCGAGCGCATGGCCCTGCGCGCGCGGCAACAGAACGGGCAGACCGGCGTGCGGGTGAAGCTGGGCGCGGCCTCGGTGGACGCCGACCCGCCCGCCTCGGGGCTGGTGGTGGTGGGGCGCACCGCGTCGCTGGATGCGCTGGAATGGATCGGGCTGGCCCGGGGTGGCGGCGATGGCGGCGTGCCGCTGCGCCAGGTCGACGTGCTGGCCGACGAACTGGAGTTGCTGGGTGGCGTGTTCCCGGATACCCGGCTGAAGCTGCGCCCGGAGGCGCAGGCGCTGCATGTGCAGGTCGATGGGCCGGCGCTGGCCGGCAGCGTGGTCGTTCCGGACCAGTCCGGCGCGACCGTGCAGGGCAGCTTCGCGCGGCTGCACTGGCAGCCGCCGCCAGGCGCGGCCCCGGCCGCTGCGCACACGCGCGCCGCCGATGCCGACGCCGCGACTATGGCTGCGGCCCCCGCCGCCGATGCCGGCTTCGACCCGGCCACGATCCCGCCCCTGGCCGTGGACATCGACGACCTGCGTTACCGCGATGCGGTCCTGGGCCGTGCCTCCCTCCGCACCCATGCAGTGCCCGGCGGCATGCGCGTGGAGCGGCTGCAGATCCAGGCCGGCGCACAGAAGATCGAAGCCACCGGCGAATGGCTGGGCCGCGGCGACGCCGCGCGCACCCACCTGGCGCTGCAGGTGGACAGCCGCGACATGGGCAAGCTGATGGACGGGCTGGGCTACCGCAACTGGCTGGCGCGCGGGGACGGTCAGGTGCGCTTCGATGCCAGCTGGGCGGGCACGCCCGCCGGCTTCAACCTGGGCGGATTGCAGGGCAACCTGCACATCGCCGCCAGGGACGGCCAGTTGCTGGAAGTGGAGCCGGGCGCCGGGCGCGTGCTCGGCCTGCTCAGCGTGGCCCAGCTGCCGCGCCGGCTGATGCTCGACTTCCGCGACTTCTTCTCCAAGGGCTTCGCCTTCGATCGCCTGGAAGGCGGGGTGGCCTTCGCCGATGGCCGTGCGCGCACCGACAACATGCTGATCGACGGTCCGGCCGCCGAGATCCGGATCAGCGGCGATACCGACCTGCGCGCGCAGCGCTTCGACCAGACCATCGACGTGTCGCCCAAGTCCGGCAACCTGCTGACCGTGGTCGGCGCGGTGGCCGGCGGCCCGGTGGGCGCGGCGGTGGGCGCGGCGGCCAACGCGGTGCTGGCCAAGCCGCTGGGCGAGATCGGGGCCAAGACCTACAAGGTCAGCGGGCCGTGGAAGGACCCGAAGGTCGAGGTGATCGGACGCGAGCCGGCGCGGCGCGGCGAGAGCCCGGCAGCAGCCCGGAGCAGTCAGCCCTGAGGCCTACTCGCCGTTTCCATCGCCGCCGCGCACGAAGTTCGGCAGCCGCAGCCTGACCCGGTGGGCTTCGGCCGGGCAGCCGCGCATGTCCACGCCGCGGAAGTAGGCGCGCTGCCACTGCTCGCGCGAGGCTTCGGAGTCCGGATCCGGGAGTTCCCGGAGGAAATGTCCGCGGCTGTGCATCCAGGCCCGGTACTGCGCCTCCAGCCCGGGCGTCTCCGACAGCGGCCGCCATTCTGCCTGCGCATCCTCCAGCAGCGGGCGATGCAGCGGCAGCAGGTGGCAGAACGGCTCGCCGGCTTCGAAGCGCACCTTGCCCGGACGGGTGAACGTCCAGTTCATGGTGAACGGATACGGGCTCCAGTCGGTCTCGACCACCCCGGTCAGCGCGGCGATGCCGTCCTTGGGCCGGTTGATCGGCCCGGTCGCCATCAGTTCCACCCCGGGGTCGGTGCGGAACAGGCAGGGAACGTGGAAGGTGAGCACGCCGTAGCCGAAATGGCTCACGGCTGGCGTGGGGGCACCCGGGTCCGGCGTTACCCGCAGGTCGTCCAGGCCATTGCCGCCGTTCCATTCGGCGGCGAAGCCGGCCTGGCACAGCAGTTCCCAGCCGTGCGCGTTGGCCATGTCCAGCGGCAGGCAGCGGTAGGCGTAGTGCTGGTCGGTGCGGTCCATCCATTCGCGCTCGCGCGGGGCCGGGCGGATGTCCAGGGTGTGGCCGTCGATGACGTGCGCGGTAAGTTTCATCGGTCTGCCTGGCGTGGATGGTGCGGCAGGCGCGGACGATGCCCGGCTGCGGCTGTCATCATAGGCGCCGCTTGCCCTCCGTGGCGCCTGCCCCCATGTCCCTGAGATGACCCGATCCGCCCTGGCCCTGGCCGAAACCCGCCTGCTTGTCCCCGCCGGACTGGACCCGTCCGGGCTGGATCGCGCCTTCGGCGCGCTGCTCGGCCCGGGCATCGACTTCGGCGACCTGTACTTCCAGCATTCCCGGCGCGAGAGCTGGACGGTGGAGGAAGGCATCGTCAAGGACGGCGCGCATTCGATCGAGCAGGGCGTGGGCGTGCGCGCGATCAGCGGCGAGAAGACCGGCTTCGCCTATTCGGACGACATCAACGCCGAGGCGCTGCGCCTGGCCGCCGGCTCGGCGCGGGCGATCGCGCGCGACGGCGGCGCGCACGCGCCGCGGCAACTGGTGCGCAGCGGCGGACACGCGCTGTACCCGGCGCTGGACCCGGTGGACGGGATGGACAACGAACACAAGGTCGAGCTGCTGCGCTCGCTGGACCGCTTGCTGCGCGCGGCCGACCCGCGCGTGGTCCAGGTGTCGGTGAGCCTGTCCGGCGGCGTGGACACGGTGCTGGTGGCGCGCAGCGACGGCGTGCTTGCCGCCGACGTGCGCCCGCTGGTGCGGCTGAACGTGCAGGTGATCGTCGAACAGGGCGGTCGTCGCGAATCCGGCTACGCCGGCGGCGGCGGCCGCTACGCCTACGAGGAACTGTTCTCCGGCGGCCGCCCCGAGAAGGTGGCGCGCGAGGCGTTGCGCCAGGCGCTGGTGAACCTGGAGGCCATCGACGCGCCGGCCGGCACGATGCCGGTGGTGCTCGGCCCGGGCTGGCCGGGCGTGCTGCTGCACGAGGCGGTCGGCCACGGTCTGGAAGGCGACTTCAACCGCAAGGGCACCTCGACCTACGCCGGGCGCATGGGCCAGCGCGTGGCCGCGCCGGGCGTGACCATCGTCGACGACGGCACCCTGGCCGGTCGGCGCGGTTCGCTCAACATCGACGACGAGGGCGAGCCCACCCGCTGCACCACGCTGATCGAGGATGGCGTGCTGGTGGGTTACATGCAGGATTCGCTCAACGCGCGGCTGATGGGCATGGCCCCGACCGGCAATGGCCGGCGCGAGTCCTTCGCCCACCTGGTGATGCCGCGCATGACCAACACCTACATGCTGGCCGGCGCGCACGATCCGCAGGAGATGATCGCTTCGGTGAAGAAGGGGCTGTACGCGGTCAACTTCGGCGGCGGCCAGGTCGACATCACCAGCGGCAAGTACGTTTTCTCGGCCACCGAGGCGTACCTGATCGAGGATGGCAAGATCGGTCCGCCGGTGAAGGGCGCGACCCTGATCGGCAACGGCCCGGAGACGATGCGCAAGGTGCGCATGGTCGGCCACGACCTGGCCCTGGACGAGGGCGTGGGCGTGTGCGGCAAGGACGGGCAGAGCGTGCCGGTGGGCGTGGGCCAGCCCTCGCTGCTGATCGATGGCATCACCGTGGGCGGTACCCGCGCGTGAGTGCCGCCATCGCGGCACGCCCGGCACTGCGGGTGCCGGGGCACTCAGTAATCGGGTTCGTCGGTGTCGAAATCGTTGTCGCCGTCTTCATCGGCATCGGCCGTGCGATCGCTGCCGTTCCCCACCAGCAGCGCACGCAGTTCGCGGAACAGTTCGCGGAACGCGCGCGGCGGCTTGTTGCGCAGTTTCTCCTCCTGCGCGTTGCGCGCGAGCTGGCGCAGGTGCTGGCGGTCGGCACCGGGGTGTTCCTCCAGCAGTTCGGCCAGCGCCGCGTCGCCCTCGGCGAGCAGGCGCTCGCGCCAGGCCTCGACCCGGTGCATGGCGGCCACTTCGCGGCGGGCGGCCACGCCGTCCTCGTCGAGTGCGTCGCGGATCGCCTCCAGGGTCTCGTCGTCCTCGCGCCGCATCTGCTTGGCCAGGTAGGCGAGTTGGCGCTTGCGGGCGACGTGGGCGGTGATCCTGCGGGTCTGCTCCAGGTGCGGCAGCAGGTCGTCGGGGATCGGCAGCTTGGCCAGCTGGGTCGGGGTGAGGCCGGCGAGCTTCTCGGCCAGCTCCAGCACTTCCAGCGCTTCGCGGCGCTGCTGGCTGCGGCTGGAGGAAAAGAATTCGCCGGTGTCTTCGTCGCGTCCGCGCATGGGGCGTCCGGGGTTGCGTCAGGTGTGGGGGATTCTACCCGTCCGCTTGCCAAGGAGCGGCGGCCCTATCCGGAGGAAGCGATTGGACATGAACGAGATTGACCACAACGACGACAGCCATGAGCGGCTGGACCGGCTGGCGGAGATTTCGCAGCGGCTGCTGGCGCGGGCGCAGGCGCTGGGCGCCAGCCAGGCCGAGGTGAGCTGCAGCGAGGAGCGCGGGCTCAACGTGTCGGTGCGCATGGGCGAAGTGGAAACCGTGGAGTCCACCCGCGACCGCGGCATCGCCGTGACCGTGTACTTCGGCCGGCGCAAGGGCAGCGCCAGTACCGCCGACCTGCACGACTCCAGCCTGGAGGCCACCGTCGAGCAGGCCTGCGCAATCGCCCGCTACACCGAGGACGACCCGGCCGCAGGCCTGGCCGATGCGGAACTGATGGCGGGCCCGGCGGCGGACGGCCGCTTCCCGGACCTGGACACCTGGCATCCCTGGCGGCTCGATGCCGACGAGGCGGTCGACCTGGCCCTGGCCTGCGAAGCGGCCGGGCGCGAGGCCGACCCGCGCATCGGCAATTCCGACGGTGCCTCGCTGGGCAGCGGCGAGAGCCTGTCGGTGTACGCCAACAGCCACGGCTTCGTCGGCCGCGAGCGCGAGACCCAGCACTCGCTCGGCGTGGCCCTGATCGCCGGCCAGGGCGAGGCCATGCAGCGCGATGGCTGGTACAGCGTCGGCCTGGCCCGCGGCGATCTGGAGGCGCCGGCTGCCATCGGCCGCCGCGCCGCCGAACGCGCGCTGGCGCGGCTGGACCCGCGCAGTGCGCCCACCGGCGAGTACCCGGTGCTGTTTTCCGCCGAGGTTGCCCGCTCGCTGATCGGCCACCTGCTGGGCGCGGTGTCCGGCGGTGCGCTGTACCGCAAGGCCAGCTTCCTGCTCGACAGCATGGGCACGCGGTTGTTCCCGGACGGCTTCGCCATCGAAGAACGCCCGCTGCTGCGCCACGGCCTGCGCTCGGCCGCGTTCGACGCGGACGGCGTGGCCACCCGCGACAACCCGCTGGTGGTCGACGGGGTGCTGCAGCGCTACGTGCTGGGCAGCTATTCGGCGCGCCGCCTGGGCCTGGCGACCACCGCCAACGCCGGCGGCGTGCACAACCTGGAGGTGGCGGCCAATGCCGGCACCCTGGACGAGATGCTGCGCGGCATGGGCCGTGGCCTGCTGGTCACCGAGCTGATGGGGCAGGGGGTCAACGGGGTCACCGGCGACTATTCCCGCGGCGCGGCCGGGTTCTGGATCGAAGGCGGGCAGCCCGCGTACCCGGTGGACGAGTCGACCATCGCCGGCAACCTGCGGGCGATGTTCGCCGGGATCGAGGCGGTGGGCCGCGAGGTCGACCCGCGCTCGCACATACGCATCGGTCCGGTTCTGCTCGGACGGATGACGGTTGCCGGCGGCGGATGACGTATCCTTCGGGTCAGGGCGCCGCCGGCAGGGGAGCGGCACCGCTTCCGTCCGCCACCAACCGCAAGGGGAACGCCATGAGCGAATTCGAAACCTATACCGCGGAACCGCCGGCGCCGGCCGGCACGCCCAGCGCCGAGGAACGGCAGTGGGGCCTGTTCGGCCACCTGTCCTCGCTGGCCGGCCTGTTCACCGGCGGCATCGGCAACATCGTCGGTCCGCTGATCATCTGGCTGATCAAGAAGGACACCATGCCCTTCGCCAGCGACCAGGCCAAGGAAGCGCTGAACTTCAACATCACCCTGCTGATCATCGGCGTGATCCTGTTCCTGGTGACCCTGATCACCTTCTTCATCGCCGCGATCATCACCATCCCGCTGGGCATCCTGCTGGGCATCGCCTGGCTGGTGCTGACCATCGTCGCGGCGATGAAGGCCAACGAGGGCGTGGCCTACCGCTATCCGTTCACGCTGCGGCTGGTGAAGTAGTCCAGCCGCGGGGACTGAACGCAGCAGGGCCCGGCATGTCCGGGCCCTTTTCTTTCGATGGGCATCGCTGCGGAAGCGATCCCGTCAGTGCGTGCGCCGCACCGCCAGTTCGCCCAACGCGGCCAGCGCATCGGCGCGACCGCCGAACGGCGCCAGCGCTGCGTGCATCGCCGCCGCCTGTTCGGCCAGGCGCGTGCGCGCGCCGTCCATGCCCAGCAACGCCGGGTAGGTGGCCTTGGCCTGGGCGGCGTCCTTGCCCGCGGTCTTGCCCAACTGCTCGGAACTGGCCTCGACGTCGAGCAGGTCGTCGCGGATCTGGAACGCCAGGCCGAGCGCGCTGGCGAAGCGGTCCAGGTGCGCCAGCGCGGGGGCGCCGGCACCGCCGCCCAGCGCCCCCATCCGCACCGAGGCACGGATCAGGGCGCCGGTCTTGAGCGCATGCATGCGTTCGAGGAATACAACAGGCGAAAGAGGGCCGGAATCCGTTTTCCCCGAATGCGGAAAGGGGCTCTGGCCTCCTTTCCCTCCGGTGGCGTCGATGTCCAGCGCCTGGCCTCCGCACATGCCTGCCACGCCGGAAGCCTCGGCCAGGGTGCGCACCCATTCGATGCGCAGCGGTGCCGGCGCATCGGCTGCGGCCAGGGCGGAGAAGGCCAGGGTCTGCAACGCGTCGCCGGCCAGGATCGCGGTGGCCTCGTCGAAGGCCACGTGCACGGTGGGGCGGCCGCGGCGCAGGTCGTCGTCGTCCATCGCCGGCAGGTCGTCGTGGACCAGCGAGTAGGCGTGGACCAGTTCGACCGCTGCGGCTGGCGCATCCAGCGAGGCCTCGTCGGCGCCGAGCGCAGTGCCCGCCGCGTAGACCAGCAGAGGGCGCATGCGCTTGCCGCCGCCCAGGGCGGCGTGGCGCATGGCCGCGTGCAGGCGCGCGGGCGCGGTGGCGGTTTCGTCGGCTGCGGGCAGCAGGCGTTCGAGGCTGGCTTCGGTGCGCGCGGCCCAGCGCGCGAAGGCCTCACTCGCCATCGGGACCGGCGAAGGGCCGGGCGTTGTCGGGCTGCTCGGGATCGGTGAGCAGGCGCACGCGCAACTCGGCCTGTTCCAGCGCGGTCTGGCAGCGGCGGTAGAGGCCCACGCCGCGCTCGTAGGCGGCCAGCGAATCCTCCAGGCTCATCTCGCCCTGCTCCATCTTCTCGACCAACTGTTCCAGTTCGTCCAGCGAGTGTTCGAACTGCGCGACCGGCGAGGCGTCGGGGGTGGCTTTCTTCGGCATGGGCGAAGTGTGCGCGCGGCGGCGGCAGGGGGTCAACGCGGCGGCTGCCAGTCCAGGCGCCAGCCGTGGGCGCGCAGCCAGCGGTCCAGTTGCGCCGAGCAGGCGATGTCACCGGCCGCCTGCAGCCGGCCCTGGGCATCGGACAGCAGCGGCAGGTGGGCGCGCCGCCAGGGCGGCACGCCGCGCTCCTGCAGCACCTGCTTGAGCGCGTGGGAATGGTTGCGGCCGGGCAGGGCGATGCGCTCGCCGCCGCGCCGGGCATGTACCCGCAGTGGCGCCTCGAAACCGGCCACGGCGTCGCCGTCCGCACCTGCCAGGCGCAGGCGGCCGCCGTCGGGCAGCTCAAGGGGCGCGCGGCCGTCCCAGCCGGTGCTCCAGTCCGGCGGCAGCGGTGCGCGTGGCCGGTCGGCGTGCAGGAAATCGCGCCAGCGCAGCACCCGCGCGCCGGACCAGGCGAAGGCGGCCTGGGCATCGCTGCGTGCGTGCAGCAGGTCGAGTTCGATCCGTTCCATGCCGCGGGCCGGCAATGGCGGCAGGCCCACGCCGGCCAGCCAGCGCCGCAGCAGGCGCGCGCGGCGTTCCGCGGGCAGGGCCAGCAGTGGCGGGACATGCAGGGTGTCGAATCCTTCGCCTGCGCGCAGGCTTCCGGGCCCCGGCTCGCCCAGCAGCGATGCCTCCTCGCCTGCGAGCAGCGCATCGGCGTCGGCGCACAGTCGGGCGCTGCGGGCCAGCGCCGCGGCCGGGTCGGCGAAATCGACTTGGCCGGGCTCAAGCGCCTCTTGTGCGAGTGCGAAGGAGCCGCCAAGTGTGGTCGCGACGAGCGCGGAGCCCGCCAGCAAAACCGTACGAAGACCGTTCAACCCAGCCATTACAGCCTCGTTCCAATACGCCTACGAAGCGGCAATGCATATTGGCTGCC
>JAFLEA010000062.1 GCA_017302035.1 Lysobacterales bacterium
ATCGGTATTATGCGAAATAAAGGATGACGGCTCGGTGGCTGTGGAGCTGCCGGCGCGGCTGGCTGTCCCACCGCTTCCGCCGCGGCAAACCCGGCCCCGGCAACCTTCAAGCGAGCTTGGCTGCATGCCCCTCCACGAGCGCGAATCCCGCCACCGCGCTGACAAGCCCCACCATGTCCTGATTGACGACGTACCCTGACCCGGAGCCTCCATGAAACTCGTTGTTGAAGGCATGACCTGCGGCCATTGCGCGAAGGCCGTTACGGGCGCGATCCACGGACTCGACAGCGATGCCGAAGTCCTGGTCGACCTGGCCGCCGGCACGGTCCGGATCGATGGCCGGATCCGGCAGGAGGATGCGGTGCAGGCCATCCAGGACCGCGGCTACACCGTCAGCGGCATCGTCACGGACACCATGGACGAGCCCGGATCCGGACGGTCCGGATCCTGCTGCGGCTGCTCCAACTGAACTGCGGCCGGCGCCAGCGGCGTCATCACTTTCCGTCGTCGCCATGGCAGCGGTGCCGTGCCACCGCGCCGGTACGCACCCGGGTTCCAAATCCGTCCCGGTCCCACTGCTCCAGCCCGTCCAGGATCGGACAGTCCGACCGCTCATCGCCTGCGCAGGAATCGACCAGGGTCTGCAGCGTGTCGAGCATCTGCTGCAGGTCGTCCATGCGCTGGCGCAGTTCGCCGATGCGCTGCTGCGCCACCCGCTTGACGTCGGCGCTGTGGCGCGAACGATCGTTCCACAGTGCCAGCAGGTCCGCGACTTCGGCAACCGAGAACCCCAGGTCGCGCGCCCGGCGCACGAAGCGCAGCTGGTGTACGTCGGCGGTCGCGTAGACGCGATAGCCCGACCCGGTGCGCGCGGCCGGCGGCAGCAGGCCAGTCTGCTCGTAGTAGCGGATCATCTTGGCGGAGACGCCCGATGCCCGGGATGCCTGGCCGATGTTCATGGCGTACTCCGTCCAGTGGCGGTCTGGTCCCCTGCCCCCGCCGGCCGGAAACGGCGCAGGCGCAATGCATTGCCCAGCACGAACACGCTCGACATCGCCATCGCGCCGGCGGCGAACACCGGCGAAAGCAGGATCCCGAACGCCGGATACAGCGCGCCGGCGGCCACCGGGATCAGCGCGGTGTTGTAGGCGAAGGCCCAGAACAGGTTCTGGCGGATATTGCCGATGGTCGCCCGCGACAACGCGATCGCGGTCGGCACGCCCTGCAGGTTGCCCAACATCAACACCACGTCGGCCGATTCCATCGCCACATCGGTGCCGGTGCCGATGGCCAGGCCGACATCGGCCTCGGCCAGGGCCGGGGCATCGTTGATGCCGTCGCCGACGAACGCGAGCTTGCCATGCGCGGCCTTCAGCCGCCTGACCGCATCGACCTTGCCCGCCGGCAACACCTCGGCCACCACCTCGTCGATGCCGAGCTGGCCGGCGATGGCCTGGGCGGTGCAGGCATTGTCGCCGGTCACCATCGCCACCTTGAGGCCGAGACCATGGAGTGCGTCGATGGCGGCGCGCGAGCCGGGCTTGATCGGGTCAGCGACAGCGACGATCGCGGCCAGGCGGCTGTCGATGGCGGCATACATCGGCGACTTGCCTTCGCCGCCCAGGCGCGCGGCGGTGGCGGCGAACACGCCCACGTCCAGACCCAGAGCACGCATGTAGCGATCGGCACCGACCTCGACCTGGATGCCGTCCACCCGCGCACGCACGCCCATGCCGGTCACCGATTCGAATTCATCCAGCGGCGGCAGTGCGATCCCCTCCTCCATGGCAGCCCCGACGATCGCGCGGGCGATGGGATGCTCCGAGCGCGACTCCACCGCCGCGACCAGGCCCAGCACGCGCTCCCGCTCGAAGCCTTCGGCAACCTCCAGGTCGGTCAGCACCGGCCGGCCCTCGGTCACGGTGCCGGTCTTGTCCACCGCCACCACCCGCGCGTCCCTCATCGCCTGCAGGGCGTCGCCCTTGCGGAACAGCACTCCCAACTCGGCGCCGCGACCGGTGCCGACCATGATCGAGGTCGGCGTGGCCAGGCCCATCGCGCACGGGCAGGCGATGATCAGCACCGCCACCGCATTGACCAGGGCGAAGCTCAGTGCCGGCGCGGGGCCGAACCACAGCCACGTCAGGAAGGTGGCCAGCGCGGCCAGCATCACCGCCGGCACGAACCACATCGTCACCTTGTCCACCAGCGCCTGAATCGGCAGCTTGGCGCCCTGCGCCTGTTCGACCAGGCGCACGATCTGGGCCAGCACGGTGCGTGAGCCGACCGCAGTGGCATGCACGACCAGGGCGCCGGTCTGGTTGACCGTGCCGCCGACCACGCCGCTGCCGATGCCCTTTTCCACCGGAACCGGTTCACCGCTGATCATCGATTCGTCGACGAAGCTGTGGCCCTCGACCACCTCGCCATCGACCGGCACGCGCTCGCCCGGGCGCACCTGGATCCGGTCACCCTCGCCCACCTGCCCGACCGGCAGGTCGATGAAGGCGCCGTCGCGTAAAACGTGCGCGACCTTGGCCTGGAGCCCGATCAGCCGCGTGATCGCCGCGGAAGTGCGGCCCTTGGCCCGTGCTTCGAGGACGCGACCGAGCAGGACCAGGACCACGATCACCGCCGCGGCCTCGAAATAGACGTTCACCGTGCCGGCCGGCAGCGCGCCGGGAGCGAAGGTGGCCACCACCGAATAAGCGTAGGCGGCCAGGGTGCCGACCGCCACCAGCGAGTTCATGTCCGGCGCCAATCGCAGCAATGCCGGCAGGCCCTTGAGGTAGAAGCGCCGGCCCGGCCCGGCCAGGACCAGGGTCGTCAGCGCGAACTGCAGCATCCAGCTGGCCTGCATGCCGATGCTGCGCATGACCAGCGCGTGCATGCCGGGGATCAGGTGCGAGCCCATCTCCAGCACGAACACCGGCAGCGCCAGCACCGCAGCCACGGCCAGGTCGCGCCTGAGCGCGGCGTATTCGGCATCCTTGCGCTCGGCGACCGCATCGTCGAGGTGCAGTCCCGCCTCGATCGGCCTGCCGGCGTAGCCGGCCTTTTCGATCGCGGCCAGCAGCGCCCCGGCATCGGCCACGCCGCGCACGCGCGCGCGCTCGGTCGCCAGGTTGACCGAGGCCTCGAGCACGCCGGGCACCGCCGCAAGTGCGCGTTCGACCCGGCCCACGCAGGACGCGCAGCTCATGCCTTCCACCGCCAGTTCGAGCGTGCTGGCCCGGACGGCATAGCCGGCGGCCTCCACCGCCCGGACCAGGGCGACGCGGTCCACCGCCGGATTGGCGTGGATCTCGGCCCGCTCGGTGGCCAGGTTCACCGCCACGCTGGCCACGCCCTCGACCCTGCGCAGCGCGGTCTCGACCCGGCCGACGCAACTGGCGCAGCTCATGCCCTCGATCGGCAGGCTCAGGGAAAGGGCTGGGTTCGGATCGCTCACGGGGCACCCTTCGGGCCAGGGTTCAGGGCATATCCTTGACCTTGACACCCTGGGAAGGTCAAGCCCCGCCCGGTCCTAGGGCCGGCACGCCTTGGCCACGTATTCGTCCCAGGCCCGCAGTTGCTTGATCGAGCGCCAGGGTCCGAGCTTGTAGAGCTCGCGATCGCGCACGGCCTTGGCTTCGTCGCAGCGGCCGATGCCCGTGGCCGCCACTCTGGCGCTTCCGGCTCGCTGGTACCCGCCGCTGCGCAGTTGCGCATCGCGCCGGCGGGTTGCCTGCTCAGTTTCGCGGATGCGCTGCAACTCGGCCGCCGACGGCGGCGCGTAGTCCACGGACCGCCATTCCTTCTGGGTGGCCTGACCAGGCTCGCATGGCGCGGACTGGTAGGAGACCTCCTTGCCGCGGACGCACTTGAACACCTGGGCCGGCGCGGTTGCCGGCAACGCCGCCAACGCGGCGCAGATCACGAATCGACCGAACATTCCCTGTCCTGCCCGTTCCCTGGGACCGGCAGGATACCAGCACCGCCCGCGGACTACCGGGCCGGACCGGCCCAGCCCGTCACAGCGAGGTTTCGATGTAGGCGATGATGTAGTTGGAACCGCCGTTGACGCTGCCCAGCAGCCGCGAGCTGGCGAAGATGCCCGAGCGGTGCGAGATGCCCAGGCCGAAGTAGGTCTGCTTCATGTTCGGGTTGCGGAACAGGTCACCCAGGCTGATGTCGATGGATGGATCCAGGTAGTTCAGCAGTTTGGAGGTCGGCCGTTCGCGCCGCGCCTGGCTGGTGACTTCCGGCGATGGCACGTGGTTGGCGTAGGAGATGCCGAAGCCCATGCCGATCCGGGTATTGACCCGGTGGCTCCAGGGGAACCCGTAGTAGAAGCCCTTCATGTAGGCGTCGACCTGCCAGGCATCCGGTTGCAGGCCCATCATCTCGTTGCGGTACAGGAACCCGATGTAGCCATGGAAATCCACCGGCCAGCCGTTGACCCGCTCGACGAAGGGCTTGCCCCAATGTACCCCGGTCACACTGCTGGGCTCGTCGTGGTCCAGCGAAGTGCAGCGCAGGGTCATGATCCTGGCCATGTGGCAGCCTTCGCCGGAGGCGCGGCCGTAGAACACCTTCAGCAGGGTGGGCACGCCGTCATCGTCCCAGCGCGCGATCGGGGTGCCGAAATCGTAGACCGCGCCGGCGAACAGCGCCGGCTGCAGGCTGTCGTTGCGGATGATCGGACTATCGCGGACGACCCTGTCGTGCGCGGTCACCGCCACGCCGCCGATCAGGCGCCAGTTGTCCCAGAACGCCCAGGTGCCGTACAGGCCGGCGGTCACGTCGGTGCCGCTGCCGGGCCGGTAAGCAGGCCGATCCGGCGTGGCCTCGCCGGGTTCGACGCCGTAGTAGTAGTCGTTGAGCTTGCCGCTGCGGAACGACACGGTCGCGTCCGGACGCAGGGTCCAGCGCCGGCCGCGCCAGATGTGCGAATAGCCCAGCCGGAATTCGCTACCGCCGGAAGCACTGGTCACGTCCTGCAGGACGGTGGTGCGCACGGTGCCCCAGGGCGCGGTATAGCGATAGCGCAGGCCGATGTCGCCGCCGGCCTCGCGCGGGGTCATGCCCTTCAGCACGTCGGGCACATCGTCCAGGGGGAAGCCCTCCAGGCGCCGCGAGAGGAAGGCGTCGAAGCGATGGGTGCCATCGTCCATGAACTTGAAGCCGGCGCGGTCGGCGTTGATGAAGAAGCGCTCGCCCTCGTACAGGTACAGCGGCAGCAGGTCGCTGCGCTGACCGGCGTCGACGTAGGGCGACTCCTCGAACCGGTACAGGAAGCCCAGACCGGCACTGCCCTCCTCGGTCAAAAGGTCGGCAATGGCGTCGGTGTCCACCTGGGCCAGGGCCGCGGGACTGGCGAGTGCGCCTGCCAGGGCCAGGGCCAGTGCGGAAGCTGCACCCCGCCTGCGGATCGAACTGGGACGACGGGGGGAATGCGCTTCGTTTCGGGACTGGCTCATTTGGTGGCTATGGAGAGGGCTGCAGAGGGGGTGGGAACGCGGGTGCCGATGGCTCAGAAGTCCACCGGATCGCGGATCAGCGGGCAGGTCATGCAATGGCCGCCGCCGCGGCCGCGGCCCAGCTCGGCACCGACGATGGTGATCACTTCGATGCCTTGCTTGCGCAGCGCGGTGTTGGTGGTGACGTTGCGGTCGTAGGCCATCACCACGCCGGGCGACAGCGCCACCAGGTTGTTGCCGCTGTCCCACTGCGAGCGCTCGGCGGCGTAGTGGTCGCCGCCGGCCGGAACCATGCGCAGCTTCTTCAGCCCCAGCGCTTCGGCGACCACGTCGTTGAAGTGCTTCTTCTCCACGGTCACGTCGAAACCCGGCGCCTTGTCGCTGGGACGCAGGGTGATCGGGGTGATCTGGTCGACGATGCCGGGGAAATAGGTGGCCACGTCGCGGTCGGCGAAGGTGAACACCGTGTCCAGGTGCATCGCCGAGCGCAGCTTGGGCATCGAGGCCACGATGATGCGCTCGGCCGCCCCGTTGTCGAACAGCGACTTGGCGACCTGGGTGATTGCAGTGCGCGAGCTCCGCTCGCTCATGCCGATGAGGACCACGCCGTTGCCGGCCACCAGGACGTCACCGCCTTCCAGGGTAGCGTTGCCGTGGTCGAGGGTGGGATCCCCGTACCACACCGGGAAGCCGGCATTGGCGAAATCGGGATGGAAACGATAGATGGCGGTGGTGAGGATGGTCTCCTCGTGCCGCGCCGGCCAATACAGCGGGTTCAGGGTCACGCCCTGGTAGATCCAGCAGGTGGTGTCGCGGGTGTACAGCATGTTCGGCAGCGGCGGCAACAGGTAGCCGATCACGTCCGGCGCATTGCGCGCGGCCTTCAGCACCGGCCCGGCGAACCCTTCGGGGATCTCCAGAACGCTCAGGCCACCGATCAGCGCGTTCGCCAGTTCCTGCGGCGACAGGCTCTCCAGGTAGGCGCGCACGTCGGCCATCACGTCCAGGCCGACCTCGTTGGCGTTGATCTGGTGGTCGAGGATCCACTTGCGCGCCTCGGGCAGCGCCACGGTCTCGGCCAGCATCTGGTGCATCTCGACCACGTCCACACCGCGGTCGCGCATCTTGGAGACGAAGTCGAAATGGTCGCGCTTGGCGTTGTCCACCCACATCACGTCGTCGAACAGCAAGTCGTCCTTGTTGCGCGGGGTCAGGCGCATGTGCGCCGTGCCGGGCGAACAGACCAGCACCTTGCGCAGCACGCCAACTTCCGAATGAACGCCATAGGCCTGTGTGGACATCCCCAACCCCTTCCCTTGTGCGTGTTGTTAATCGTCCACGGGGCGTCAGGCACCCCGCATTCGGTGGCCGCGGACGCATCTCAGCCGTTCGGACCGTCATTTATCTTGCACTGCCACCGGGTCCGTGTCGATTGGGGTTATGACTGCTGGCCCACCGCGGATCGGGACTGGCCTTGCGCCTACCGGGGTCCGGGAGTATGAATACTGGCGACTGCGCCACGCGGTCGAGACGGTACTGTCCACCGGCCATCCCGGGACGGCGTGGCACCGGTTCCCCGCGGCCACAGGCCGCCCTGCCCCCCTACATTTTTCCAACGGAGAAGCCGATGAAGCGACACGCAATCGTTACCAGTGCCATGGTGTTCCTGGGCATCGCCACGCTCGCCGGGTGCGCCACCCACAAGAGCCCCAACACGTTCCACCGCAACGAAGTCGGCCGCATGCAGACGGTGGAAGCCGGCACCGTGACCGCGGTGCGCGAGGTATCCATCCATACCGATGGCTCGGTCGTGGCCACCGCCACCGGCGCGGTCGTGGGCGGCGTGGCCGGCAGCACCATCGGTGGCGGGCGCGGCCAGACCCTGGCGACCGCAGGCGGCGCGGCAGCTGGCGCCGCGGCTGGCAATGCGCTGTCCAGCGGCAACCAGCAAGGCGTGGAGGTCACCGTCCAACTCGATGCCGGCCGTACCGTGGCCGTCGTCCAGGCAGGCAATCCGAACGACTTCCGCGTCGGCGACCGGGTCAATGTCGCCTCCGACGGCGTCACCACCCGCGTCACCCGTATCTGACCGGTCCGCATTCCGGGCCGCCTCCGGGCCGGCACCGGGTTCTGGATCGCGCGCCCCGGCCTTGTCGCCGGGGCGTTTTGTTTTGCGGGGGCCCTGTCAGGACAGACCACCATCCCGTGGCCCGGCATCACTCCCGCGCGCGCCTGGGATCCGGCACAGGGTCGATGGCCTGGCGCGCTGCAGCAACCCGGGCCGGGGCCGGCCTACAGGACGATGTACCCGGTCGCGATCCAGTACACCCCGATCACTGCCGCGATCGAAGCCAGGACCATGACGATCAGGTCGCCGCCGCGTTCGAACGCCTTCTTGCCCTGCTCCCGGCGCGCCCAGATATAGAGCAGGCTGCCCGGGGCATAGAGGATCGCCGACAGGACGATGAACTTGAGCCCGCCGGCATAGAGCAGGAAGCCGGTATACACCAGCGCGATCGCAGCGATCAGGATGTCGCGGTTGCGGGCCGCGGCCGGGTCGGCCTCGTAGGTGTCGCCGCGAGTGGTCAGCTTCATCGCGTAGCCCGCCACCAGCAGGAACGGAATCAACGCCATCGCGCTGGTCAGATTGAGCATCAGCGCGAAGGCGTCGTTCGACCAGTAGGTAGTGATGACGATCAACTGGACCACGATGTTGGAGGCCCATAGCGCCGCCGAAGGCACCTTGGCCTTGTTCTCGCGCGCGAACAGCGCCGGCATGTCGCGGGTGCGGGCCGCGGCCGAGAGTACCTCGGCGCAGATCAGCGACCAGGCCAGATAGGCGCCAAGAACCGAGATCAGCAGGCCCACGCTCACGAACACCGCGCCCCACGGGCCGACCACCGCTTCGAGCACGCCAGCCATCGACGGCTGGCGGATCCCGGCGATCTCCTCGCGCGGCAGCACCGCATAGGGCAGCAGGGTCACCAGCACCATCAGCGTGGTCACCCCCAGGAAGCCGACGATGGTGGCGAAGCCCACGTCGTTGCGGTCACGGGCGTAGCGCGAATAGACGCTGGCCCCCTCGATGCCCAGGAACACGAACACGGTGACGAACATGGTCGCCTTGACCTGCTCGAAGATCCCGCCCTCCAGGCCGCCGCCATGGAAGTTGAAGCGGAACATGTCCATCTGGAAGGCAAAGATCAGGATCGCGATGAACACCAGAATCGGCACCACCTTGGCGATGGTGACGATGGTGTTGAGCGCGGCGGCCTGCTGGATCCCGCGCAGGATCATGAAATGGAACAGCCAGATGCCGGCGGAGGCGATCAGGATCGCGACCACCGTGTTGCCGTCGCCGAATACCGGGAAGAACGCACCCAGGGTCGACTTGATCAGCACCCAATAGGAGACGTTGCCGATGCAGCTGCCGATCCAGTAGCCGAAGGCGGACAGGAAACCCGGATAGTCGCCATAGCCTTCCTTCGCGTAGGCGAAAACGCCCGCATCCAGTTGCGGCTTGCGCTGGGCCAGGAACTGGAACACCCGGGCGAGCATGTACATGCCGGTGCCGGCGATGATCCAGGCGATGATCGCTCCCAGCGGCCCGGTCGCGCCGGCGAAGGTGCGCGGCAGCGAGAAGATCCCGGCCCCGACCATGCTGCCCACCACCATCGCGGTGAGTGCGAGCCGGGACATCTTGCCGTCAGACGATGCCATGCGATTCCCCTAGCCTGGCCGCCCCCCGGCGGCGATGCGGCCATGCTGCGGGGGCGGCGGGCCAATTGCAAACCGCAGTCGCACAATTGCCGCATCGTTACCGCAAAACACCTAGGGCCGCCTCTCGGCAGCCCTAGGTATTTGATCAAGTTGGCGTCCCCACGGGGATTCGAACCCCGGTCGCTACCGTGAAAGGGTTGCGTCTGGCGTCCACCAGCGTCCGCCGATGTCCGCCAAGGTATCATGTATCTACTTGATACGTGTACATTTATTCTCCGCTGGTGTACGGTGGCGTCCAAGGTCGTTCGCACCCGTTTATTCCCCAAAACTCCCCAAAAAGGATGGACGCCAGCGTGGCACGCATGCCCAGGGAGCACCGGCTGGAGACCCGCGAGGCGCGCGCCCGGCTGAAGGCGCGCACTGAGCCGTACTGGCGCCAGATCGTGCCGGGCACCTTTCTTGGCTACCGCAAGGGTCGGCGCGCCACCGCATGGATCGTGCGCCAGCGCCAGGGGGCCGGCTACGGTGAGCGTCGCATCGGGACGCCCGACGATGCCGGCGAGCCCGACGGCGATGTGGTGCTGTCCTATGCCCAGGCCGTGGGCCGGGCGCAGTCGGTTCAGGTCGACGACCGCCACCCTGCCCCGCGCCACTATGGCGACGGGCTGACCCTGAACCAGATCATGGTCGACTACATCGACGAACACCTGGCCGGGAAAGGCTCCCAGGCCATCACCCGCCAGCAGCACGCCCGCCACATCCAGGGCGGCATCGGCGCCAGGCTGGTCACCGCGATCGACGCCAAGGCCCTGCAGAAGTGGCACCGGGCCATGATCACCAAGGCACCGACCGCCCGCGGCAAGGCCCAGCCCTTCGACCCTGCCGACCTGGACCAGGTGCGTTCGCGCAAGGCCACGGCGAACCGGGTACTGAGCATGGTCAAGGCCGCGCTCAACCGCGCCTGGAAGGACAATCAACTCCCGGCGGGCCTGCCGGCCTACTGGATGAAGGTCGATGCCTTCCCGCTCGGCGACGAGCCGGAGCCGCGGATGCTGGAACAGGACGAAATCACCCGCCTGCTGGACGCCGCAGCCCCGGACCTGCGCCAGCTGCTGCTGGGCGCCCTGATGACCGGCGCCAGGCGTGGCGAGCTGCTGGACCTGCGCTGTCGCGCCTACGACCCCGACACCGCAACGGTCCGGATCTTCCAGTCCAAGACCGGCAAGGTCCTGACCCAGCCCCTCACGCCCGAGGGCGTCGCCCTGTTCGACACCCTGACCACGGGCCGTGACCCCCAGGCCAGCATCTTCCTGCGCGACGACGGCCGGCCCTGGGGCAAGGATGATGTGAACAAGCCCATGGCCGCCGCGGTGGAGGCGGCGCAGCTGGAGGGCGTCTCGTTCAAGACCGCCCGGGCGACCTACGGCAAGTTGCTGCTGGTGGCCACCAGGGACCTGGAGCTGGTGGCCAAGGCCTTGGGGCATAGCGACAGCCGCATCACCCGCAAGCACTACGCGCGCTACCTGCCCAGCGAGCTGGCCAGGGGCGTGGCCAAGCTGCCCAGGCTGGGCGTGGACACGGGTACCAAGGTGGCACGTATCCGCGGGGCATCTGGCACCGGCAACCGGGCGAAGTGAGGCCGTCCTTGTTCCTGGCGCAAGTCAATCCGCAATGCAGCGAATGGCGCCCACATTCACCGCGCTCCTTGCGGCGATTGACTTGCGTATGCGGAGATTGCCGGCCATAATCACCGCATGAAACGCGGAGATTGCGAATACATCTGGCAGGCTGGCGACTGGCCGGCGTGGCGCTTCGACCTGGCGGCACTGGCTGAGCCGATGGCCCAGGTCAGTCGCGCCCAGGGGCTCCTGCTGGGACGTCTGGCCGACGTCGGCATGGCCTTGCGCAACCAGGCCAGCCTCGCAGCCCTCACTGAAGAGGTGATCAAGACCAGCGAGATCGAAGGTGAGCAGCTCAACGTCGAGTCCGTGCGCTCCTCCATCGCCCGCAGGCTGGGCGTGGACATCGGCGCGCTGGCCCCGGTCGATCGCCACGTCGAGGGCGTGGTCGAGATGGTGCTCGACGCCACCGCCAACTGTCAGGTGCCAGTGTCGCGAGAGCGCCTGTTCGGCTGGCATGCTGCGCTCTTCCCTACCGGCTACTCCGGGCGTTCCAAGATCAAGGTCGGCAACTGGCGCGACGATGCCACCGGCCCGATGCAGGTGGTCTCCGGCCCCATCGGCCGCCAGCGGGTGCATTTCGAAGCGCCGCCGGCCGATCGCCTCGAAGCCGAAACCGGCCGCTTCCTCGGCTGGCTGAATGCCCCGTCGAACGAACCACCGCTGATCAAGGCCGGTCTGGGCCATCTGTGGTTCGTCACCCTGCACCCGTTCGACGACGGCAATGGCCGTATCGCCCGGGCCATTGGCGATCTGCTGCTGTCGCGTGCCGACGGCAGCCCGCAGCGGTTCTACAGCTTGTCGGCGCAGATCCAGCGCGAACGCAAGGCCTACTACGACATCCTTGAGCGAACCCAGAAGCGGTCGATGGACGCCACGGAGTGGCTCGCCTGGTTCCTCGAGGCCCTCCATCGCGCCGTCGATAAGGCACAGCACACGCTCGATGCCGTACTGGCCAAGGTGCGGTTCTGGCAGCGCTGGGCGACCACGCCCTTGAACGAGCGGCAGGTAAAGCTACTGAACAAACTGCTCGATGGCTTCGAAGGCAAGCTCACCAGCAGCAAGTGGGCGGCCATCGCCAAATGTTCGCCAGACACGGCGCTGCGCGACATCAACGACCTGCTGGCGCGTGGCGTCCTGAGAAAATCAGATGCTGGCGGGCGCAGCACCAGCTATGAATTGAACGACCTGCCGGAGTAGCGGCGATGAAGACCAGGCGATTGCCGGCCTCCTGCACGATGTCATCGAGTGTTGCCGCTATCGATGGCTGAAACACCGGATCCCGCGCCCCCCGCCATTGGCTCCTGGACGCCGAGCTCGTTCAGGCCTTCCCGAATGTCAGAAACTGATATATTCTTTCTCACAGAAGCGCCCCATGAACACGCTCCCAGAGACCATCCAGAACCACGCCCGCGCCCTTCCCGAGGGGGGCGTCCTGTCGCCCAAGGAGTTCCTGCACCTGGGTAGCCGGGCGGCCGTGGATCAGGCGCTTTCGCGGCTGGCCAAGGCCGGCAAGCTATTGCGCGTGGCCCGTGGTGCCTACGTGGCCCCGGTCTCCAGCCGGTTCGGCGCCCGCGCGCCCGCGCCGGAGAAGGTCGTGAAGGCGTTGGCCGAGCAGTACGGCGAGGTCGTGGCACCCCATGGCGCCAGCTCTGCCAATGCCTTGGGCCTGACCCGGCAGGTTCCGATCCGCGAGGTCTACCTGACGTCCGGCAAGACCCGGAAACTCAAACTCGGCCGCTCGGAGGTGCTGATGAAACATGCCCCTCGCTGGATGCTGGCCCTGGGGACGCGCCCGGCCGGCGCAGCCGTGCGGGCCTTGGCGTGGATCGGTCCGACCCACGCCAGCCAGTCGGTGGGTTCGCTGCGTCGCACCCTGCCCCGTTCCGAGTGGCAGGCCCTCGCCTCTGCCCGGGCGACCCTCCCCTCCTGGATGGCGCAGGCGATCGGCAGGGAAGCCGCGCGTGGCTGAGTCCTTCTTCGACCTCAGTCCCGAGGATCGACGCGAGGCGCTCGAGTTCGCCCGGGCGCAGACCGGCCGCCCCGCCCACCTGTTCGAAAAGGACGTGTGGGTGGTGTGGACGCTGCGGACCCTGTTCGCTTCGCCGCTGGCGGCCGACCTGACTTTCAAGGGCGGCACGACGCTATCGAAGGTCTACAAGGTCGTCGACCGCTTCTCCGAAGACATCGATCTGACCTACGACATACGCAAGCTGATCCCGGACCTGATGGGCGAAGGCGGCGAACTGCCTGCCAGTCGTAGCCAGGGAGGGAGATGGACCAACGCCGTACGACACCGGCTGCCTGAGTGGATCGCCGGAAGCGTGCAACCCGTGATCGAGGGGGCGCTGGCGCACGAACGCATGGATGCACGCGTCGAGCTTGGTGGCGAGGGCAAGGACAAGTTGTTTCTCCACTACCCTGCTCTGGCGAAGGGCACCGGCTACGTGGCACCCGTGGTGACCCTGGAGTTCGGTGGCCGTGCTACCGGCGAACCGCACGACGTGTTCGACGTGATCTGCGATCTGGCCGAGCTCCTGCCCGAGGTCTCGTTCCCGACCGCCTCGCCGGTGGTCATGAGCATCGCCCGCACCTTCTGGGAAAAGGCGACCGCCACGCACGTCTTCTGTGCGCAGGGCCGGATCCGAAGTGAACGCTTCGCGCGGCACTGGCATGATCTTGCTGCGATCGCGCGGAGCGAACATTTTGCCCCGGTCATCGCCGATCGCGCCGTCGCTGCCGCGGTCGCCCAGCACAAGTCCCATTTCTTCGCCGAAAAAGACGTCGATGGCAATCCGATCGACTATGCCGCCGCGATTGCGGGACACCTGAGGATCGTCCCGGAAGGCGAAGCGCGCGCCGCCCTGGAACGGGACTATGCGGCGATGCTGTCCGACGAGGTGATGGTCGGCGACGCGATGGCTTTCGCGGACCTGCTGCAGGCATGTGCCGAGTTGGAGGGCCTGATAAACAGAGCAAGCGCGGAGCCGGCATAGATCTCCTCTGGGGACGGAATGGGCAATATCGGATCCATCGATATGATGTTTCTCGACGACGTCTTCGGGATGGGGGGCGGTTACGTCCTCAACTTCTCGGATCGCACATTCTCGGAGTTCTTCCGCGAGGAACTCCGCATCGACATCGACGACCCGCTCTACGCGCGCAATGGCGGATCGAAGGCCAAGCGCTTGCGCTGCTTCCTCCAGACGGTCGACAAACCGACCGTCGCCAGAACGCTGGATTCGCTATGGGCATACCGGGATGCATTGCAGCAACGGTCTGGCAAGGCGGACAACGTGCAGAACGCACGGGCCCGCTTCCGGGACCTGTTCCCGTGATGGCAACTCGCGCACAAAGTGGGGCGATCCATGGACGGTGCGGCCACGCCGACTCCAGCTGCCAGCAACCGGCACGACAGGGTGTCGGCCGGCAGTCCTCCCACCCCGACATCCTGTCGCCCAGGTTCGGGGCTCCACCCCGGCCGTCGGCGTAGAATGACCCTGCGATAGGGGTTCCGGCGGCACCGCCCGCCTGCTGCACGGGGAAGGCCAATATGGCCCAGGTCGCGCCGGGTGAGACTTGAATCGGGATCATGGGCCTGGCGTCAGATCGCGGCACCACAGGATTCAAAGCCAACCAAGGAGGCACGATGATCACCCTGGGCCAACGGTTCACGGATGCGGTCGACTATGCCCGAGTCGCCCATGCCGGGCAGGTGCGGAAAGGGGCTGGGACCCCCTACCTGTATCACCTGCTGGCCGTCTCGAGCCTGGTGCTCGAGTACGGCGGCGATGAAGACCAGGCCATCGCCGGCCTCCTGCACGATGTCATCGAGGACTGCGGCGAGCAGCACGACCCGATCCTTCTGGCCAAGTTTGGCGAGTCCGTCATCGAAATCGTCAGGGATTGCACCGACGGAACAGAGGAGTCTAAGAAGCAGGCCACCTCGCCAGAAGAAAAGCAGGCGGACTGGTGGAACAGGAAGCTCAAGTACATCGAGCACCTCCGGAAGGAACCGGACCGGTCGCTCCTGGTATCCGGGTGCGACAAGCTCCACAACGCGCGAGCCATCATCGAAGACCTGCAGAATCCGGACGTGGGTATCGCAGTCTTCGACAGGTTCACCGCCGGGCGCCAGGCGACCCTGCGCTACTACGAATCCATCAGCAGGGTGCTGGCCGCTCGGCAGATGCCCATGGAC
>JAFLEA010000063.1 GCA_017302035.1 Lysobacterales bacterium
GCCCGCGGCCACGACATCGGCGCGGCCGACGGCATGGTCGGCACCGCCACCCGCCGTGCGATCCAGGCCGAGCAGCAGCGGCTCGGCCTGCTGCCGGCCGACGGCCGGGCCGGGACGCGCATCCTCGAAGCATTGCGCGGCCAGGCATCGCCTGCCGATCCGGCGTCGCCCGCGGCCGACCCGCCGGGCGCGACGCCCCTGGCACCGCCATCGGGCGGGTCGCGGTGACGACGCTCGCGGTACCGGGCCTGCACACGGGCCGGTTCCGGGATCTGGAGGCCCTGCGGATCGAGACGCCGCTGGCCACCGCCGAGGTATCGCTGTTCGGCGGCCAGGTGCTGTCGTGGGCGCCGGCCGGGCAGGAGGACGTGTTCTGGCTGTCGCCGCTGCGCGCGGAGCTGCCCACGCCGATCCGCGGCGGCGTCCCGGTGTGCTGGCCGTACTTCGGCCGCCAGGGCCGGGGCGGCGACATGCCTGCGCACGGCTTCGTCCGCACCCTGCCCTGGCGGCTGGCATCGGCCGCGCGCGTGCCTGACGACACCATGGTCCTGGAACTGGAAGCACCGCCGCTGCAGGACCTGTCGCTGCGCCTGCACATGCAGCTGCGCATCGGCCATACCCTGGAGCAGCGGCTGACGACGACCAACGTCGGCGGCGAGACCGTGCGCTTCACCGAAGCGCTGCACAACTACTTCCGCGTCGCGGACGCGGAGAAGGTGCGGATCGAGGGCCTGGCCGGCCTGGCCTTCCTCGACCAGAACGACGGCGGCAACGAACACGTGCAGCAGGGCGACTGGACCCTGCACGACCCGCGCGACCCGGGCCGCAGCGATCGCATGTTCCCCGGCGCCGGCGCCCGCTATTGCCTGGTCGATCCGGGCATGCGGCGGCGGATCGCATTGGAGGTGGGCGATGGCCGCACCGCAGTGGTCTGGAACCCCGGCGAATCCGCCGCCGCGCGCATGCCCGACGTGGGCCCGCACTGGCGCGGGTTCGTGTGCCTGGAGGCGGCCAACGCCGGCCCGGACCCGGTCGAGCTGGCCCCGGGGGCGACCCACACCCTGGTCCAGAAAATCGGCACGCTCCCGCTGCCGTGACCCGTGACTCCGGCGGACCTGTCAGGCCGTGGCGGCGCCGATCGCCAGCCGGGTTTCGCCCAGGGCCGTTCCCAGCGGACCCCAGCGGCGCTCGATGATCGTGCCGCTGCCGTCGTGGCCGATCGCCAGCACCGTGCTGGCGCGGGTGCCGTAGTCCTGGCCGCGGATGAACGCGGCCGAGAGCCAGCGCTCGCGTTCCAGGCCGATGCCGGTATCGGGCAGCAAGGCGTCGGCGTAGCGGGTGTCGTCGGCGAGGGCGCCGAACAGCGGATCGAAATCGTCGTCGTGGCCGGCGTCGAGCCAGGCGCGCAGGCGCGTACCCAGCACGGTGGCCTTCGGCCATGGCGTATCCAGTTCGGCATTGGACAGCACGTGCACGCCGTCCTCCGGTACGGCCATGCGCACCTGCGGCCGGTTGCCGATCCAGACGCCCGCCTGGCGGTCGAACAGCAGCAGGTTGAACGGGCGGTAGCCAACGGCATCCGGCAACAGCGCGCGCGCGTACTCCAGGGCGCCTTCGCCGCCGCGCAGGTAGTCGCTGGCCAGCAGCCCGCGCGAAAGCCCCTGCTGCGGATGGCCGGGATCGCGCACGTTGGTGACCAGCGCGCAGCGGCCCCGCGCATCCACGCCCAGCCAGGTGCCGCCCGCCTCCAGGTCGCGGCCGGCGGCGACTCCGGGCGCATCCTCCCAGCCCGCAAGCGCGGCGGTCGGCCGCGCATGGAACTCGTCGCGGTTGCCGGCCAGCACCAGCTTCCAGCGTGGATGCCCATTCCAGGCGAAGGCGACTACGCACATGCTTGCGGCTCCGGGGCCTTCATGCTTCGCGCCGCCCCCGGAACCGCGCGGCCGCGGTCCGGATGACGCCGGCCGGCGCCATCCAGGCCGGCCGGCGAGGCGGGACTCAGCGGACGAAGGCTCCGCTGCGGCGCAGGTTGCGGGTGCGCGACTGGGCCAGGAAGCTGATCGTGGCCAGCAGCACGAACACCACCAGGGTGCGCGAGTTCACCGGCATCATCCCGTTGGGCGCGGTCTGGCCGAAGATCAGGGCCAGGCCGGTGACGGCGAAGTAGGCGCCGGCGAAGGCCGAGGACACGATGGTCAGCCATGCGCCCAGATAGCGCCCGCCGAAGGCGCCCGCCACCGCGCCGCCCAGCGCCAGCAGGGTCAGCAGCCAACTGCCGCCGATGCCGACCAGCGAGGTCAGGAACAGGGCCAGGACCAGGCCGAGGATCGCGCCGGCCGCATACACCGCGATGCCGACGAACGAATACAGGATCCCGCCCAAGGCCGCGCCGAGCACCACCGCGATCAGGGTCTGCATGCCCGGGCTGGGCCCGGCGGACAGGCTCCCCAGCCAGGCCGAAATCAGTCCGAAACCTATGTAGAAACCGGCGAAGGCCAGCACCACCCGGAACATGGAAGCGCCATAGACGATCATCACCGTACCGCAGGCCAGGGCGATGACGCCCCACAGGAACGCATAGTCCATCGCACACTCCCCGTCTGTCAGGATGTGGCCGATCCTAGCAGACGCGCAGGGCCGTCCGGTGTCAGTGGCGCGGGGCGTGTCGAGGCACCGGCCGGACCGGACGCCTCGGCCGCAATCGTCATCGGGGCCACCCCGGCCGGCCGCAGGCTCGACCGGCACCGAAACCGGCACCGCGATCCCGGGGCTTCTCTTGCGCTCGATCAAGGTGGCGACATGGATCGGGCGTAGGCTGGACGGATATCCCCCGCAAGAGGAGTCTCCGGACATGAACAACACGATGAAAGCCGCCGTGGTCCGCGCCTTCGGCCAGCCGCTGGCGATCGAGGAAGTGAAGGTGCCGCGCCCCGGTGCCGGCGACATCCTGGTGAAGATCGAGGCCTGCGGCGTCTGCCACACCGACCTGCACGCGGCCGAAGGCGACTGGCCGGTGAAGCCGAACCCGCCCTTCATTCCCGGCCACGAAGGTGTCGGCCATGTGGTCGCCGTCGGCGCCGGCGTCGACCACGTCAAGGAAGGCGACCGCGTCGGCATCCCGTGGCTGTACTCGGCCTGCGGCCATTGCGAGCACTGCCTGGGCGGCTGGGAAACGCTGTGCGAGACCCAGCAGAACACCGGCTATTCGGTCAACGGCGGTTTCGCCGAGTACGCACTGGCCAATGCTGCCTACGTCGGCCACCTGCCGAAGAACGTGGGCTTCGTCGAGGTCGCGCCGATCCTGTGCGCGGGCGTCACCGTGTACAAGGGATTGAAGGTCACCGACACCCGTCCGGGCAACTGGGTGGTGATTTCAGGCATCGGCGGCCTGGGCCACATGGCGGTGCAGTACGCCAGGGCGATGGGCCTGAACGTGGCCGCCGTGGACGTCGACGACGCCAAGCTCGAGCTGGCCACGCGCCTGGGCGCCACGGTGACCGTCAACGCCAGGACCACCGACCCGGTCGCCTACCTGAAGCAGGAGATCGGCGGTGCGCACGGCGCGCTGGTGACCGCGGTCTCGCCGAAGGCCTTCGAACAGGCCATCGGCATGGTCCGCCGTGGCGGCACGGTTTCGCTCAACGGCCTGCCGCCGGGCGATTTCCCGCTGGACATCTTCGGCATGGTGCTCAATGGGGTGACCGTGCGCGGCTCGATCGTCGGTACCCGCCTGGACCTGCAGGAATCGCTGGAGTTCGCCGAGCAGGGCAAGGTCGCCGCCACCGTGGCCACCGATCGCCTGGAGAACATCAACCAGGTGTTCGAGAAGATGCGCCAGGGCCAGATCGAAGGCCGGATCGTGCTGGACATGGCGGCCTGACGGACGCGCCGGTGCACCGGCGGATCAGGCGGCCACGCCTTGCGCCCGTAGCGCCAGCATCTCCGCGATGCCCTGTGCCGCATCGCGTCCCTCCGCCACCGCCGTGACCACCAGGTCCGCGCCGCGCACCGCGTCGCCACCGGCGAACACCCGCGGATGCGCGGTCTGGTACGGCAGCCGGCCGCTGCCGTCCCGCGCGCCGGTGCCGGTGACGATGCGCCCGTTCGGGGTGCCCTCGATGCCCAGTGACGTCATCCATTCCGGCACCTGCGGCGAGAAACCGAAGGCGATGATCACCACGTCCGCCTCGATCACGGATTCACTGCCCTCGACCGGCACCGCGTTGCGGCGGCCGCGCGCGTCCGGTTCGCCAAGCACGGTCTCGACCAGGCGCACGCCGGTCGCGCGGCCCTCGGCATCGGTCTCGATCGCCAGCGGCAGGCGGTTGAACAGGAAGCGCACGCCTTCCTCGCGGGCATTGGCCACCTCGCGTGCCGAGCCGGGCATCGAGGCCTCGTCGCGGCGGTAGGCGCAGGTGACCCTGGCGGCGCCCAGGCGGATGCAACTGCGCACGCAGTCCATGCCGGTGTCGCCGCCGCCGAGCACGACCACGTGCCTGCCGGCCAGGTCGGGCAACTTCACCTTGTCTTCCCAGCCGGCGATCGGCCGGCCCATGCTCGTCGCAAGCCCGGGATCGTTGCCGGCGACGATGCGCCCGTTCTGGACCAGGAACGGCAGCGCCGGCAGCACGCCGTCGGCGTCCTGTCCGGGCAATCCGCCGTCGGTGTAGCGGTAGGCGCCGGTGCCGAGGAACACCGCGTCGTATTCGGCCAGCAACTGTTCGATGCCGACATCGCGGCCGACTTCCACGCCGAGCCGGAATTCGACGCCCATGCCTTCCAGCACCTCGCGGCGCAGGGCGATCACCGACTTGTCCAGCTTGAAGCTGGGGATGCCGAACTGCAGCAGGCCGCCGATCTGTTCGTAGCGGTCGTACACCACCGCCTGGATGCCGTTGCGTGCCAGCCGGTCGGCGCAGCCGATCCCGGCCGGGCCGGCGCCGACCACCGCCACGCGCTGGCCGGTGGGTTTCACCTCCGACAAGTCCGGGCGCCAGCCCCGGGCGAAGGCGGTGTCGACGATGTACTTCTCCACCGCGCCGATGGTCACTGCGCCGAAGCCGTCGTTGAGCGTGCAACTGCCCTCGCACAGGCGGTCCTGCGGACACACCCGCCCGCACACCTCCGGCAGCGGGTTGGTCGAATGGCACAGCTCGGCCGCCTCGACGATGCGGTTCTCCTGCACCAGCTGCAGCCACTGCGGGATGGCGTTGTGCACCGGGCACTTCCAGCTGCAATACGGATTGCCGCAATCCAGGCAGCGCCCGGCCTGGTGGTCGGCCTCGGCCGCACCGAACCTGCCGTACAGCTCGCCCCAGTCGCCGGCCGTGCGCAGTTCCAGCGGAATCCGCCGCGGCATCTCGCGCGGCAGATCCAGGAATTGAAAGACTTGCTTGCGGCTCATGCGGCGCGCCTCAGCGTGTCGGCCAGCGACTCGATGCTCGCCGCCTTGGGCTTCACCAGCCAGAATTTGCCGACGTAGTCGCGGAACTCGTCGAGGATCTGCTGTGCCCAGATGCTGCCAGTCAGCTCGCGGTGGCGGCCGATGAGACGGTGCAGGTGCTGGCGGTAGCTCTCGAAGCCCTCCGGACTGATCCGGTGGATGTCGATCAGCTCGTGGTTGTAGCGGTCGACGAAGTCGCGGTCCTGGTCGAGCACGTAGGCCAGCCCGCCGGTGAACCCGGCGCCGAAGTTCAGCCCGACCTTGCCCAGCACCAGCACCACCCCGCCGGTCATGTACTCGCAGCAGTGGTCGCCCGCGCCCTCCACCACCGCCAGCGCGCCGGAGTTGCGCACCGCGAAGCGTTCGCCGGCGCGCCCGGCCGCGAACAGCTCGCCGCCGGTGGCGCCGTACAGGCAGGTGTTGCCGACGATCGGCGTGCTGCGCGCCTCGAACCGTGCTCCGCGCGGCGGGCGCACCACCAGCCGGCCGCCGGCCATGCCCTTGCCGACGTAGTCGTTGGCCTCGCCCTCCAGCTCCAGGTGCAGGCCGCCGGCGTTGAACGCGCCGAAGCTCTGTCCGCTGGTGCCGCGGAAGTGCAGCGTGATCGGCGCCTCGGCCATGCCGTGGTTGCCGTGCGCCCGGGCGATCGTGCCGGACAGGCGCGCGCCGATGCTGCGGTCGGTGTTGTGGATCAGGTGGCGGTGCTCGCCGCCGGCCTTGTGGGCGATCGCGTCGGCCAGCTGGATGTCCAGTTGCGTGGCCAGGCTGTCGGGCGATTCGTACAGGCGCGCCGCCGCGCAGCGGCTTTCGTCGCGCGGGGCCGGGTGCAGCAGCCGCGACAGGTCCAGGTGCACGCCTTCGCGCGGCGCCGCCTCGATCTGCCGCAGCAGGTCGGTGCGACCGACGATCTCGTCCAGCGAACGCGCGCCCAGCAGCGCCAGCCACTGCCGCACCTCGTCGGCCAGCAGGCGGAAGAAGTTCTCCACCCGCTCCGGCAGCCCAGTGAAGTGGTCCGTGCGCAGGCGCTCGTCCTGGGTGGCGATCCCGGTCGCGCAGTTGTTGAGGTGGCAGATGCGCAGGTACTTGCAGCCGAGCACGATCATCGGCGCGGTGCCGAAGCCGAAACTGTCGGCGCCCAGCAGCGCGGCCTTGACCACGTCCAGGCCGGTCTTCAGGCCACCGTCGGTCTGCAGCGTCGCCCGCCCGCGCAGGTCGTTGGCCACCAGCGCCTGGTGCGATTCGGCCAGGCCCAGTTCCCAGGGTCCGCCGGCGTAGCGGATCGAACTGATCGGCGAGGCGCCGGTGCCGCCGTCGTGGCCTGAAATGGTGATCAGGTCGGCGCCGGCCTTGACCACGCCGGCGGCGATCGTGCCCACCCCGGCGTGCGAGACCAGCTTCACCGACACCAGCGCCTGCGGATTGACCTGCCTGAGGTCGTAGATCAGCTGCGCCAGGTCCTCGATCGAATAGATGTCGTGGTGCGGCGGCGGCGAGATCAGGCCGATGCCGGGCCGCGCATAGCGCAGCCGCGCGATCAGCTCGTTGACCTTGTGCCCGGGCAACTGGCCGCCTTCCCCGGGCTTGGCGCCCTGCGCGACCTTGATCTGCAGCACCTCGGCGTTGACCAGGTACTCGGGGGTGACGCCGAAGCGGCCGGAGGCGACCTGCTTGATCTTCGAGCGCTTCTCGGTGCCGTAGCGCGCCGGATCCTCGCCGCCCTCGCCCGAATTGCTGCGCCCGCCCAGTCGGTTCATGGCGATGGCCAGCGCCTCGTGCGCCTCCGGCGACAGCGCGCCCAGCGAGATCGCGGCGGTGTCGAAGCGGCGCAGCAGGTCCGAGGCCGGCGCGACCTGTTCCAGCGGCGTGGGCGTACCGGCGGCCTTCAGCTCCAGCAGGTCGCGCAGCGCCGACGGCGGACGCGAGTGCACCGCCCCGGTGTACGCCTTCCAGTCGGCCGCATCGCCGCTGCGCGTGGCCCGCTGCAGGGTGGTGACCACGTCGGGGTTGTACATGTGGTACTCGCCGCCGTGGACGTACTTGATCAGCCCGCCGATCCCGGGCTGCTTCAGGTCGTTCCAGGCATCGGCCTGCAGTTCGCGCGCATCGCGGTCCAGGCGCTCGAAACCGGCACCGCCCACCCGCGAAGGCGTGCCGTCGAAGCACAGTGCCACCACCTCCGGGGCCAGGCCCACGATCTCGAACAGCTGCGCGCCGCGGTAGCTGGCGACGGTGGCGATGCCCATCTTGGAGATAATCTTGGACAGGCCCTTGTAGAGGCCTTTGCGGTAGCTGCGGCCGACCTGGGCCACCTCGCCCTTCTTCAGTTGCAGGATCCCGCGCCGGCCCATGTCGAACAGGGTCTGGTAGGACAGGTACGGATACACCGCGGTGGCGCCGCAACCGAGCAGGCAGGCCATGTGGTGCGCGTCGCGCGCGGTGCCGGTCTCGACGATCAGGTTGGCGTCGCAGCGCAGGCCGACCCGGCACAGGTGGTGGTGGACCGCGCCGGTGGCCAGCAGCGCATGCACCATCGGCCGTTCCGGGACCGGGTAGCGGTCCGAAAGCAGCAGCATGACCATGCCGTCGCGCACGGCCTGCTCGGCCTCGCGGCAGATCCGCTCGATGCCGGCCTGCAACCCTTCCTCCACGCCGTAGGACAGGTCGACCAGCCGGTTCTTCTCCGCGTACTGCGGCATCTGCATCAGCTGGCGCAGCTTGCGCTGCGACAGCACCGGCGAATTGAGCAGGATGTGGTTCACCGTCTCCGGCCCGGCGTGGAAGATGTTGGTCTCCCGGCCCAGCTGGGTGGCCAGCGACATCACGCAATCCTCGCGCAGCGGATCGATCGGCGGGTTGGTGACCTGGGCGAAGGCCTGGCGGAAATAGTCGTACAGCGGCCGGTTGCGCCGGCTCAGGACCGCCATGGGCGTGTCGTCGCCCATCGAACCGGTGGCTTCCTGCTCGGTCTCGGCCATCGGCCGCAGCACCAGTTCCACCTCCTCGGCGGTGAGCTGGAACAGCTTGTGGTAGCTGCGCAGGGTCTTCTCGTCGAACGGTTCCTCGGCCAGCGACGGGTCGATCAGCTCGGTCTGCAGGAAGGTCAGGCCCTGCTGCAGCCACTGCTTGTACGGCGCGCGGCCGCGGTTGATCCGGTCCACCGCCTCGGAATCGAGCAGGTCGCCGCGCCGCAGGTCGATGGCGATCATCTCGCCGGGGCCGAGCTTGCCCTTGCGCACGATCCGCTCGGTCGGCACCTCCCACACCCCGGCCTCGCTGGCGACGATGAAGTGGCGGTCGGAGGTGAGCAGCCAGCGCGAGGGCCGCAGGCCGTTGCGGTCCAGGGTGCAGGCCGCGTAGCGCGCGTCCAGCGAGACGATCCCGGCCGGGCCGTCCCAGGGCTCGGTGTTGAGCCCGTAGAACTCGTAGAACGCGGCCAGGTCCGGATCCTTGAACTCCAGCGACTGGGTCGCCGGCGGCACCAGGATGCGCAGCGCCTGGATCAGCTCCATGCCGCCGGCCACCAGCAGTTCGAGCATGTTGTCCAGGCTCTGCGAGTCCGAGCCGTGCATGGACACGATCGGTTCGAGCTCGGCGATGTCGAAGCGCGGCGTCTTCCACACCCTGCCGCGCGCCTGGGCCCAGCGGCGGTTGCCCTCGATGGTGTTGATCTCGCCGTTGTGGGCCAGCATCCGGAACGGATGCGCGAGCGGCCAGCGTGGCAGGGTGTTGGTGGAGAAGCGCTGGTGGAAGACGACCGCGCTGGAGGCCAGGTCGGCGCGCTGCAGGTCCGGGTAGAAGTCGACCAGCTTGTCCGGCAGGACCATGCCCTTGTAGCCGATGGCATGCGCCGACAGGGTGGTCACGTAGTAGTCGGGGAGGTCCCGGAGCTGGCGCTCGCTGCGGCGACGGGCCAGGAACAGCGCCAGGTTGAAGCTTTCCTCGTCCTGCCCGGCGCCGGCCTGGACGTAGACCTGCTCGATCGCAGGCAGGGTCTGCCTGGCCAGTTCCCCGCAGACCCGCGTGTCTGTCGGGGGAGATCGCCAGCCGAGGACGCGGAGGCCGGCACCCTGCAGTTCCCGCTCCAGCGTCTCCCGGCAGCGCTGGGCCGGCAGCGCCTCGCCGGGCAGGAACACCAGGCCCGAGGCGAAGCGCGCATCGGCGGCCAGCGCGATGCCGGCTTCCGCGGCCAGCGCGCGGAGGAACGCTTCCGGCCTGCGGATCAGCAGCCCGCAACCGTCGCCGGTCAGCCCGTCGGCGGCCACGCCGCCGCGATGGGTCATGCGCGAGAGCGCCGCGATCGCGGTATCGACCAGCGCGCGCGAGGGCTGGTCGTCGAGCTGGGCGATCATGCCGAAGCCGCACGCATCGCGTTCGGAGGCCGGGTCGTGGAGCCCGTGGCGGTGGCGAGGGTCCATCTGCATCTCTGGGGTCGGTGCCCGGGAAGCCGATTCCCGAACGCGGGGAAGGCGATGCCGCACACAGTTTCTTTCGAAACTTGCGCAATCCGAAAAATCGCCGGAACCTCGACTAGACCACAGATGTTGCAGTGCCGCAACCGCCGCCGGACGCATCCCCGAGCGGGTGGTTCCGCCTAGGATGTACCCCCGGGAGGAGCGCGACGATGAGGACGTCTGAAATCTGGCAGTGGGTCTTTCTGATCGCCGTGATCGGCATCCCCGTGCTGATCGGCCTGACGGTGGCGTGGATGGTGTTCAAGGCCATCCTGTACGGCGACTGGTCCGGTGGCCTGGCCCGGGCCAGGTCGCTGCTGGAGCGGCACCGCCGGGGGGACGGGTACCGGCGGGATCCGGAAGGCGACTGACCCGATCAGCCGCAGCGCAACGCGGTGATCCGGCCCTGCGCGTCGACATCGATCGTCAGGCGCGTATCGTCGAACTCCATGGTCACCATCTGGCCCGGCGTGAGCACGCGGACGCTGCCGGCGCCGGCATCGGTTTTCGCCTGTTCGGCGATTGCGTCGTCGATGGACTGGCCGATCAGGCCCTGCACCTGGCTGCCGTCGCATACCGGTGCTGGCGGCGGCACAGTGGTCCCGCCATCGGCCACCGACTCGGCGGCCCGCTGCGCGGCCACCAGCGCCTGCTCCTGCTCGGCCCCGTCGTCATCCGCCGTCCCGCCGACGGAGCAGGCGCACAGGGCGGCGAGCAGGGTCAGTGACAGCAGCGGGCGCAACGCGGAAGGAGACATGGCCGGTTTCCGAAAGGCGGGAAGGGTGCAGAGAGTGCCGCAGCCCGCATTCGCGATGCGTTAACCGGGCCCGCGTGCGCCATCGGCAAACCGTGCAGGAGAATGGCGCGCCCGGAGGGATTCGAACCCCCGACCAATGGCTTCGGAAGCCACTACTCTATCCGGCTGAGCTACGGGCGCGTGGCCGGGCATTGTAGCGGAAATCATCCGCCCCGGACCCCGTGACTGCTCGCGGCGGCGCGTGGCATCCCGCGCCGGACAGCGGCCCCAGCCGTCAGCCGCGATTGCCGTCCAGGCCCGGCGCATCGCAGCTTCCATCCGGGTCGACGATGGACACCGCGCCGGTGTCGGCCGGCCTGCGCGAGCGCTGTGCGAACAGGCCGCGATGCAGCGCGGCGAAGAACGCACACGCGCGCTCCCGTTCCAGGGTGAGCACGCACCAGCCCGCGCAGGCCAGCAGGAACAGCCCCAGCAGCAGCGGGTTGGGCACATCCATGCGCATCGCCTGCCCGATCGCCAGTCCGGCCAGCAGGCTGAAGGCGGCCAGGGTCAGCGCGACCTGCGCGGTGCTGAAACCCGCGTCGCGCATGAGGTGATGGATGTGGTCGCGATCGGCCGAGAACGGCGAGCGGCGCTGGCGGATCCGGCGCACGATCAACACCAGGCAGTCGATCACCGGGATCGGGATCAGCCACAGCGCCAGCACCGGATTGACCGGGTGGCCCGGGTTCTGGGTCAGGCGGAACACGATCCATGCGATCGAGTAGCCCAGGAACGCGCTGCCGGCATTGCCCAGGAAGACCCTCGCCCGCGGCCGCCACGGCAACGGGAAGTTGTGCAGCAGGAAGCCCAGCGTGGCACCGAGGATTCCGGCGCTGACGAAGGCCACGCCTTCGTTGCCCGCGTACCAGGACGCGGCGACCAGCATCGCCAGGGCCGCGGCCACCAGCGCGCCGGCGATGCCGTCGGCGCCGTCGATCATGTTGATGGCGTTGATCAGGCCGACCGTGGCGAACACGGTGAAGGGCACCGACAGCACGCCCAGCGACAGGTCGCCGAGCCCGAACGCCGGGCCCAGCTGTTCGACCCGCACGCCCCCCACGTAGACCATCAGCAGTGCGGCGACCACCTGGGCCAGGATGCGCCACCACCAGCGGATGTCGTAGCGGTCGTCCAGCAGGCCGACCAGCAACAGCAGGACCGCACCGGCGACGTAGGCCAGCTTGCCCTGGGTCACCGGCAGCGGCACCAGCAGGAACAGCAGCAGCAGCGACAGGGCGATGCCCAGCCCGCCGGTGACCGGGGTCGGCGCCGCATGGTCCTTGCGTCCCTGGGGATGGTCGAGCAGGCGCAGGCGCCGGGCCAGCGGCTGCAGCAGCCAGATCATGGCCCAGGCCACCACGGCGGTGGCGAGGACGCCAAGCGCGACCACGACCGGCTGCTGGATCAGGTTCTGGATCGCATCATGTCCCTGGCCCGACATCCGCACCCCCCGTGCAGTACAAGCGTGCGGCTGGAAGGGCGCCTTCCGGATCCGAAGCAGCGACCGCTGGCATGCGCGGCCTGCGCGCACTGTAACTACGGCGTCTGGCGCCAGCAAGGAAAGATTCGGCCATCCCTAGGCCGCCCACCGCGCCAGGCTGCGGAACATGAACACCGGCAGCAGGCCGATCGCCGCCGCCGCCACGTCCAGCAGCACCTCGAACAGGCTCGACGTGCGGCCGGGTATCCAGATCTGCACGAATTCGGTCGCGGCGGCCAGCACGAACAGCACCAGCAGCAGCCGTCCGAGGCCCACCGCGGGGAAGGCCAAGGCGGTCAGCAGGCCCACGCCGGAGAACATCACCACATGCACCATGTCCACGGCCGGCCAGAGTTCCTCGGTCCGCGAGATCGCGTTGCTCAGCCAGGGGCTGGCGATGCGCAGTTCCGCCAGCTGCGAGTTGGGCAGCAGGACCGCGACGATGACCACCAGCAGGGCCAGGGCGAGGGCCACGCGCGCCAACGCAGTCAGCCAGCCCGGCTGCATCGCCCCGATCTCGACCGCCGGCATCGGCCCGGCAGCGCCCGCCTGCGAAGCCAGGGTTGGATCGTCCAGGTTCATTCGCCGCGCGCGACCTCTTCCAGCCGCCCTCCGTCGAGGCGGACGATGCGGTCGGCCAGCGCCAGGCTGGCCGGGCGGTGGGTGATGAGCAGGACGGTGCGGCGCGCCAGAAGTTCGTGGCATTCGCGGATGAACTCGCGCTCGCCTTCCGGATCGAACATCGCCGTGGCCTCGTCCAGGACCAGCACCGCCGGATCGCGCAGCAGGGCCCGGGCCAGCGAGACGCGCTGCTTCTGCCCGCCCGACAGCTTCACGCCCTGGTCGCCGATCACCGTGGCGTAGCCCTGCGGCAGGGCCATGATGAAGTCATGGGCGCGGGCGGCGCGGGCGGCGCGCTCGACTTCTCCGGCGCCCGCATCGGCGCGGCCGTAGGCGATGTTCTCGGCGATGGTCGCGTTGAACAGCAGCACCTGCTGCGCGACCACGCCGACCTGCGCGCGCAGCGAGGACAGGGTCGCCTCGCGCAGGTCGACGCCGTCGACCAGGATGCGGCCGGCCTGCGGTTCCAGCAGCCGCTGCAGCAGGTGCGCCAGGGTGCTCTTGCCGGCGCCATTGGGGCCGGTCAGCGCCACGGTCTCGCCGGCGCGCACCTGCAGGTCCAGGCCCTCGAACAGCGGTGGCCGCCCCGGATAGGCGAAATGGACGCCTTCGAAGCGCAACTCGCCACGCAGGTCCTGCAGCACGCGGGTGCCTTCATCGCGCTCGGGCGCGGCGGCCATGGCCTCGAGCAGGCGGTCCAGCGCGCCGCGCGCCGATTGGGTGTGGCCGTACAGCTGCGAAAGCTGGCTGACCGGCGCGACCAGCACCAGGCCGTACAGGAACAGGCTCACCAGCTGCCCGGCGCTCAACTCGTCGCGCACGACCAGGCGGCCGGCCACGCCCAGCAGCAGCAGGATCACCCCGGCGCTGAGCACGCGCACCACCGGCGCGATCGCACCTTCCAGGCGGGATTGCCGCAGGGTGACCGCGTACAGATCCAGCGTGGTGCGTCCGTAGCGGCCTGCTTCCAGGGTGGCGGTGTCGAAGCCCTTGATCACCGGCAGCATCGCCAGGTTCTGTTCGGCCAGCGCCGACTGCTCGGCCCAGGCCTGCATGGCCGCGTTGCCCAGCGGTCGCAGCCGCCGTCCGACCACCTTCAGCACGATGAACAGCATCGGCATCAGGATGGCGATCGCCACCGCGATGGCTGGCGCCAGGCGCAGCATCATCACCAGCGCGCCGACCAGGGTGAACAGCAGCGGCAGCAGCGGCACCAGCACGCCGGTGAGGTAGCCGCCCAGCCGGTAGACGTCGCCGGTGAGCAGCGACAGCACGTCGCCGCGGCGCCGTTCCTGGTGCCAGGCCAGCGGCAGCGACTGCAAGTGCGCATACAACTGGGCCCCGGCATCGGCCACCAGCCGGCCCGAGACCGCCTGCAGCTGCACCGACACCGCATAGCCCAGCGCCGCCTGCGCCGTCACCAGCGCGAACAGGAGCCACAGCAGGTCGGCATGGCCCTCGGCGAAGATCAGCCGCGAGGTCAGCGAGCCGGCGACCCACGGTTGCGCCAGGGTCGCGGCGCTCTGCAGCAACATCAGCCCCACCGCCAGCAGCAACGCCGGCAGGTGCGGACGCAACAGCCGCCGCAGCTGCGCCAGCGCCTCCCCTTTACCCCGCATGTCCCGCTCGCCTACCCTGACGCCCGATCCGGGTCCGAAGTCCCTAGCATGACCGCAACGCTGCAACCCGTCACGCTCGCCCAGCGCGTGCATCCCTCCGACGACGTGCTGATGCAGGAAGTCGGCGACGAGGTCGTGCTGCTCGACCTGGCCAGCGAGCGCTATTTCGGCCTGGATCCGGTCGGCACGCGCATCTGGGCGCTGATGGCCGACGGTGCCGAACTGGCCGGCGTGCACGCGGCGCTGTGCACCGAATTCGAGGCCGAGCCCGATCGCATCCAGGACGACCTGCTGGAACTGGTGCGGCAACTGTCCGCGGCGGGGCTGGTCAGGATCGACTGAAATGGGACGCCGGCTCGCACGCTGGCGCGAAATGGACGGGCGCGACCGTCGCCGCCTGGTGTGCTGCGTCGCCGGCCTGTGGCCGTTGCATGCCAGCCTGGCCGTGCTCGGCTATGCCCGCACCCGGCGGCTGGTCGAACGCATCACGAGGCATCCCTGCCCGCATCCGGCCAGCGCGGCCGAACTGGCCGACGCCCGC
>JAFLEA010000064.1 GCA_017302035.1 Lysobacterales bacterium
ACCACAGCACGCTGTTGGTGGCCGACTTGCGCGAGGAACCGGTGCCGACCACATCGCCGACATAGGCGACCAGGTGGCCCTTGTCCTTGAGCGAGAGGATTTCCTGGATCGGGCCGCGCTTGCCGTCCTCCTCGGGCACGAACGGCGCGTCCGGGCGCTTGTTCTTGAGCATCGCCAGCGCGTGCATCGGGATGTCCGGGCGGGTGGTGGCATCCGGGGCCGGCGACAGGTCGTCGGTATTGGTCTCGCCGGGAACCTTGAATACGGTGACGGTCAGGCTCTGCGGCACTTCCGGGTGGCGGGTGAACCATTCGGCATCGGCCCAGCTCCGCAATACCGCCTGGGCATGGGCGTTGCCCGCCCTGGCCTTCTCTTCGACGTCGTGGAAGGCATCGAACACCAGCAGGGTGTGCTTCAGGCCGTCGGCGGCGATGGCGCCGACCGTGGCGTCGTCCAGCAGTTCGATCAGCGGGTGCACGTTGTAGCCGCCGAGCATGGTGCCGAGCAGCTCGGTGGCGCGCTCGCGGGAGATCAACGCATTGCTTTCGCTGCCGAAGGCCAGCGCAGCCAGCCAGGACGCCTTGACCTTGGCCGCATCGTCCACGCCGGCGGGCACGCGATTGACCAGCAGGTCGAGCAGGAACGATTCCTCGCCGGCCGGCGGATTCTTCAGCAGCTCGATGGCTTCGGCGGTCTGCTGGGCCGACAGCGGCAGCGGCGGGATGCCGAGGGCGGCGCGTTCGGCGGCGTGGTGGCGGTAGGCTTCCAGCATGGGGGGTCTCCGGGGGGATTCGCGTAAGAGAGAGGGGTTACGGGAAAGCGGGTTCAGGGCTTGGGCACGATGACCTTCAGGCCCTTGTAGTAATCGCGGAAAAAACCGGCGTCGCGGGTGATCAGGGCGTCGCATTGCAGCAGCGCGTGCGCGCCGACGAGGAAATCGGCGACCACGCGCTCGCGCCTGCCGCCACGGGCGCGGAAGCGCTTGCCCATGTGGCCGGCGCGCATGGCCGCGGTCTCGGACAGCGGTTCGTAGCGGATGCCCAGCGGGGACAACATGTCCATGAGGTTGGCCGACGTGTCGAGCATGGCCTGCACCTCGGCCACCACCGCCTCGCAGACGACCACATCGTCATGCACCAGAGCTTCGCCGATGCAGGCTTCCGATGATTCGGCGAACTTGCTGTCGCCTATCAACAGATCGATCAGGACGTTGGAGTCCAGTGCGATCACTTGTGGCCGTCCGGATTCCAGTCCGAAGGATCGCGCAGCACCTCGAACGGCTCCAGCGGATCGCCGGGGGCACGGCCACGAATGGCGCGCATGGCCTCATCGGTGCTGGTGAATCCTTCCGCCAGCTTGAATTGGCCGCGCAGCTTGCGCAGCGCGTCGCTCACGTCCTTGCGCAGGATGATGCGGCCGCCATCCAGTTCGACCTTCAGGGTGGTGCCCTTGGTCAGACCCAGGGCGTCGCGCACGGCCTTGGGCAGGGTGATCTGCCCGCGTTCGGCAACGGTGGCTTCCATGGGGCTTCCTCCACGGGATTGGTATGACGAGATAATACATACTTTTCCATACATACTCAATCCGGCATGGCGGTTCCCGCGCGACAATGGCCGGGCCCGGTCCCTGCCCCGGCACCCCGGGAGCCGGCGCCGGAATGACGAACCTGTAACCCCACCACCGCAACAATGGGTGATTCCCCTTGCGCCGCCGGGAATGGCGGCGCACCAGCCACAGGAGCCCGCCATGCGCGATTCCTTCGCCACCCGCAGCCGCCTGGACGTCGGCGGCCAGTCCTACGTCTACGCCAGCCTGCCGAAACTGGGCCAGCGCTTCGACCTGGCCCACCTGCCCTACTCGATGAAGATCCTGTTGGAGAACCTGCTCCGGCACGAGGACGGGATCACGGTGCTGCCCGAACACATCGAGGCGGTGGCGCACTGGAACCCGCAGGCCGAGCCGGATACCGAGATCGCCTTCATGCCCGCGCGCGTGGTCCTGCAGGATTTCACCGGCGTGCCCTGCGTGGTGGACCTGGCGGCGATGCGCGACGCGGTGGTCCGGCTCGGCGGCCAGGCCTCGCAGATCAATCCGCTGATCCCCTCCGAGCTGGTGATCGACCATTCGGTGCAGGTGGACGTGTACGGCCGTCCCGATGCGCTGGACCTCAACGGCAGGATCGAGTTCGAACGCAACCGCGAGCGCTACGGCTTCCTGCGCTGGGGCCAGAACGCCTTCGGCAACTTCAAGGTGGTGCCGCCCAACACCGGCATCGTCCACCAGGTCAACCTCGAACACCTGGCGCGGGTGGTGATGACCTCCGAGGTTGATGGCGAACCATGGGCCTACCCGGACACCGTGTTCGGCACCGACTCGCACACCACCATGATCAATGGCATCGGCGTGCTCGGCTGGGGCGTGGGCGGGATCGAGGCCGAAGCGGCAATGCTCGGCCAGCCCTCCTCGATGCTGATCCCGCAAGTGGTCGGCTTCAAGTTGACCGGCAAGCTGCCCGAGGGCGCCACCGCCACCGACCTGGTGCTCACCGTCACCCAGATGCTGCGTGCGCACGGGGTGGTCGGCAAGTTCGTCGAGTTCTTCGGCGACGGCCTGCAGCACCTGCCGTTGGCCGACCGCGCCACCATCGGCAACATGGCGCCCGAATACGGCGCTACCTGCGGCATCTTCCCGATCGACGCCGAGGCGGTCCGCTACCTGCGCCTGTCCGGGCGCAGCGCCGTGCAGATCGCCCTGGTCGAAACCTATGCGAAGGCGCAGGGCCTGTGGCACGAGCCCGGTCAGGCGCCGGCCAGCTATTCGTCCGTGCTGGAACTGGACATGGCCCAGGTCAAGCCCTCGCTGGCCGGTCCGCGGCGCCCGCAGGACCGGGTGCTGCTGGAGGACATGAAGGCCAACTTCAACGCCAACGTCGAAGGCCTGGTGGCCCATCGCAAGGTCGGCCAGGCGGTGCAGGCGCTGGTCGCCGAGGGCGGCGACCAGCCGCAGGCCGAGCGGCTGGCGGCCAAGCCGATGTCCAGGATCACCCTCGACGACGGCGAGCACCACCTGACCGACGGCTCGGTGGTGATCGCCGCGATCACCTCCTGCACCAACACCTCCAACCCGGCGGTGATGCTCGGCGCCGGCCTGCTGGCGCGCAATGCCGTGGCCCGGGGGCTGAAGGCCGCGCCCTGGGTGAAGACCTCGCTCGGCCCCGGCTCGCGGGTGGTCACGGACTACCTGCGCAAGGCCGGCGTGCTCGGCGACCTGGAGAAGCTGGGTTTCTACGTGGTCGGCTACGGCTGCACCACCTGCATCGGCAATTCCGGCCCGCTGCCGCAGGCGGTGTCGCAGGGCATCGCCGAGAACGACCTGGCGGTGGCCGCGGTGCTCTCGGGCAACCGCAACTTCGAGGGCCGCATCCATGCCGAGGTGAAGATGAACTACCTGGCCTCGCCGCCGCTGGTGGTGGCCTATGCCATCGCCGGCACGGTCGACATCGACCTCAGCCGCGAACCACTGGGCCAGGACGCGGACGGCAACGACGTCTTCCTGCGCGACATCTGGCCGAGCAACAAGCAGGTCGGCGACACCATCGCCGCCACCGTGGGCCCGGAACTGTTCGCGCAGAACTACGCCGACGTGTTCAAGGGCGACGCGCGCTGGAACTCGATGGACTCCAGCGGCGGCGAGCTGTATGCCTGGGACGCCGGCTCCACCTACATCAAGAACCCGCCCTACTTCGACGGCATGACCATGGCGGTGGGCGCGATCGGCGACATCCACGGCGCGCGCGTGCTGGGCCTGTTCGGCGACTCGATCACCACCGACCACATCTCCCCGGCCGGCAGTATCAAGAAGGATTCGCCCGCCGGCCGCTTCCTGCAGTCACGCGGCGTGCAGCCGGCCGACTTCAACAGCTATGGCAGCCGCCGTGGCAACGACGACGTGATGGTCCGCGGCACCTTCGCCAACATCCGGATCAAGAATCTGTTCTTCGGCGGCGAGGAAGGCGGCAATACGCTGTACTTCGGCACCCAACCCCCGCAGAAGATGCCGATCTACGACGCGGCGATGGAGTACAAGGCCGCCGGCACTCCACTGCTGGTGATCGCCGGCAAGGAATACGGCACCGGCTCATCGCGCGACTGGGCGGCCAAGGGCACCAACCTGCTGGGGGTCAAGGCGGTGATCGCCGAAAGCTTCGAGCGCATCCACCGTTCCAACCTGGTCGGAATGGGCGTGCTGCCGCTGCAGTTCCCCGACGGCCAGAACGCCCAGTCGCTGGGCCTGGACGGCACCGAGACCTACGACGTCACCGGCCTGGACGACGGCGCCGGCAGGACCGCCACGATCACCGCACGCCGGGCTGACGGCACTTCCATCGTGTTCCTCGCCCACGTGCTGCTGCTGACGCCGAAGGAGGTGGAATACTTCAGGCACGGCGGCCTGCTGCAGTACGTGCTCCGGCAACTGGCGGCACGCAAGGCTGCCTGATCTGACCCGGCCCGGCCCGGCCTGGTCAAGGTACGGGTGCCGATCGTCAGCCGGCACATCCGGCCCGGGGCAGCGGACTCGCCGTCCGCTCCACCTGAGTGCTGCGGCGGCACCTAGCGATGCGGCGGCATGCGCTGCCGCGGGCGGGCCTCAACGCGGCTTCCATTCGGCGTAGTACAGCCGCCAGTCGCCGCCCTCGTCGCGCCAGCCCGAGGTCACGTCCCAGGCCTGGGCCCGCTCGGGCACGATGCGGCCGCCGCCACCGGAAGCCACGGCGCTGAAGCGCACCGTGGCGCGGTCGTCGACCAGCGCCACTTCCGCCGGCCCGAGGGTCAGGCCGATGCGTGCATTGGCCAGCACCTGCGCGCGCACCACCTGCTGCAGCGCAGCACGATCCATCCCGTCATTGCCGGCGAAATCGGCGGCCACCCCGTCCATGAAATCGCCGGCACGGCGTTCCTCCAGTGCCGCCTGCATCGTCGAAAGCTGCGTGCGCAAGCGCTGTTCCGGCGGGCTGCGCGAACAACCGGCCGCCAGCAGCATCCCTGCCGCCAGCAGCATCAGTGCCCCGGCCAGCGACCACCCCATCCCCTTCCATCCAGACATGCGCTTTCGCCTTTCCCATCCGGGACGGTATGCTCCCACCGCGGCACGTGGAAAGCGAGCCGGCGCCGACAACGCGTACACAACCCTGGGAGGGAGGGACCCATGAATCAGGATCGTCCGTGGCTGAAGAACTATCCGCGAGGCGTGCCCGCGGAAATAGACCCGGATGAGTACCGCTCCATCCCCGCCGTGTTCGCCGCGTCGGTCTCGCGCTACGGCGACCGCCCCGCCTACCGCAACATGGGCAAGACCCTGACCTACGCCGAGGTCGACGCGGCCAGCGCGCAATTCGCCGCCTACCTGCTCGGCGAACTGGGCCTGAAGAAGGGCGACCGGGTCGCGATCATGATGCCCAATTGCCTGCAGTATCCGATCGCCACCTTCGGCGTGCTGCGCGCCGGCCTGACCGTGGTCAACGTCAACCCGTTGTACACCGCGCGCGAGCTCAGGCACCAGCTGGTCGATTCCGGCGCCGCCGCGATCGTGGTGGTCGACAACTTCGGCCATACCGTGCAGGAAGTGCTGGCCGATACCCCGCTCAAGCAGGTGATCACCACCGGCCTGGGCGACCTGGTCGGCTTCCCCAAGGGCGCCATCATCAATTTCGTGCTCCGGTACGTGAAGAAGATGGTGCCGGACTACGACATCCCCGGCGCGGTGCGCTTCCGCGACGCGCTCGCGGCCGGTCAGCGCCATGCCCTGCCCACGATCGACATCGATCCTGGCGACATCGCCTTCCTGCAATACACCGGCGGCACCACCGGCGTGGCCAAGGGCGCGATGCTCACCCACCGCAACCTGGTGGCGAACATGCAGCAGGCCTCGGCCTGGCTGGGGGCCAACAAGCTGGAGCGCGGCAAGGAGGTGATCATCACCGCGCTGCCGCTGTACCACATCTTCGCCCTGACCGCGAACGGCCTCGTGTTCATGGAACTGGGTGGCCTCAACCACCTGATCACCAATCCGCGCGACATGCCCGGCTTCGTGAAGGAGCTGAACGGCTCGGGCTTCACCGCGATCACCGGGGTCAACACCCTGTTCAACGGCCTGCTCAACACGCCCGGCTTCGCCGAAGTGGACTTCTCCAGGCTGAAGGTGACCCTCGGCGGCGGCATGGCGGTGCAGCGCGCGGTGGCCGAGCGCTGGAGGCAGGTCACCGGGGTGACCCTGGTCGAGGCCTATGGCCTGACCGAGACCTCGCCGGCGGCCTGCATCAACCCGCTCGACATCCCCGAATTCAACGGCTCCATCGGCCTGCCGCTGTCCTCCACCGACGCCTGCGTCAAGGACGACGACGGCAAGATCCTGGCCACTGGTGACGTCGGCGAACTGTGCATCAAGGGTCCGCAGGTGATGAAGGGCTACTGGCAGAAGCCCGACGAGACGGCCAAGGTGATCGACGCCGACGGCTGGCTGCACACCGGAGACATGGCCCGGATCGACGAGCAGGGCTTCGTCTACATCGTCGACCGCAAGAAGGACATGATCCTGGTCTCCGGCTTCAACGTGTACCCGAACGAGATCGAGGATGTGGTCGCCGCCATGCCCGGGGTGCTGGAAGTGGCCGCGGTCGGGGTGCCGGACGAGCGCTCCGGGGAGGTGGTCAAGCTGTTCGTGGTGAAGAAGGATCCCTCGCTCACCGCCGATCAGATCAAGGCTTACTGCCGCGAGACCCTGACCGGCTACAAGCAGCCGCGCCAGATCGAGTTCCGCACCGAGTTGCCGAAGACCAACGTCGGCAAGATCCTGCGCAAGGAACTGCGCGACGCCGCTCCGGCCTGAGCGGCGGCCCCCGGGCCAGGCCGCGACGGGGACCCGCCCGGCCGGCGACGACCGGGCGCCCGGGACGCCCCCGCCGCCTGCAACCCGGCCCCAGGCCCGGAAGCCCCGGCCGGGGCGGCCCTCCGGATACCGTTTCCCTCCTGTCCGCCACGGGATTTCCCGTGCGGGGCGGCCATTGCCTTTTAACTCCCGGTTCAGGTGTAGCATGGCCTCGCAGCACCCCCCTGCCTGCCGCCCCCGCTGCAGGCCAGTCCGCCCCCGGAGAAGACCGCCATGAGCACCATCGAGAAACTGCAGCGTACCCATTCGTTCCCCACCATCCGCGTGCAGACGCCGCCGGACGGCAGCGCCCACTGGCTGTACATGCATGCCGACGCCGGCCCCGGCGTGCGCCCGTGTTGCCGGTTCGAGATGCTCGAGGACATGTGGAAGTACATGAGTTCCATCACCCTGCGCGAACCGCAGCGGCAGCAGGGACGGCTGCGTCATTTCGTGCTCGCCTCGGCCGCCTCGGCCTACAACCTCGGCGGCGACCTGGACCTGTTCGGGCGCCTGATCCGCGAGGGCAACCGCGAGCGCCTGCTGGCCTATGCCCGCCGCTGCGTGGAGGGCGTGCACCACGTCCACACCGGCTTCGGCGGCGACATCCACACCGTGGCCCTGATCCAGGGCGATGCGCTGGGCGGCGGCCTGGAGATGGCCCTGGCCTGCCACACCATCGTCGCCGAGGAAGGCGTCGGCATGGGCCTGCCGGAAGTGCTGTTCGGGCTGTTCCCGGGCATGGGCGCCTATTCGTTCCTGTGCAAGCGCGTGAGTCCGCGCCAGGCCGAGAAGATGATCCTCAGCGGTGAGGTCTACAGCAGCGAGGAGATGTACCGGCTGGGTGTGGTCGACGTTCTGGTGCCCAAGGGCCAGGGCGAATCGGCGGTGCAGGAACTGATCCGCCAGCAGCAGCGTGCGCCGTATTCGCACCTGGCGATGAACGCCGTGCGCCGGATCGGCCAGCCGGTCAGCTACGACGAGTTGATGGGCATCACCGAGGTCTGGGTCGACACTGCCCTGGCGCTGGGCGAGAAGTCGCTGAAGACGATGGACCGCATCGTGCGCGCCCAGGCACGCCGGTCCAGCGCGGAAGCCGCCTGATCGCACGCCGCATGGCCGCCGGAACGGCGGCCGCGGAGGCCAGGGGGAAGATCGGGCCCGGCAGGATGCCGGGCCTATGCTTTGGGGGGCTACAGCCCCGGTTCGCCGCCATCGCGCAGCTCGCCCAGGGCCTGCTGGCGCGCCGCCAGCGCCTCGCGCCCCTGGGTCAGGGCGGCGTTGAGCATCGAGATCCGCTGCCGCCATTCGTTGCGGATCTGCCAATCGGCCAGGCGCATCAACTCGCTGCCCTGGGCCGCGACCCGGGTCAGGCCCAGGTTGGCCGCCACGCCCTTGATCGCATGGGCATGGTCGCGCACCCGCGCCCAGTCCGCCTCTTCGGCCGCGTGCGACATCGCCCCGATGCAGCCGTCCGCGTCCGCCAGGCAGTGGAAGATGAACTCGCGCTCGAACTGCTCGCCCATGCCCATCGCCGCCAGTTCGTCCAGCACGGAGGTATCGAGCACGCCGTCGGGCGTTTCGGCCGCGGCCTGGCGCTGCTGCGCCAGCGCGGCGCCGCGGCGGCCACGCTGGGCGGCGATGTCCGACAGGGTCTCCAGCAGGCGCGCGGCCGCGACCGGCTTGGCCAGGAAGGCGTAGGCGCCGGCCTGCTCGCAGCGCTGGATCGACTCCGGGGTGGCATCGGCGCTGAGCACGATCACCGGCGTGCGTGCGCCCCCGCCAGCCTGCATCACCCGCAACTGCTTGAGCAGATCCAGACCGCTGACCCGGGGCATGTGCAGGTCGACGATGATCGCGTCGTATTCGGCGGCGGCCATCGCATCGAGCACCTCCTCGCCGCCGTCCACGCAGGTCACCCGGTGCCCGGCCTTCTGCAGCAGGCGCAGCAGGACCATGCGGTTGGCCTCGTAGTCGTCGGCCACCAGCAGCTGCATGCTGCGCACGCGGGCGCGATGGCGCAGGAACGGGTCGGCGAAGGCGATCACGTTGCCGCCGGCGTCGCGCAGGGCAGTCTCCGCCTCGACCTCGGCCAACGGCGCGGCCACCGGATGCGGCGGGCGGGCCATCGGCGCCGCGAACGGCACCTCGACCCAGAAGCGGCTGCCGCGGCCCTCGGTGCTTTCGAAACCGATCCGCCCGCCCATCGCCTCGGCCAAACCCTTGGCGATGGTCGTGCCCAGGCCGGTGCCGCCATGGCGGCGGCCCAGCCCGCCGTCGGCCTGCTCGAAGGCCTCGAACAGGCGGCCACGCATCGCCGCCGGGATGCCGATGCCGGTATCGGTGACCGAGAAACGCAGGCGGGTGCGGGGATCGTCCGCCGCCGCCGGGGCGACTTCCACGTCCAGCCGCACCTTGCCCTGGTCGGTGAACTTGACCGCGTTGCCGACCAGATTGAGCAGCACCTGGCGCATGTGGCCCAGGTCGCCGTTGACCATGTCGGGCACGTCCTCGCCGATCACCACCAGGTAGTCGAGATTCTTGGCCCGCGCCTGCGGATGCAGGATCAGGCCGATGCCGGAGACCAGCTCGCGCGGACAGAAGTCCTCGAGGTTGAGCTTGAGCTTGCCGGCCTCGATCGCCGAGATGTCCAGAACGTCCTCGACCAGCGCCATCAGGGTGCGGGTCGAAGCCTGGATCGTGCGCACGCATTCGCGCTGTTCGTCGTCCAGGCGGGTGGTTGCCAGCAGCTCGGACATGCCGGCCAGGCCGTTGAGCGGCGTGCGGAACTCGTGGCTCATGTTGGCCAGGAAGCGACTCTTGGCCTCGCTGGCGCGGCGCGCCTCCTCGGTGGCCCGGGTCAGCTGCCTGAGCAGGCTGGACAGGTACAGCGGGACCGCGGCCAGGCCGATCAGCAGGCCGATGCCCAGCACGCGCACCTGGCCCTGCGCCCAGAAATCGTTGAACAGCAGCACGCTGCCGAAACTGGCCATGGCCATGGCCACCGCACCGACGAGGTAGCGGTTGCCGTAGCGCAGGCCGTTGCCGACGGTGACCCACATCACCACCACGTAGACCCAGGCCAACGCCTCGCCCATGCGGATCATGCCGGCGGCCATGAGCCCGTAGTCGGCGAGCATGCCCGCCATCCGGCGCACGTCGGAGCGGCCGGGCCGGGCCAGCAGCCAGGCGAAGATCCCGCAACTCAGGACCAGGCCGGAGAGCACGATCGCCAGCACGTCCCGGTACGTGTCCGGGTCCAGGCCCCGGCGCGAGGACGGCAGCAGCACGTAGCCCAGGATCAGCAGGATCAGGACGATGCGGACCAGCGCCTGCCCGTGTTCGCTGTCGGGCCGGTTGGACAGGCGGTCGCGGAACCAGGCGAGCATTTCAGCCATGGCCCAGCCCCCCGGGTCGCCGCGAGGCGGTGGAGTACTGCTCGCAGATCTGCTGCAGGCGCTCGCGCGAGCGGATCAGCGCATCCACGCACTCCGGGTCGAACAGCCGCCCGCGCTGCGAGTACAGGTAGGCCAGCGCCGCATCGATGGTCCAGGCATCCTTGTACGGCCGCGGCGAGATCAGTGCGTCGAACACGTCGGCCACCGCAACCACCCGGGCTTCCAGCGGGATCGCCTCGCCGACCAAGCCATCGGGATAGCCGCTGCCGTCGTAGCGCTCATGGTGGCGCAGCGCGATCATCGCCCCGATCTGGATGAAGCGGTTCTGGCTGCCGCTGAGCAGCTCGTGGCCGATCCGCGGGTGGCGGCGCATGACCCCCATTTCCGCCTCGTCGAGCTTGCCCGGCTTCATCAGCACCGCGTCGGGGATGGCGATCTTGCCCATGTCGTGCAGCGGCGCGGCCATCTCGATGGTGCGCACGTCTTCCTCGGGCAGGCCCAGGCCCTCGGCGACCAGGCCGGCCACCCGCGACATCCGCTCCAGGTAGGCGCTGGTGCCGGCATCGCGGAACTCGATCGCGCGCGCCAGCCGCGACAGGGTCTCGCGCTCGCGCTCCTCGACCTCGTGCATGCTCGACAGCAGGCGCTGTTCCAGCGACAGCGCGCGCTGCTTGACCGTTTCCGACTGCTGGCGCAGCTGCAGCAGGTTGTGGCAGCGCGCACGCAGTTCGCGCGGGCGGACGGGCTTGACCAGGAAATCGATCACCCCGGATTCGAGCGCGGCCTGGCGCACCGGCTCGTCGCCGACCACGGTGACCAGGATGATCGGGATGTCGCGGTGCTTGGGCAGGCGCCGGAAGCGACGGGCGAACTCCAGCCCGTCCATGCCCGGCATCCGGTAATCCAGCAGCAGCAGGTCGACCGGATTGTCGTCGCACCAGGACAGGGCCTGGCGCGCGTCGCCGAAGTCGTGCACGGCCAGCTCCGAGGCGATGTCCTCGATGATATGGCGCAGCATCGTGCGCGCCGAAGGCTGGTCGTCGACGATGACGATGTCCAAGTCCTGCTCCGCCCCGTTCCACCCTGCCGTTTCCAAACGGCAGAATACCCCGGTATCGGCCTCGACCGCACCCATGCTGCACCTCCGCCCTGCCCGGGCCGCGGGGCACCGTCCGCCCCGCCTCTACCGGGAAAAGACGCAGGGAACATGCCAGCGGCGGGCCAGGCCGGCCCCGAAACCGTGACCCAGCGCCGGAAACAGGGCTTTGCCTGGCCGGGAGCGGCCGCAGTGGCCCTCGGCGGAGCCCGCCGTTGGCCCGGGGCCGGGGACTTCCCGGCCTCCCCTCGTCAGCCGGCCTCGGGCCGCATGTAGGGGAACAGCAGCACGTCGCGGATCGAGCTGCTGCCGGTGAGCAGCATCACCAGCCGGTCGATGCCGATCCCCAGGCCGCCGGTCGGGGCCATCCCGTATTCCAGGGCGCGGATGTAGTCGGCGTCGAAGTGCATGGCCTCGTCGTCGCCGCCGGCCTTGGCCTCGACCTGGGCCTGGAACCGCGCCTTCTGGTCGTCGGGGTCGTTGAGCTCCGAGAAGCCGTTGGCCAGTTCCTTGCCATTGACGAACAGCTCGAAGCGGTCGGTGTAGCCCGGCTCGGTGTCGGACGCGCGGGCCAGCGGCGAAACCTCGACCGGGTGGTCGGTGATGAAGGTCGGCTGGACCAGGGTGTGCTCGACCGTGGCCTCGAAGACCTCCAGCAGCAGCTTGCCCCAGCCCCAGGACGGCTTGACCTTGATCCCCAGCCGCCCGCAGTGGCGCAGCAGCGCCTCGCGGTCGGTGCAGTCGGCCGCGGAAATCTCCGGGTTGTGGTGGCGCACCGCTTCGTCCATGCGCCAGCGGCGGAATTTCGGCCCCAGGTCGATCGCCTGTCCCTCCCACTCCACCCGGGTGGTCCCGAGCACCGCCTGCGCGGTGTCGCGGATCACGCTCTCGGTCAGGTCCATGACCTCGTGGTAGGTGGCGTAGGCCTCGTACAGCTCGAGCATGGTGAACTCGGGGTTGTGCCGGGTGGACACGCCCTCGTTGCGGAAGTTGCGGTTGATCTCGTACACCCGCTCCAGGCCGCCCACCACCAGGCGCTTGAGGTACAGCTCCGGCGCCACCCGCAGGTACAGTTCCAGGTCCAGCGCGTTGTGGTGGGTGACGAAGGGCTTGGCCGTGGCGCCGCCGGGAATGTAGTGCATCATCGGCGTCTCCACTTCCAGGAAGCGGCGCCCGTCCAGCCATTCGCGGATCGCGCGGATGATCCGGCTGCGCTTGACGAACACCTCGCGCGCCTCCGGGGTAACGATGAGGTCCACGTAGCGCTGGCGATAGCGCTGCTCCACGTCGCTCAGGCCATGCCACTTGTCTGGCAGCGGGCGCAGCGACTTGACCAGCAAGCGCAGCGAGCCCGCCTTGACCGACAACTCGCCGGTGCGGGTCCGGGTCAGGCCGCCCTCGACCGCGACGATGTCGCCCACGTCGAAGGACTTGAAGGCCTCGTAGGCCTCGCCCAGCGCATTGGCCTGCAGGAACAGCTGGATCCGACCGGACTCGTCCATCAACTGCGCGAAGCTGGCCTTGCCCATCACCCGCTTGGCCATCAACCGGCCCGCCATGGCCACGGTGCGACCGGAGGCTTCCAGCGCCTCGCCGGTCCAGGCCTCGGCATCGGCGTACTGCGCCTGCAGGTCACCGGCGTACTCGACGCGCTTGAAATCGTTGGGGAAGGCCACGCCCTGTTCGCGCAGCGCGGCCAGCTTGGCGCGGCGCTCGGCGATGAGGTGGTTCTCGTCGACGTGGACGGTGGGACTGCTGGTGTCGGTGGGTTCGGTCATGGTCGGGATCGGGCGTCGTGTTCGGGGGCTCCGGATAGCGCGATCGCGGCACCGGGCATCTCGTCGTGGAGGATGCGGACGCAGCGCCTCGGGCTGCGCGGCCTGCCGGCCGCGGCACCCTCAGGCCGCGTCGCTGCGTTTCGATCCCGCTTCCAGGCCCGCCTTGAGGCTGGCCTCGACGAATTCGTCCAGGTCGCCGTCGAGCACCTTCTGGGTGTCGCTGCGCTCGATCCCGGTGCGCAGGTCCTTGATCCGGCTCTGGTCGAGCACGTAGTTGCGGATCTGGCTGCCCCAGCCGATGTCGGATTTGGTGGCCTCGACCGCGTCGCGCTCGGCATTGCGCTTCTGGATCTCCAGCTCGTAGAGCCTGGCCGCCAGCATCTTCATCGCGTTGTCGCGGTTCTGGTGCTGGCTGCGGCCGGTCTGGCACGCGACCACGATCCCGGTCGGCACGTGGGTGATGCGCACCGCCGACTCGGTCTTGTTCACATGCTGGCCGCCGGCGCCCGAGGACCGATACACGTCGGTCTTCAGGTCGGCCGGGTTGATCTCGATGTCGATGTTGTCGTCGACCTCGGGGCTGACGAACACCGAGGTGAAGCTGGTATGGCGACGGTTGTCCGAGTCGAACGGCGACTTGCGCACCAGCCGGTGCACGCCGGTCTCGGTCTTGAGCCAGCCGTAGGCGAAGTCACCCTCGACCCGCAGCGTGGCCGACTTGATCCCGGCCACTTCGCCGCCGCTGGCTTCCATCAGCTCGGTCTTCCAGCCGCGCGACTCGCACCAGCGCAGGTACATGCGCAGCAGCATCTCGGCCCAATCCTGGGCCTCGGTGCCGCCGGCACCGGCCTGGATGTCGACGAAGGCATTGGCTCCGTCCATCTTGCCGGAGAACATGCGCTGGAATTCCAGCTTCTCGATGTCCTTCTCGTAGCGCTCCACGTCGGCCACCACCGCCAGGGCGGTGTCCTCGTCCTGCTCGCCCTCGGCCAGTTCCAGCAGTTCGGACGAACCGCTCAGGCCATCCAGCACCATGGCGATGCCGCCGACGGTCTTGTCGAGCATGGCGCGCTCGCGGCCCAGGGCCTGGGCGCGCTCCGGGTCGTCCCAGACGTTGGGCAGCTCCAGCTCGCGATTGACTTCTTCCAGACGCTCCTGCTTGGCGTCGTAGTCAAAGATACCCCCGTAGCGAGACCACCCGGCCGGTGAGGTCGGCGATGCGCTGGCGAACGGGATTGAGCTCGATCATGGCGGGGCGGCAGGCTGGATTGCGGCCGCAGATTCTAGCAGGCGCGCCCGCCGATCACGACGGCCGCACGCTGCCGTTGTCTTCCTGCAGCTCGGGCTTGAACGGGACGTCCGGCGGCGGCCTGCCTTCGGCGGGCTGTTCGTTGAGGTTGGGGTCGACGATGCTGCAGCCGCCGCCGAGCTGCAGCAGCGACACCACGCAGTTGATCTTCTTGCTGGTGCCCGGGATCGGGATCGCCACGGTCTTCCTGCCCTTGCGCACCCATTCGGCCAGCAGCGATTCGTTGGGCACCCAATAGCGGTCGAAGCTGGTCGGCTCGTAGTCATAGGGCGGACGCTTGAGCCAGGTGCCCGACTGCTCGAAGCGCTCCCGGCTCCAGCGGTCGCCGTCGCCGCCGGGCGCGCCGCGCTCGGCAGTGCCCTGCCCCGGCGCCCCGGCCCC